>DATEDR010000001.1:0-4135 GCA_035281605.1 Sphingobium sp.
TGTTGCGGACCATGAACTCCTTCAGAATGTCGTTCTGAATGGTCCCGTCGAGCAGCTTGCGCTCGACCCCCTGCTCCTCGCCCGCGACGATGAAGAAGGCCAGGATCGGGATCACCGCGCCGTTCATGGTCATGCTGACGGACATCTTGTCGAGCGGGATGCCGTCGAACAGGATCTTCATGTCCTCGATCGTGTCGATCGCCACGCCCGCCTTGCCGACATCGCCGACGACGCGGGGATGGTCGCTGTCATAGCCTCTGTGGGTGGCAAGGTCGAAGGCGACGCTCAGCCCCTTCTGCCCCGCCGCCAGGTTGCGCCGGTAGAAGGCGTTGGATTCCTCGGCGGTCGAAAAGCCCGCATATTGCCGGACGGTCCAGGGACGCCCCGCATACATGGACGCGCGCACCCCGCGCGTGAACGGCGCGAAACCGGGCAGGCCCGGATCGACCGTCACATCCTGCGCCGTGTAGAGCGGCTTCACCACGATCCCCTCAGGGGTCTCCCAGTTCAAATCCTTGCCCTTCACCTCCTTGGAGGCAGCAGCGGCCCACTGATCCAGCGTCAGCTTCTCGGTCATCAGTTCGCTTCCGGAGTTCCCTCGAACATCTGAATGATGCCGGAAAAATCGCGGCTTCCGCTGCCGTTGTTGGTGTAGATCTGGTAGAGCGCCTCCGCCGCGGCCGCCATCGGGACACTGGCATTAACCGATTGCGCCGCGTCCAGCGCGAGCTTCAGGTCCTTGAGCTGGAGCGCAGCCGCAAAGCCACCTTGATAATCACGATCGGCAGGCGTTTCGGGCCCGACACCAGGCACCGGGCAATAGCTGGTCATCGACCAATTCTGCCCGCTGGCCTTCGACGAGATGTCGAAGAATGTCTGGAGGTCGAGACCCAGCTTTTTTGCGAGGACGAAGGCTTCGCAGGTGGCGATCATGCTCGCGCCCAGCAGCATGTTGTTGCAGATCTTCGCCGCTTGGCCCGCGCCAGCCGCGCCGGCGTGGATCACGGTCTTGCCCATGGCCGACAGGATCGGCTTGGCCTTGGCGAAGGCCTCGTCTTCGCCACCCACCATGAAGGTGAGCGTCCCGCCGCTGGCCGCCGCGATGCCGCCGGAGACCGGAGCGTCGACCATCTCGAACCCTTTTTCGGTTGCGGCGGCGATCACCCGGCGGGCGGTCGCGACGTCGATGGTCGAACAGTCGAGGAACAGTGCGCCCGGTTTGGCCGCGTCGAAAATCTCACCGGTATAGACCCCCTCGACATGCTTGCCGGCCGGCAGCATGGAAACGACCGCATCCGCTCCCGTCACGGCGTCGGCGGCGCTTTGAGCGCGATGGGCTCCTGCCGATTCCGCCTTGGCAAGCGCGGCTTCGGACAGGTCGAAGGCGCGAACGGAATATCCGTTCTTGAGCAGGTTCACGGCCATGCCCCCGCCCATGTTGCCCAGCCCGATGAAAGCGATGGTCATGCTCATTGCCTGTTCCTTCGATCCTGTAAATTTACGGAAAAGCAGCCGCCGGTCAGCGGCCCTTCCAGTTGCCCGGCCGCTTTTCGACAAAGGCGGCCATGCCTTCCATCTTGTCTTCCGTCGCGGTCAGGATCTGGAACATCCGCCGTTCGGTGAGGAGGCCCTGGGCCAGCCCGGTTTCGAAGGCGATGTTCACCATCTCCTTGTTCACCATGACCGCCATCGGGGGCATCGACGCGATGGTGGCCGCGGTCGCAAGCGCGTCCTGCAACAGGTCGGCGGCAGGAACGATGCGCGCCACCAGCCCGCTGCGTTCGGCTTCCTCCGCACCCATCATGCGGCCGGTCAGGCACATTTCCATGGCCTTGGCCTTGCCCACCGCGCGCGTCAGCCGCTGCGATCCGCCCATGCCGGGCGCCACGCCCAGCTTAATTTCAGGCTGGCCGAACTTCGCCGTATCGGCAGCGATGATGAAATCGGCCATCATCGCGAGTTCGCATCCGCCACCCAGCGCAAAGCCCGCTACAGCCGCGATCCACGGCTTGCGCGTCGCGACGACGTGGGACTGCCAGCCGGAAAAGAAATCCTCCAGGAAAAAGTCGGCCGCAGGCTTGTCCGCCATTTCTTTGATGTCCGCGCCGGCAGCGAATGCCTTTTCCCCGCTGCCGGTCAGCACCAGGCAACGCTGCGAAGGATCGGCATCATAGGCGGCGAAGACGCTGGTCAGATCGGCCAGCACTTGCCCGTTGAGCGCGTTCAGCGCCTGCGGACGGTTGATCGTGACCAGCGTGACCGCATCGCGCTTTTCAACAAGGATGGTTTCATAGCTCATCGGATCAATTCTCCAGTCCTGGCAGAGGCGTCCATTCCCGGTCCGCGGACAGGGGCGCGAAGAGCGAATCGATCAGCGCGTCGCTTACGTCTTCCGCCCTGGCGGGATTCCAGCGCGGCGCATTGTCCTTGTCGAAGATCACCGCCCGCACGCCCTCGATGAAGTCGGGGCGGCGTATGACATGGCAGGCAATCCGATATTCGTTGCGCATATTGTCGGCGAAATCGGCGAAGGCGGCCCCCTCCTTCAACTGGCGCAGCGCCACCTTCACGGTCTGCGGCGATTTGGTCGCAAGCGTGGACAGCTGCTTTTGCGCCCACTCCGAATTGTCCGCTTCCAGCGCGGCGGTGATGTCCTCCAGCCGCGGGCCGGCGAACAGCCGGTCGATGTCGGCGCGCCGGGCCGCCAGTTCGGACGGGGGCGGTGCTTCGGCCGTTGCGTCGAGTATCGCGGAGAGGCTGGCGGGATCGGCCAGTATCTCCTGCTTCACCGCCTCCAGCTTCTCGGATGACAGATAATGGGTAGCGATCCCGGTGTTCAGGCAGTCGCTGCCGTTGATGCGCGATCCGGTCGCCGCCAGCCAGGTGCCAATCCGGCCCGGCAGGCGCGGCAGGAACCAACCGCCGCCCACGTCGGGGAACAGGCCAATTCCGGTTTCGGGCATGGCGAACATCGTCCGCTCGGTCGCGACGCGATAGGCGCAGGGCAGCGACAGGCCCACGCCGCCGCCCATCACGATGCCGTCGACGAAAGCCACGATCGGCTTTTCATAGACGAACAGCAGGTGATTCATCCGGTACTCGACGTGAAAGAACCGCTCCGCTTCCGCGCAGTCGGCCTTGGCGCTGCTGGCGATCAGCGCGATGTCGCCGCCCGCGCAGAAGCCACGCCCCTCCGCATGGTCGATCATCACCGCCATGACCTCCGGATCGGCACGCCATGCCAGCAGGGCCTGATTGATCGCCTCGCACATGCCGGGCGTCAGCGCATGCAACGCCTTGGGCCGGTTCAGGCGAATCCGGCCGACCTGGGCCTCCCGGAATATCAGGACGTCGTCACTCATGGCCGCAGCATGTCCTTAGCGATGACCATGCGCATGACCTGATTGGTGCCTTCCAGGATGGAATGGACGCGCAGGTCGCGCCAGAAACGCTCGATGGGATAATCCATCAGATAGCCGTAGCCGCCGTGCAGCTGAAGCGCCCGATCGACGACCGATGACCCCGTATCGGTCGCGAACCGCTTGGCCATGGCGGCGAAGCGCGTCTTATCGGGCGCATTCTCCGTCACCTTGACGGCGGCGGCGTAGAGCAGGCTGCGCGCGGCTTCCAGTTCGGTGACCATGTCGGCGAGCGTGAACTGCGTGTTCTGGAAATCAGCGATGCTCTGCCCGAACTGCTTGCGATCCTTAGTGTATTGCACAGCCTCCTCGATGCAGCGCTGCGCGCCGCCCAGCGAGCAGGCGCCGATGTTCAGCCGTCCGCCGTCCAAACCCATCATCGCGATGCGGAATCCTTCGCCCTCGCCGCCGACGCGGTTGGCGACGGGCACCCGGACCTCGTCAAAATTGACCTGCGCGGTGGGCTGCGAATGCCAGCCGAGCTTCTTCTCCTGGCCGCCGAAACTGACCCCCTTCATGTCCTTTTCGATGACCAGCGCGGTGATGCCCTTCGGCCCATCCTCGCCAGTCCGGACCATGGTCAGGTAAATCTCATTCTCGCCGCCACCCGAGATGAAGGCCTTGGAGCCCGACACGACATAGTCGTCGCCATCTTTGACCGCCCGGGTCTTGAGCGACGCCGCGTCGGAGCCTGAGGACGGTTCGGTGAGGCAATA
>DATEDR010000002.1:0-15144 GCA_035281605.1 Sphingobium sp.
GCAGGCGCCCCAGCGAGACCACCTTGCCCAGTTGCGGGATGATCCGTTCGTTTTCCGCATGTGGATCGCCGATGAAGGCGATGCCAGCGATCGGCACGCCACGGTTGCGCAGCGCCTCTATGCTGAGCAGGCTGTGATTGATCGTGCCCAGGCTGGTCCGCGCGCACAGGATCACGGGGGCGCCCCAATGCGCGAACAGATCCGCCATCAATAGCGTCTCGCTGAACGGCACCAGTACGCCGCCGGCGCCTTCGACCACCAGCGGACCGTCCACCCGCGGCAGCGCGAGCCGATCGAGGCTGATCTCCACGCCATCGATCCGCGCGGCGAGGTGCGGCGAGGCGGGCGTGGTGAGGCGGTACGCTTCGGGCAGGATGCGTTCGGGCGGCAGGCCCGACAGGCGGGCGACGCTTTCCTTGTCGCCTTCGGGGTCCAGCCCCGCCTGGACCGGCTTCCAATAGGAAGCGCCCAGGAGGCCGGCGAGCCCTGCAGCAAAAACGGTCTTGCCGATGCCGGTGTCGGTGCCGGTGACAATGAAGCTGCTCATGCCAATATCCTCCGCAACTGTTCGCCCAGCGCGGCCACGTCGGCGCGCCCGACATTGAGGGTGAGGGATATGCGCAGCCGGCTGGTCCCCGAGGGAACCGTCGGCGGGCGGATTCCCCGCACGTCGAAACCTGCCTCCTGCAACGCGGCGGCGGCAGCCATGGCGCGGCGGTCTTCTCCCAGGACGACGGGCACGATCTGGCTGCGCGGCGCCGGGAGGCCCAGCGGCGCGCAGATGCTTTCGGCGGCATCAACGCGCAGCGTCATGAGGCGTGCCCGCAAATCGTCCGCCTGTTCGATTCGGTCGATCGCGGCGGAGGCGGCGATCGCCATCAAGGGCGACGGCGCGGTCGAGAAGATGAAGGCCCGGGCGCGGTTGATCAGATAGTCGATGATCAGGCGCGGCCCGCAGATCAGCGCGCCCTCCACCCCCATCGCCTTGCCGCAGGTATGCAGCGTGACGACATTGTGCAGCCCGTCGAGACCGGCCGACAAGCCCCGGCCGGCCGGGCCGAACACGCCGGTGCCATGAGCCTCGTCCAGGATCAGCATGGCGTCGTGCTTGGCCGCGAGGCGGGCGAGATCGCTGAGCGGCGCCATGTCGCCGTCCATCGAATACAGCGTTTCGACGGCTATCCAGACCCGGCCCTTGCCCCCTTCCGCTCGCCAGGCGACGATGAGGTCCGCGAAGCTCTGAACGTCATTGTGCCGGGCGAACACAGTGACGGCCTTTGACAGGCGTATGCCATCATGGACGCTGGCGTGGATCAGTTCGTCTGCGACGATCAGGTCGCCGCGCTGCGGCAGGGTGGAAAACAGGGCAAGATTGGCAGCGAAGCCGTTGGCGAGGAACAGCGCGGCCTGGGTACGGAAAAAGGCGGCGGCCTTCGCCTCCACCCCTTCATGCTCGGGCGCGTTGCCGCGCAGCAGGCGCGATCCGCCCGATCCCACCGGCACGCCGCGGGCGACCGCGTCGGAGACGGCTTGCCCGATGAGTGGATCGGAGGCGAGGCCGAGATAATCGTTGGAGGCGAAATCGCGCCCGGAACGCGGCATCAAGGCACGCAGCCGACCGCGCTTTTCGAGCGCCGCCAGTTGCGAGCGGAACGGTTCGCTGGTCATCGCCGGCCTATAGGCCCGTCAGGCAGGCGCGGGCAAGCAGATCGAGGAAGGCGCGATCCCGAGCTCTCGTCAAAAGAAGACCCCGCTTCCGGATCCGGAAGCGGGGTCTTCGTGAGACCTGTCAGGAAGGATCAGGCAGCGTGAGCCAATGCCGCGAGCAACAGCAGTGCGACGATGTTGGTGATCTTGATCATCGGATTGATCGCGGGACCGGCGGTATCCTTGTAGGGGTCGCCCACTGTATCCCCCGTTACGGCCGCCTTGTGCGCCTCCGATCCCTTGCCCCCATGATTGCCGTCTTCGATGAACTTCTTGGCATTGTCCCACGCGCCGCCGCCCGAGGTCATCGAAATGGCGACGAACAGGCCCGAGACGATGACGCCCAGCAGCAAGGCACCCAACGCCGCGAAACCGTTGGAAGTGCCCGCTACCGCCGAGATGGCGAAATAGACGACGATCGGCGCCAGCACCGGCAACAGGCTGGGCACGACCATCTCCTTGATCGCGGCGCGGGTGACCAAGTCGACGGTACGCGCGTAATCGGGGCGGGATGTTCCCGCCATGATGCCGCTGTTGTTTGCGAACTGCTCGCGCACATCCTTGACGACGTCACCGGCCGCCCGGCCGACGGCGGTCATTCCCATCGCTCCGAATAGATAGGGCAGCAGCGCCCCCAGCAGCAGGCCGACGATGACATAGGGGTTGGACAGGCTGAAATCGACCGGCTCGGTCAGGCCGAGCGCGCTGTTGTAGTATTTCAGGTCCTCCGTATAGGCGCCGAAGAGAACCAGGGCAGCGAGGCCTGCCGACCCGATGGCATAGCCCTTCGTCACCGCCTTGGTCGTGTTGCCTACGGCGTCGAGCGCATCGGTCTTGCTACGCACGCTGTCGTCGAGGTGCGACATCTCCGCTATGCCCCCCGCATTGTCGGTGACCGGACCATAGGCGTCCAACGCGACCACCATCCCCGCCAGCGCCAGCATCGCGGTCGCCGCGAAGGCGATGCCGATGAGGCCCGCCTGGCTGTAGGAAATGATGATGCCGGCAACGATCACCAGCGTCGGCAGGGCCGTCGCTTCAAGGCTGACCGCCAGTCCCTGTATCACGTTGGTGCCGTGGCCGGTTTCGGACGCGCGGGCAATGCTGCGCACCGGGCGATAGTTGGTGCCGGTATAATATTCGGTGATCCAGACGATCAACCCGGTGACGCCCAGGCCGACCATCATCGACCAGAAAATCTCCATGCCGGTATAGCCGCCCTGCCCGTCCAGATCGGTGCCGAACCGGGTGTGCAGATCGCCCAGCGTGTAGCTGGTCACGAAGTAGAGCGCCGGGATCGACAGGATGGCGGTCGTCCAGAAGCCCTTGTAGAGCGCGCCCATGATCGACTGGCTGGAGCCGAGCCGGACCATGTAAGTGCCGATGATCGAGGTCACGATGCACACGCCGCCGACGATCAGCGGCAGCGACATGAGTTGCTTGAGGAAGACATTGTCGACGCCGCTCACCAGCAGCGCGGTCAGCACCATGGTCGCGCCGACGGTCACGACATAGGTTTCGAACAGATCCGCAGCCATGCCGGCGCAGTCGCCCACATTGTCGCCCACATTGTCGGCGATGACCGCGGGATTGCGCGGATCATCCTCCGGAATGCCGGCCTCGACCTTGCCGACCAGGTCTGCGCCGACGTCGGCCGCCTTGGTGAAGATGCCGCCGCCAAGCCGGGCGAAGATGGAGATGAGGCTGGCGCCAAAAGCCAGCGCCACCAGGGAATCGATCACCAGCCGGTCGTCGGGCGCATGGCCGGCGGGACCGGTCAGATACCAGAAGAACACGCTGATCGCGAGCAGCGCCAGCCCGGCGACGAGCATGCCGGTGATTGCGCCGGCACGGAAAGCGACCGTCAGGCCGCTCTGCAACGTACCGCGCGCGGCCTCGGCTGTCCGGACGTTGGCGCGCACTGATATGTTCATGCCGATGAAGCCCGCCGCGCCCGAGAGGATCGCGCCGATCAGAAAGCCGATGGCCGATGTCCCACCGAGGAAATAGAAAACCAGAGCCGCCACGACCGCACCGACCATGCCGATCGTCATATATTGGCGGCTGAGATAGGCCTTTGCCCCTTCCTGGATCGCGCCCGCGATCGCCTGCATGGTTTCATTGCCGGGCGATGCGGCCAGAACCTGACGACTTGTGAACAATCCATAGAGCAGGGCCAGCAGGCCGCACCCTATGGCGATATGGACAATCTGCATGGAATTTCCTCTCCCCCTGTTATCACTGTCATCGACCGTTCCGCAGGGAATGACGGACGGGCGAAGAACATAGGAGCGGGCGGCCGGAACTTACGCATCCGGCATCAGGCACCGCGTCAATCAGCATCGTAGGTCACGCACGTCATGGACGTCCCACCGGGCTGCGAAAGGTGAGGGCAAGCTACAGGCCGGACAGGCCGCGTCAAGCGGGTAGAGATGTCCCGCGAATCAGGAGGTTGGATCGACCGGCTCAGCCATGTTCCCAGCCAAGCCGGTCGGGCAGCGGCATGGGCACGCCATCGATGAGAAGCGTCAGCCCCGCACCGCCCGACAAATGTCCCACCGGGATGGCGCGGACCGGCGGCGTGACGCCGGGGGGAAGGGCGAAGAGCAGTTCATAATCGTCGCCTGCTTGCGCTGCCACGACCTGAACGGCGGTACTCGCGCCACGCGCCGCCTCAAGCGCGGGCGACAGGGGGATATGATCGATCGTCACGCCGAGGCCGCTTGCCTGCCCCATGCGCGTCGCGTCGATCAGCAGGCCGTCCGACAGGTCCATCATCGCATGGACATGGGGGGCGAGCAGTGCTCCCTCGACGACGCGCGGGCGCGGGCGACGGTAAGCCTCGATCAGCGGCCCCGAAGCGCTGGACGCCGATCGCAGCAGGTCGAGCCCGGCCCCCGCGTCCCCGACCGGTCCGGTGACGTACAGCCTGTCGCCGCTCTGGGCGCCGCCGCGGACCGGCACCTGTCCCGTCGCCTCGCCGATCGCGGTGAGGCTGTAGCTGCGTGGGGCGCCCTGGGGCATGCTAACCGTGTCGCCGCCCAGCAGCGGCATGCCATAGCGGCCAAGCGCCTCGCCCAGCCCTTCCAGGAAGGCCGCGTCCCATCCGTCGTCCCCCGACAGCGCATAGTTGAGCAGGCAGCCAAGCGGCCGAGCGCCCTTGGCTGCGAGGTCGGACAGGTTCACGGCCGCCAGCTTCCAGCCCACGTCGGCCGGCGGATCCTGAGCCAGATAATGGACCCCTTCGACCATCGTGTCGCTGGTCAGGATCAGGCGCGCGCCGCCCACGTCCAGGACCGCGACATCATCCTGCAAACCCTGGGCCGCGGGATGGTTCGCCAGCAGGCGTAGCAGAGTCAGGAAGCGCGATTCAGCGGACATCGGCGTGCAAATCCGTTCGGGCCAGACCCGTGCGAGCCTGCCGCCAATCTTAGAGAAGAAAGGCCATCGGACAAGGTCGGCGCGGAGATGTCCAGGAGGCCGGTGTTTATTTGCGTACGTCCTTCGCCACCGCGTCGAGCAGCCCATTCACGAATCCGGCCTCGCGTTTGTCATAGAAGGCATGGGCGACATCGACATATTCGCTGATCACGGTGCCCGTCGCCACATCCTTGCGGGCGAGCAGTTCATAGCTGCCTGCGCGCAATATCTGCCGCATCGGCCTGTCCAGCCGCTCCAGGCTCCAGCCCTGCGACAGGCGCGCCCCGATCAAGCCGTCAATCTCCGCCCTGCGCTTGTCCACGCCCGACACGACATCGTCGAAGAAACTCTCCTCCGCGTCGGCATAGGTCACGTCTTCGATGGTCGCGCCCAGACGATGCTGGTGGAATTCATGCAGCAGCACATGAAGCGGCGTGCCCTCCATCTCCAGCTGGTAGAGTGCCTGGACGGCGGCGAGGCGCGCGGCGGAGCGGGATTTGGAGCGTTCGTTCATGCGATCTTCTATTCCGTTCGGTTCGAGCCTGTCGAGAACCCTGCGCATCCGGTTCTCGACAGGCTCGAACCGAACGGATGAGGATTTAGCGAAGCCGCAGCGCCACCGAAGCGGCATGCGCCGGAAGCCCCTCCGCCTCCGCCAACGCGACGGCGGCAGGGCCGATGGCGGCGATCGCCGCGGCATCGAGGCTCAGGAAACTGGTGCGCTTCATGAAGTCGAGGACCGACAGGCCGGAGGAGAAACGAGCGCGGCGGCCGGTTGGCAACACATGGTTGGGACCCGCGACATAGTCGCCCACCGCCTCAGGCGTCATCCGGCCCAGAAAGACCGAGCCAGCATGACGGACCTGCGCGAACAGCGCATCGGGCGCGTCGACCGCGAGTTCCAGATGTTCGGGCGCCAGACGATCGACCAGCGGCATCGCCTCTTCGAAGTCGCGGACCAGGACGATAGCGCCATTGGCCGCCCAGCTGGTCGCGGCTACCGCCTGCGTCGACAGCAACGGCAGGCGCCTGTCGACCGCTGCCGCCACCACATCGGCGAAGGCTGAATCGTTGGTGAAGAGAATGGACTGACTGGTTGGATCATGTTCCGACTGGCTCAGCAGGTCGGCGGCGATCCAGTGGGGATCGTTCTTCGCATCCGCCACCACCACGATTTCGGATGGCCCCGCGACCATGTCGATACCGACCACGCCGTAAAGCTGGCGCTTGGCTTCCGCGACCCAAGCGTTGCCGGGGCCGGTGATGACATCGACCGGCCTGATGCGGTCCGTGCCATAGGCGAGCGCGGCCACCGCCTGCGCGCCGCCCACGCGCCAGATTTCCTCTATCCCCGCGATGCTGGCGGCGGCCAGGACCAGTGGATTGATCGCGCCATTGGGGGTGGGTGTCACCATGGTGATGCGCCGGACGCCCGCCACCTTGGCCGGGATGACGTTCATCAGCAGCGAACTGGGATAGGCCGCCCGCCCGCCCGGAACATAGAGGCCCGCTGCGTCGACGGCGCTCCAACGCGCGCCCAGGCGAACGCCTGCCGCATCGACGCCGTCGCTGTCCTGCGGCCGCTGCTTTTCATGATAGGTCGTTATCCGCGCCGCCGCGAGTTCCAGCGCATCGCGCAGCTCGGTCGAAATGCCGTCCAGCGCCGCCCGGCACTCGGCCGGGCCGACCGACCAACCGCTGGCGTCCAGATCGTGCCGGTCGAACCGGCTCGTATAATCAGCGAGCGCCGCGTCGCCCCCGGCGCGAACCGCCTTGAGGATCGCAGTGACATCGCGCGAAACATCTTCGTCCGCCTCCCGCCGGGCGTCGACGAGCGCGGTGAAGGCGACGGCGAAATTGGCGTCAGTGGTGGCGAGGCGCATGGGCATCAGCGCATCTCCTCTGCGCCCGCCACGGACATATCACGCGGCATCCTTGCCTCCCACGGCCTTGCGGAAGGCTTCGACCAATGGCGCAAGTTCGGCCGAGCGCATCTTGTAGGCGGCCCGGTTGACGATCAGCCGCGCCGACACCTGCATGATCACATGCGTCTCCACCAGGCCATTGGCCTTCAGCGTCGCGCCCGACGAGACGAGATCGACGATTCGCCGCGACAGGCCCAGCGAGGGAGCCAGCTCCATCGCGCCATTAAGCTTGACGCATTCGGCCTGGATGCCCAGCGCCTCATAATATTTGCGCGTCAGATAGGGATATTTGGTCGCCACGCGAACATGGCTCATCGCCGCCTCATCCTCGTCGGCCAAACCCACCGGCTCCGCGATCGACAGGCGGCAGTGGCCGATGTCGAGGTCCACGGGCGCATAAAGTTCGGAATAGTCGAACTCCTCGACAACGTCCGAACCGACGATGCCGATTTGCGCGGCGCCATGAGCAACGAAGGTCGCGACGTCGAAAGCGCGCACGCGAATGATCGACACATCGGGCCGGTTGGTGGCGAAGCGCAGGGCGCGGCTCTTGGGGTCGTGAAACTCCGCCTCCGGCTCAATGCCGGCGCGCGCGAGCATCGGCAGCGCTTCGTCGAGGATGCGGCCCTTGGGGATGGCGAAGGTAAGCGGACGAGTCATGACCCGCGCGCCTTACTTGGCGGGGCGCGAAAGGGCAAGGTTTGGGCGGGCGTCAGCGACCGGCACTCCGCGCGTCCGTACCGGATCATGCCGCCTGGGGCAGCACGCCTTCCGTCGCGTCGATCCAGCCGCCGCCCAGCACCCGGTCGCCTGCGTAGAGCACGGCCGCCTGCCCGGGCGCCACGCCATATTCGGGCACGTCGAAGATCAGCCGGCCGCCGTCGAGTTGCGCGGGCACCGGCTTCGCCATCGACCGAACCTTGGCGGTCAGCGGTCCCGTGAAATCGCCGCCCAGCCAGTTGATGTCGAAAAGCCGCGCCGCCGACACCGCCAGCGCCGCCTTCGGGCCCACGATCACGCGCCGGCCCTCCGCGTCCAGCCGCACGACATAGAGCGGTTCTGCCTGACCGCCGATCTCCAGCCCCTTGCGCTGGCCCACCGTATAGTGGATCAGCCCCTTGTGCGCGCCCATCACTCGGCCGTCGACATGGACGATCTGCCCGCCCTCGTCGGCATCCGGGCGCAGCTTGCGGACGATTTTCGCATAATCGCCCTCTGGCACGAAGCAGATGTCCTGGCTGTCGGGCTTCAAGGCCACGGCGAGGCCCAGTTCGGCCGCGATCTCGCGCACCTGCGGCTTGGGAAGGCCGCCCAGCGGAAACCGCAGATAGTCGAGTTGCGCCTGAGTCGTGGCGAAGAGGAAATAGCTCTGATCGCGGGCCGGATCCGCCGCGCGATGAAGTTCCGCGCCCGCCGGGCCCTCGACGCGACGAACATAGTGCCCGGTGGCGAGGCAGTCGGCGCCCAGATCCCGCGCGATCTGGAACAGGTCGGTGAACTTCACCCCCATATTGCATTTGACGCAGGGGATGGGGGTGCGCCCCGCCAAATATTCATCGGCGAAGTCGGCGATCACGGATTCACGGAAGCGGCTTTCATAATCAAAGACGTAGTGGGCTATGCCGATCCGGTCCGCGACCGCCCGGGCGTCGCGTATATCCTGTCCCGCGCAGCAGCTTCCCGTGCGTCCCACCGCCGCGCCATGATCGTAAAGCTGCAGCGTCACGCCGATCGTTTCCGCCCCGGTGCGCGCCGCGAGCGCGGCGACCACGCTCGAATCCACCCCGCCTGACATGGCAACGACGATCCTGCGCGCGCTGAGCGGCTCTGGAAGCTGAAACTGAGGCTGCATGGCCGCGCATATAGTCGCACAGGGCCTGCGCTGCCAGCCGGTTTTCCACCTTGTGATGCGGATCGGCGGCCGGAGTTTACCGGACCTTATCCTTTCGTCCCTACACCCCCTTCCCATGGATCTGAGTTTTCTTCGGGCGGGGGGGCTTAAGCCCGCCAATGCCAGACCTGTCAGCCGGCCGCGTGCGCCGGTCTGGCCGACGCTGCGGGCTGCTTCGGCGGCGGCGCAGGCGGCCAGCCCGACCGCGCTCGCCATGGCGGGCGTCCTGCGGGGGCAGGAACGACGGAGCGACTGGATCCAGGACCTGGCCGAAATTTTCGCGCCACGGTCCGGCGGCATGATCGAAGCCGCGCGGCCAGTGGGCAGCTTCAACCCATTGATCGCAGAGCATTTAAGAGTGGAGGAAGGATCATGAAGGGGGCGTTTACCGTGGCGCTTTAGCCGATGTTCAGGGCTGACGCGCATACCGGTTGCCGCTGCTGAATTCGGCAACGCCAGTGCCGCTTTTTGAGGTGAGAATGATAGAAAATCAGAAAATCCGGCCTGCACAGGTCGTCGGGCCGCTCGGGGAACCCCTGACTTTGGAGAGCCTGCCACCGGCGGACACGACCCGCTGGGTCGTGCGTCGCAAGGCGGAGGTGGTCGCCGCCGTCAATGGCGGGCTGCTGACCGTGGATGAAGCCTGCGCGCGCTATTCGCTGACGCTGGAAGAGTTCGCCGGCTGGCAACGCGCGGTCGACCGTTCGGGCATGCATGGCCTGCGCGTGACGCGCATCCAATATTACAAGTCGTTGTACGAACGGCAGCAGAAATACTGATACGGCCGCGCCCCGCCGGCCGCGCGGGACGAAGGACGACAAGGGCCGCCGGATCTGGCATCCGGCGGCCCTTTTCTTTGCCTGCCCCCCTTGACGCATGGCATGGTTTCTGAACCGGAAACATTTTCACGGAACGCGAAGCCGACTTCTCCGTTGAATAGGTCAGCCAACCCGCTGGGGGCGCTGGTCCAAGGAGAGTGTGAAATGGGTATCATTTTGTGGCTTGTTGTCGGCGGCATCATTGGCTGGCTCGCCAGCATGGTCATGCGTACCGATGCGCAGCAGGGCATCCTCTTGAATATTGTCGTCGGCATCGTTGGCGCGTTCATCGGCGGCCTGATCTTCAGCGGCGGTTCGATCAACGACGGCCTGACGCTCTACAGTTTCCTGGTGTCCCTGGTGGGCGCGATCGTGCTGCTCGCCATCGTCAATCTGGTGCGTCGCGGGTCGGTCCGCTAAGCTTCAGAATAAGCCAACCTGGCGGTCAAAAGGGCTGCGTCTACCCGACGCGGCCCTTTTTTTCCCCACCCCTATCCGCGCCGCGCGAACCAGCGATAGACAGCCAACACCGCGATCGACCCCAGCACAGCGGCAATGAAGCTGGCCTGTTCGTCCGGCGCATAGAGCCCGAGCAGACGCCCGACATAGCCGGCGAGCAATGCTCCTGCGATGCCCAACAGGATGGTAAGGACGCAGCCGCCCGGATCGCGCCCGGGCATGACCAGCCGGGCAAGAGCGCCCGCGAACAGCCCGACGATGATCCATCCCAGCAATTCCATCGCACGCCTCCGCTCCACATAGCGCCACAGCGGCGGTTGTTTGGCAAGCTATACCCCGCTTTTTCCCCATGCCCGCGCGGTTGCCCTGCCTCTGCGCGCCGTGATATTGGGGGTTGAGCAGGGTGATCTATTTATATAATACAGCAGCCGCGTCCGGGCGGCCTGCCAAAGATGGAATCAGGATGAACTACGAAACCCAGCTTGCCGGAGATTCTCCGGCGCGCGTCTATGGCGAGGAGCAGGTCCTTCGGCCTGCCCGGCGCCGCTTTCTGGTCATCGCCGCCGTCTGCGCCATCATCCTGATCGCCGTTTCGGCCTGGCTCATGATGCGCGGCAAGGGCGCCGAGCCGTTGAACGAAGGCGCGCAGGTGCCGGTCGTCACCGTGATAAGCCCGGGCCAGTCGATAGTCGATCGCACCATCAGCGGCACCGGTTCGCTGGCGGCCCGAGTGGAGATGCCGGTCGGCGTGGTGGGCGAAGGCGGCGCGGTCACCCGAGTGCTGGTGCAGCCGGGCGACTGGGTCCGCGCCGGGCAGGTGCTCGCGGTGATCGAACGGTCGGTGCAGGCCGAGCAGATCCGCTCGCTCGCCGCGCAGGTGGAGGTCAATCGTGCCGATGCGAAGCTGGCGCAGGCGCAGCTCGACCGCGCGCGCGCGCTGGTCAAGCGCGGCTTCATCAGCCAGGCGGACATCGACCAGCGGACCGCGACGCGCGATGCCGCCAATGCGCGCGTCAACGTGGCCGCAGCGCAGCTCGCCGAGCAGCGCGCCCGCACCGGGCGACTGGATATACGCGCTCCGGCCGCCGGGCTGGTCCTGACCCGGGCGGTCGAACCCGGCCAGATCGTCGCCGCGGGGACCGGCGTCCTGTTCCGCATGGCAAAGGGCGGCGAAATGGAAATGCTGGCGCAGGTCAGCGAAGGCGATCTGGCGACGCTGCGTCCCGGTAATGGCGCAACCGTGACCCCGGTGGGCGGCAAGACGCAATTCGCCGGGCGGGTTTGGCAGGTATCGCCGGTTGTCGACGCGCAGACGCGTCAGGGCATCGCGCGCATCGCCATCGCCTACAACCCGGACATCCGCCCCGGCGGCTTTGCGTCCGCTTCGATCGTCAGCGGGTCGGCCACCGCCCCGATGCTACCGGAATCCGCGGTACAGACCGACGCGAAGGGCCAATATGTCTATGTCATCAGCGCCCGCAACGAAGCGCAGCGCCGCGACGTGGAAGTCGGCCAGGTGTCGGACAAGGGGGTGGCCGTGACCCGGGGCCTCAACGGCGACGAGCGGATCGTGGTGTCGGCAGGCGCCTTCCTGACCCCTGGGCAGAAGGTGAAGCCGGAGACGCAGAAGGCAAGATAGGCGCAGCCGGGCGCGCGCCGCGGCGCGCCCCTGCCGCAGGGCGAGGAAGCCGTCATGAGTTTTCGCAATATTTCGGCCTGGGCCATCCGCAATCCGGTGTCGCCGCTCGTGCTGTTCGTGGCCCTGCTGCTCGCCGGCATCGTCAGTTTCAGCCGGATGGACGTCAACCAGCAGCCGGACATCAGCTTCCCCATGGCGCAGGTTCTGGTGCTGCAGCCCGGCGCCGCGCCGACAGAGCTGGAAACGCAGGTAACGCAGCGCGTCGAGGCGGCGGTGCGCGGCATCAGCGGCGTGGATGAGATCACATCCACCGTGGCCGAGGGCCAGTCGACGACTCTGGTGCAGTTCCAGATCGGCACGCCGGTCGACCGCGCGGTCAATGACGTCAAAAATGCCGTCGACCAGATCCGCAGCGACCTGCCGGAGGGAATATTGGAGCCGCAGGTCACGCGCGTCGACATTGAAGGCGGGCCCATCGCCTATTTCAGCGCCGAAGCGGTCGACATGACGCTGGAGGAACTGTCCTGGTATGTCGACAACACCATCGCCAAGCGGCTGCTGGCCGTGCCCGGCATGGCGGCGGTCAAGCGCGGCGGCGGCGTCAGCCGCGAGATTCGCGTCATATTGGATCCGGCCAAGCTGCAGTCGCACGGCATATCGGCCAGCCAGGTCAACCAGCAACTGCAGCAGGTGAATGTGAACGCGGCGGGCGGACGGACCGAAATCGCCGGCGCCGAACAGGCTATACGGGTTCTCGGCAATGCGCGCGATGCCCACGCCCTGGGCCAGACGCAAATCGCCATATCAGGCGAGCGGACCGTCAAGCTCGCCGACCTCGCCGAGGTACGCGACATGTATGCCGAACAGCGTTCGCTGTCGCTGATGAACGGCCGCCAGGTGACGAGCTTCAGCCTGGAAAAGGCCAAGGGGTCGTCCGACGTGACCGTGTTCGACGACTCCATGAAGGTGCTGGAGAAGCTGAAGAAGGAAAATCCGAAGGTCCAATATCATCAGCTTTACACCAGCGTCGAATATACACGGAGCCAATATCATTCGGCGATGGCGGCGATGATCGAGGGCGCGGTGCTGGCCGTCGTCGTCGTCTTCCTGTTCCTGCGCGACTGGCGCGCGACGCTGATTTCCGCGCTCGCCATCCCGCTGTCTGCCATCCCGACCTTCTGGTTCATGGACATGATGGGCTTCACGCTCAACATCACCTCGCTGCTGGCGTTAAGCCTGGTCGCAGGCGTGCTGGTCGACGACGCGATCGTGGAGATCGAGAATATCGTCCGTCACATGCGCATGGGGAAAACCGCCTATCAGGCCGCGATCGACGCCGCCGACGAAATCGGATTGGCCGTGTTGGCGACGACGATGGCGATCGTGGCCGTGTTCCTGCCCGTGGCGTTGATGCCTGGCGTCTCAGGCCAGTTCTTCATCCAGTTCGGCATGACCGTGGTGGTCGCGGTGCTGCTGAGCCTGGCGGTCGCCCGCCTGATCACGCCGATGGTCGCCGCCTATTTCCTGAAGGCGCACGGCCAGGAAAGCCATGGCGAAGGATGGTTGATGGACGTCTACATGGCCGTCCTTCACTGGTCGCTGGACGAACGCAAGGCGGTCGCGCACCGGGCGCGGGGCGGCACCGCCCGCATCACCGCCTGGCTGCGCGATCATCGGCTGTGGACGGTCGGCCTGGGTGGTCTGGCCTTCCTCGCAACGCTGCTGGCATTCGGGACGTTGCCCATGTCGTTCCAGCCGTCGAGCGACATGGATTTCAGCCGGGTCAAGATCGAGATGGTGCCGGGCAGCACGCTGGAGCAGACCACGGCCGTCACGCGCAAGGTCGCCAGCATGTTGAGCGCGGACCGGGATTATGTTGAGTCCACCTTCGCCGACATCGAGACAACCAGCGCCTCCATGTTCCTGACGCTGAAGAAGGACAGGCCGACCTCCTCTGTGGAATGGGAACGATCGGTCGCGCCCAAATTCCTTCAGATCGCGGACGCCCGGGTCAATTTCGAATCCCAGTCCGGCGGCGGGTTCGGCCGCGACATCACCATCATGTTCGGCAGCGACAATGCGGAATTGCTGGACGCCACCGCCAACAAGCTGGTCGCCGAGATGGCGGGTCTGAAGGAAATCCGCGCGCCCCGGGTCGCGGGGGATATGAACCGGCCGGAAATCATCATCAAGCCGCGGTTCGACCTGGCGGCGAGCCTTGGCGTCACGACGACCGCGCTCAGCCAGACCATCCGCGTCGCGACGATCGGGGACATCGACCAGAACAGCGCCAAATTCTCGCTATCCGACCGCCAGATCCCGATCCGCGTCGCCGTGGCCGAGGACAGCCGCCGCGACATCGCCACGATCGAGAATATGCCGGTGCCGACCGCCAGCGGCGGCTCCGTCCCGCTGAAGGTTGTCGCCGACATCTCCTTTGGCGCGGGGCCGACGCAGATCCGCCGCTACAATCAGATCCGGCGGGTCGTGGTGGGCGCCGATCTGGCGCCGGGCATCGTGACCAGCCAGGCCATGAAGAAGATCGACGCCCTCGCGACGATGAAAGCGGTGCTTGATGGCAAGGTCCCGGGGGTCGAGAAGATCGATATCGGCGACAGCAAATGGCAGGCGGAGTTGGTCCGAAACTTCGTCATCGCCGTCATTTCCGGCATATTGCTGGTGTTGGCGGTGCTGACGCTGCTCTACAAACGGTTGATGCCTCCCTTCGTCAATCTGGGCTCGCTGCTGCTGGCCCCGCTGGGCGGGGCGTTGGCTTTGCACCTGACCGGCAACCCCATCTCCATGCCGGTGCTGATCGGGCTGTTGATGCTGCTGGGCATCGTCGCCAAAAACTCGATCCTGGTGATCGATTTCGCGCTGGAGGAAGTCCAGAAGGGCGTACCCAAGTTCGAAGCCATCATCGATGCGGGGCATAAGCGGGCGCAACCGATCGTGATGACCACGGTCGCGATGGTCGCGGGCATGGTGCCGACCGCCCTGTCGCTGAGCGGCGATGGCGCGTGGCGCGCGCCCATGGGCATCACCGTGATCGGCGGCCTGATCTTGTCCACCGTGCTGACGCTGGTGATCGTCCCGGCGACCTTCAGCCTGGCGCTGGAACTGGAAGAATGGATCGGCCCGCGCCTGGGTCGCAGGCTGCTTACCTACAAGCCCGGCGACGACAGCCGTCATGCAGGCGCAAGCCAGCCGGCGGAATGACCCCGACAGCTTGCCGTTGGAAAGGAAGGGCTTGCCTGAACGAAACGGCGGCGTAACCGTTGGGGG
>DATEDR010000003.1:0-2790 GCA_035281605.1 Sphingobium sp.
TAGGGACATTTACGGATAGGTCCGACCCGCGCGTGGGACCATGCACCGGACATGGACAGCCAATTTGATCTGGCGCAAACAGCGCCCATCCCGATAGCGGTCGGCCGGACCTGCGGCGCGCATGATTGCGACCGCTGCGACGTGCGGGACCGGGCGATCTGCGCCGACCTGGACTCGCCGCAGCGGGCGAGCCTCAATCGCCTCGGGCGGCGCCTGACAGTGAAGGCCGGGCAGACGGTGATGTGGGAAGGCGAGGAGTCCACGCTGGTCGCGAACGTGATCGACGGGACGCTGAAATTGTCGACCTCGACCGGGGACGGGCGCGAGCAGATAGTCGGCGTCGTTTACGCATCGGACTTCATCGGCAGGCCCTTCGGCGCGCGAACGCCACATAGCGTGACGGCGCTGACCGATGCCCGCCTGTGTCTCTATCCGCGAGGCGCGTTCGATGGGTTCGCGCGGGAACATCCCTCCCTGGAGCACCGATTGTTGCGGCGAACCCTGGACGATCTTGATCGGACGCGGTCGTGGCTGCTGCTGCTGGGGCGGAAGAATGCGCGGGGCAAGGCCGCGACCTTCCTGCTCGACATGCGGCGGCGCGTGCGCGCGGACGAGGAAGGGGTGATCGAACTGCCGCTCTCCCGTCAGCAGGTCGCCGACGTGCTGGGGCTGACGATCGAAACGGTGTCCCGGCAGATGAGCGAAATGAAGCGCATGGGTGTGATCGCCCTTCACGGGCGCCGCGGCGTACGCATCGTGGACGCAGCGTGGTTGGAGAGCATGGCCGAAGGCGATTGATGACTTCATCATGGCGAGGGTTCGCCAGCGGTCTTAGAGCCTGATTCGGAAGTTTTCGTTTGATAGCAAATGGTTGCGATCACCCAAAAATCGACGGCATGGTTAGCCGAATTGCTCCCGGCTGCGCACTTTCAAAGCATGGCGCGTTTGCGTGATAACTCGCCGGCTCGTGGGATGTCAGTCACTCCGCGTATAACAATTTGATATTGCGTAAAAACTTTCGGATCAGGCTCTTACGGATATTCCCCTACATACCCGAGCCGTTCCGTTTGACAGAGGTCAATGCAGGGGTCGTCTTCAGCACGACACAGGCTGTACTGTCCTTGACGGAGATTCCGATGGATCAATTGCTATGGAAGACGGGTGGCTGGTTCGCGCTCGCGACATTGGCGTTTCTGGCGTCGCTGATGGCGGCGGACTTTGGCTTCGCCGTGCATATGGGGATCGTCTGCGCGGCCGCCCTGGCCGTCGCGGTGCTGACGATGCGGCGCGCCGATTATGCGGCGATCACGCAGGGCCTGCTGAAGATGCCCGCGCCGCAAGGCAAATATGACGATGATCCGATCCGCTGGGGCGTCATAGCGACTGTCTTCTGGGGGCTGGCGGGGTTCCTGGCCGGGCTATACATCGCTCTCCAGCTGGCTTTTCCGGCGCTGAATCTGGGGCTGGAATATACCAGCTTCGGGAGACTGCGGCCCTTGCATACCTCCGCCGTGATCTTCGCCTTTGGCGGCAATGCGCTCATCGCCACCAGCTTTTACGTTGTGCAGCGAACCTGCCGGGCTAGGCTCGCCTTTCCCGCGCTCGCGCGCTTCGTCTTCTGGGGCTATCAGCTGTTCATCGTGCTGGCGGCGACGGGCTATGTTCTCGGGATTACCGAAGGCCGCGAATATGCCGAGCCCGAATGGTATGTCGATCTGTGGCTGACCATTGTCTGGGTCGCCTATCTGGTCGTGTTCGGCGGCACCATATTGCGGCGCAGCGAGCCGCATATCTATGTCGCGAACTGGTTTTACCTGAGCTTCATCCTGACGATTGCAATGCTGCATATCGTCAACAACCTGTCGATGCCGGTCAGCTTGCTCGGGTCCAAGAGTTACAGCGCCTTTTCCGGTGTGCAGGATGCACTGACCCAATGGTGGTATGGGCATAATGCGGTCGGATTTTTCCTGACAGCCGGCTTTCTCGCCATGATGTATTATTTCGTGCCCAAGCAGGCGGAGCGGCCAGTTTATAGCTATCGGCTGTCGATCATCCATTTCTGGTCGCTGATCTTCCTCTATATTTGGGCAGGACCGCACCATCTGCACTACACGGCGCTGCCCGACTGGGCGCAGACTTTGGGCATGGTCTTCTCGATCATGCTGTGGATGCCGAGCTGGGGCGGGATGATCAACGGCCTGATGACGCTGAACGGCGCCTGGGACCGCGTCCGCACCGATCCGATCATCCGCATGATGGTGATGGCATTGGCCTTTTACGGCATGAGCACGTTCGAAGGGCCCATGATGTCGGTCAAGGCTGTCAACAGTCTCAGCCATTATACCGACTGGACAATCGGCCATGTGCATAGCGGTGCGCTGGGGTGGAACGGCCTCATCACTTTCGCCTGCCTTTATTATCTGACGCCAAGACTCTGGAAGCGGGAGCGGCTCTATTCGCTGCGGCTGGTGAACTGGCACTTCTGGCTCGCGACGTTGGGCATCGTACTGTACGCCGCGTCGATGTGGGTCGCTGGCATCATGCAGGGCCTGATGTGGCGCGAATATGGCAGCGACGGCTACCTGGTCTATGCCTTCTCCGAAGTCGTGAGGGCCATGTTCCCCATGTATCTGATCCGGGCAGCCGGCGGCCTCCTGTACCTCAGCGGCGCGATCATCATGGCCTGGAATATCGGCGTGACCATCGCGGGCAGCCCGCTGCGCGAGGGAAAGCCGATGAACGACGCCGCCTGTGACGCTGCCGCCGACCGGCCGCTCGTCACCCAGCCTG
>DATEDR010000004.1:0-8912 GCA_035281605.1 Sphingobium sp.
TTCCAGCATGAGATAGAGCTGGTCCTGGCGATCGGCCGGGGCGGCAGCGACATTCCGACCGAGCAGGCCGCCGCCCATGTGTTCGGCCAGGCGGTCGGCATCGACCTCACCCGCCGCGACGTGCAGGTGGAAGCGCGCAAGGCGGGCCGGCCCTGGGAGATCGGCAAGAGCTTCGACCAGTCGGCGCCGATCGGCCTGCTGCATCCGACCGGGGGCGGGGCGCTGCTGGATGCCGGCACCATCAGCCTGACTGTGAATGGTGAGGTTCGCCAATCGGGCGACCTGGCCCAGATGATCTGGAACAGCGCGGACATCATCAGCCAGCTGTCGCGGCAATATCGGCTCGAACCCGGAGACCTCATCTATACAGGAACGCCGGCGGGCGTCGGCCCGATCCGGCCGGGCGATGTGGTCAAAGGCCATGTCGCCGACCTGACGCCGCTGACCATGACGGTCGCTGGTCGCTGACGCGCGATCGCATCCTGATTGAGCGGCGTTACCCCAAGATTGCTGTCGAATACGACTCATTTGCAAATAATGGTGAATGAGTCCTACTATTTCTTGACGGGCAGGTTCTTCTTCCTTCAACCCTCCGCCGCTCCGGCCCGAGTTACGCCTTGCGACCGACGGAATTGTTCCGGTCCCTGCTCGTCACGTCCGGGGCGATCACCAAGCAGGTCGATCGGCTGATCTCCACGGGCTATGTCGACCGCCAACCCGGCCCGGAACTATACCGTCGTGAGCAGATCGGATCGAGGACGATCCGATCTGCCCAACCCGCCATATTCTCAGCCCCGGATCATTGTTCCTGAGGCATGAGCCTGTTGATGAGGAAGCTCATCCTGTTGGCCATCAGATCGGGGCGGCTGAGGGGATCGCTGACGCCATGGCCGCCTTCCTCGTCTTCGAGATAATAGACGGTCGCGCCGACGCTCTCCAGCTTGGCGGCGAGCTTGCGGGCATGACCAGGGCCGACCCGATTGTCCGACGTCGCGACGGTGATCATGAAGGGGGGATATTCCCGGGTCGCGCTCACGGTCTGATAAGGCGAGTAGCGGTTGATGGTCGCCAGCATGTCAGGCTTGTTTGCATCGCCATATTCGTTGACCCATGCCGCGCCCATGCCCATGAACGGCATCCGCACAAGATCGGTCAGGGGAACGTCGCTGACGATCGCCCCGTAAAGGTCGGGGTGCCGCGTCCCCATGACGGCCGCGAGCAGGCCGCCGTTGGACATGCCGAACACGCCGATTTGCCTGGGCGTGGTAAAGCCGCTCTTGATCAGCGCCTCGGTGACGGCCGCGAAGTCGTCATAGCTGTTCTCGCGCTTTTCGCGGATGGCCGCCTGATGCCATGCTTCGCCGCGCTCGCCGCCGCCGCGGATCAGCGGAACGGCCAGCGCGCCACCGCGATTGAGCCACAAGAGCAGCGATTTGCCGCCGACCGTCCGATCGAGATATCCTGGCGCCATGCTGATGCCGAACGCGCCATATCCGGTCATGAGCAGCGGCGTCGTCGCGCCTTTCGATAGCTTGGGACACAGAAGATAATAGTCGATCTCGGTTCCGTCTCCGGATGTCGCGGACTTGAGTTCCACCTGGAACTTGCTGGCGTCGAAGGCCGGCTTCTCGCTGAACAGGGTAAAGGACTTGCCCCGGCTTTGGAGAACGAAGCTGTTGGGAACGAGATAACCGGCGCGACTGATGACGATATCGTCGCTGACGGGATCGACCGCCCCGAAAGTGACCGCGGTGCCGACCGGCTCGGCTGGTTCGCGATGCGTTGTCCAACCATCCGCCGAGGGCATGATGCTGAGGATCTGCTGAACGCCGCGTTTGCCGACGAGCAGCTTCAGGCCATTGCGGGTCGCCGCCATGCCCGTGAAGGCGTCGGTCACATATTCCTGTCCGTCCGGCCGATAGGCGGAGGTGAGCCGCTTGTCGGCGCGCAGCGACGGATCCGTATCGTAGGCCAGAACGGTTTCGGCTGCCAATGCCTCGCCCTGGACGGTTTCGTCCTGTCCAAGCTGTGCATAGATGCGTCCGCCGCCCAAGAGCGGCATGCCCATTTTCAGCGTGGTCGGAAATGGTGCGCGCTCCACGGTCCTGGCGGGAGACACGACCAGGAATTCCAGTGTCGAATAGTCGATCGCACGCTGGATCACACCGACGCGCCTGGCGCCTTCGCCGGTGGCGCTGACCAGCATGATCGCATCGGTCGGCTGGGCCGAATAGACCGCCTTCGCGGCAGAAAGCGAAGTGCCACGAGTCCAGATTGAGACGGTCCGCGCCCAGCCGCTCGGAAGTGTCGGCGCGCCGTTCGCCGTGTGCGC
Source organism: Sphingobium sp. (assembly GCA_035281605.1). Lineage (GTDB taxonomy): Bacteria > Pseudomonadota > Alphaproteobacteria > Sphingomonadales > Sphingomonadaceae > Sphingobium. The sequence goes on from DATEDR010000004.1 coordinate 2,333, forward strand.
CACCAGGAGATGGTCGGCGTCCAGCCAGGCCGCGGACGTCCGGCTTGCGGGAATGGTGAAGCCGCCCTGCACAAATTGTCCGGTGTCGAGATCGAACTCGCGCAGTTCGGCTTCGTCGCCGCCGGAAGGCGAAAGCTGCAGCAGGCAACGATTGGAGCGAACCGGTTCGCAAACCAGGCCGAGGCTGTCGAAGCGCAATTCATAGGCCTTGCCGCTGGTCCGGTTGAGCGCGTCCACATCGAGCAGGTCGCGCCAGGCGCCGGGCGTGCCGTCCTTCCTGCGTTGCGCGACGGCGAGTACGCCATGCGGATGGCTGACGCTGCGCTGGAAGCGAAGGGCATAGGGGCCCGCCAGCAGGAAATGCGGCGCAGGATCACCGGCCGCCAATGCGGTGGTCAGTTCCGCGCGGATTTCGGCATGATCGGGCATGGCCGCGATCTTGCCTGCGGCTTCGCGGGTCTGGCTGCGCGCCCATTCCAGAGCCTTGGCGTCCGTGGGCGCTTCGAGCCACTGGAATTTATCCTGGGCGATCGCGGGTCCCGCGATCGCACTGGCCGCCAGCAGAAGAAACTTCATCATTTTCATCTTACGTCTCCGATCGTGCCGCCCGGGCTGGCGAGCGATACCGGTCCATCTGAACGATATTTCCCGAACGAAATTTTCAGGGAGCGTCGCTTTGCCCCTTCAGATATTTGTCGAACCACGCGATCGTCCGTTCGGCCGCGTCGATCTGGTTCTCGCGCTTGGAAAAGCCATGGCCTTCCTCCGCATAGGTTTTCGCGTCGACGGTCTTGCCCCGGGCCTTGAGGATATCGACGATCTGTTCCGCCTCATGCGCGGGCACGCGGATATCGTTGGCGCCCTGCAGGACGAGCAGCGGCGCCTTCGCATCACCCAGATAGGTGAGCGGGCTGACCCGTGCATAAACATCCTTGTCCTTGACCGGATCGCCGATCAGCCCACGCTGATATTCGCGCAGCGCCGGCGAACCCCGGTCCCACATCGTGTTCCAGTTGACGATGCCATATTGCTCCACGCCGGCCGCCCAGAAGTCGGGCATCCGGCCGAGCGCCATGACGGTCATGAAGCCGCCATAGGAGCCGCCGGTAATCCCGATCTTCCTGGGATCGGCATAGCCGGTCCGGACCAGGAACCTGGCGGCCCATGCTTCGTCTTCCAGGTCGCGCCCGCCAAGGTCGCGCCGGTTGGCTTCCGCGAAGGCGCGACCATAGCCCGTGGAGCCGCGGACATTGGGCGCGATGACCATGTAGCCGCGCGAGGCCAGCGCCGTTGCAGTGCGGTCGAAATCGTCCATCGTCTGGGCGGTGGGCCCGCCATGCGCAAGCACCACGACGGGTGCGGAACCGTCGCGCTTGAGGTTCCATGGCATCCACAATATCGCGCTGATCACGGTCCCGTCCGCGCTCTTGTAGCGAACCACGCTGGTTCGCGGGAGGCTGTCGGCATTGACGCTGGCAAGTCCCAGATTGGTCAGCCGTTTCGAATTCCCGGTCGCGACGTCCATGACCCAATAGTCGAAGGTCGCGCTGCCCGACGAATAGGGGAACAGCAACTGGCGCCCGTCCGGGGAAAAGACGGGGAGCGTCCCGAACCAGTCGGCTGTGTGCCCTTCGGGCAGCGGCAGGCGTCGCGCCGCCTTTGCCGCGACATCGAAGGCGTGGATTTCGCTTCGCCCATCGACATTGGACAGGGCCAGCGCAATCCGCCCATCGGGCGAAAAGGCGCCGGCGGTCTGTTCCCAGCCGCTGGGCTGCATGGCGACACGTTCACCGCTCGCCAGGTCGAGCAGGAAGGCCTGCTTCACCCCCGCGGCGTTTTCGCTGGTGATGGTGAGCCTGGTGCCGTCGGGCGAAAGGGCAGCTGCCGATTCATAGGCGCGCTTGCTGTCCGATATCTGCACGGCCTCGCCGGTCGCGACGTCGAAACGCCAGATGCTCGATTCCGTCATCCCGGCATTGGTGCGGTTGGCGTAAAGGAAGCGGCCTTCGGGGCTGAAGGCTCGGACAAACCAGTAGGTGCCGGGAACCTTCTCCTGCGTCAGCAGGCGCACCTTCCGGCTGGCAAGGTCCATGATCGCCGCATTGGTGCTCGGTTCGCTGGCGACGCGCCGGTTGAAGGCGATCAGCCTGGAATCCGCGCTGACCGCGAACGGGCCGGTATCCGATGCGTCGGGCGATGCGGTCAGGTTGACAGCGCCGCCGCCCTGGGCCGGAATGGCGTAGATGTCGTAGATTTCCCGACCGCCGACATCGCTCGCATAAAGCGCATGGCGTCCGTCCGGGGTGGCCAGCGGATAGAAGCTCTTGTCCTCGGACTGCTGCAGCTGGAGGGGAAAGCCGCCCTCTCCAGGCATCCGCCACAGGTTCGTGCGGCCGGTGATGTCCGTCGCAATCACGATTTGCCCGTCCGGCGTCCAGCTCGCAAAATAGCTGGAACGGGTGAAGAAAAGGTCAGCGACGGGGACGGGTGCTGCATCCGCGCGGTTCTGTGAAACCACGCTCCGGGGATCGGTGAGCGGCCGGTCGGGCGTGCCGCTGAGCACCGCCTTCCCCGGCCGCTTCGGATCGGGCTTGACCTCCTGGGCTACCCCGCTGCCCGCTGTCGCGAGCAGTAGAGCGGCCAGCATCGCCTTGAGCGTCAAGGCCCTGCTCATCGGACGCTGCCGCCGAAATTGACGTTCAGTTCGAGGCCGAAGGTGCGGGGACGCATGCGCAGCGCGGTGATGTCGAGCGCGCCCGATGCGAGCGGCTGGACGGTTCGATAGCTGACGGCGCCATTTTCGTTCGTAAGATTGTCGGCGAAAAGCGCGAGGGAAATCGTCCCCAGCTCGACGCCGATGCGCGCGTCGACACGGTTGATGGTATCACTGGGCTGGTAGCTGCCGAAGGAGGAGAACTTCCTTGGCGAGGCGTGCTGCCAGCCGATATGGGCGAAGCCGGCGACATTGTTGGTGATCGGGGCGCTGTAGTCCGCCGCGACATTGGCGGTGAACTTGGACACGTCATCGACAATGGCGCCATCGACAATGCCCGTGCCGGGGGTGGCCCCCGCATAGGTCGCGTCATTGTAGGAGCCGCTGGCACTGAACGTCAGGCCGCTCGCCGGACGCAGCGTGACCGACAGTTCGGCGCCCTTGGTCTCCGTGCCGTTGGAGTTGATGAGGCCGTTGAAGCCGGTGGTGCCGAGCGGGATGCGCACGGTGACGTTCTTCCACTTGCTGTAGTAGACCGCGCCTTCCAGCGTGAGCATGCGGTTGAAGAAGTCGGCCTTCCCGCCCAGTTCGTAGGTCCAGATGGAATCCTGCGCCAGGGCATCGGGAAGCGTGATGCCCAGCGGCCGGGCGAGCGCCGCCGCGACCGTCGGCTGCAGCTGTCCGGACCGGAAGCCCTTCGCCGCGCTGGCGTAGATCGTCATGTCCTGGCGCGGGTGCCAGGCGATGGAGAAACGCGGGTTCCAGCTCCTGTAGGTGTCGCCGGGCTGGCTGGTGGCGACCGTCCCGTTGGTTTCGACGCCGCGCAGGCGCTCGCTATAGTAGCGCAGGCCCGCGGTCAGATCGATCGGCGCGAAGGGCAGCGTATAGGTGCCTTCCCCGAATAGCGCCCGAGCCTTGCTCGTGGTGTTGGACACATTGTCGATACCGAAAAGGGCGAATTCAAATATGTCGGTGCGCTCCGCGTCGCGAAGATAACCACCCACGGTCCACTGCAAGGGGCCCTCGCCGGTCGATGCGACACGAGCTTCGTGGGCATCGACCTTGATTTCGATGTCCGCCATCAGCAATCCGCCAAACAGCGCGCCCGTCTGCGGAAGCGCGAATTTGTTGTGCGAATAGCTGTAAAATGCCTCGGCCCCGCCCAGATCGTAGCGTGCGCTCACGCCGTAGAGACGATATTTCACGCTGGTGGCAAGCACCGACGACTGCGACAGCTGGTTGTCGTCGGTGGCATTGGGCTGGCCCGCCGGGGCGTCCGACTTGTAGAACCAGTAGCTGCCGTTGATCGACAGGCGGCTCGTCGGGTCGAAACGCACCTTCGCGCGGAAGGTGGTATAGCTCTGGTCGTTCACATTGCGCTCGCCCGCTGCATCATTGTCGATCCAGCCCGGCAGTTTTTCTTCGGTGCCGGCGACACGGACGGCCAGCATGCCGGGGATGATCGGCGCGTTGAATGCGCCCTTGATCCCCTGGTTGGTGCCGCCCCCCTTGGTGTCCGACAGATAGCCCGAACCCTTCGCTTCCCAATTGTCGAGATCGGCATTCCTGGTCAGGATGCGGACGGTCCCGCCCAGCGACCCCTCGCCGAACAGCGTTCCCTGCGGCCCGCGCAATATCTCGACCCGATCGAGATCCCATGCCCGCACGTCCGGGGCGATCGGCACGGTCACGCCGGTAAAGGGCAGGTCGTCCAGATAATAGCCGTTGTCATTGCCCCCCAGCGACGTGGAAACGCCGCGGATCGCCACCTTCGTAATGCCCGAGCCATAGTCATAGAGGGACACGCCCGGCGTTTCCTGCAGGACGTCGGCAACGCTGCGGACGCCGCGCTTTTCCATCGCTTCGCCACTGACGGCGGAAAGGGCGATCGGGACGTCGATGGCGCGTTCTTCGCGCTTGCGGGCGGTGACGACGATCTGGTCGCTGGCCGCGGGCTCGTCCGCGGCAGGGGCCGCGGCCGGTGCCGTCTGCGCCAGCAGGCCGGTGGGCGAAAACCCGATCATCAATGCCAGGATCGAACAGCTCTTGTTGAAACTCCGCATGGGTTGATGCCTCCCTGTTTGGTTCTGGCAAGGCATGACGCGCAGGATCGGCGGAGGGACAGGAAGATGTTGCAGAAAAATTTCAGGACGGCGGCAAACCGCTTACATGCCCCGCCCGAAATAGGTGCTGAGTTCGATGCCCACCGTGCGGGGGCGCAGGCGCGTTGCCGTGATGTCCACGTCGCCGTCCGCGATCGGCTGGACGATGCGGGGGGAACTGGCGTCTCGATCATCGGTCAGATTGTCGATGAAAAGCGTGATCGACAGCCGGTCCACCTCCAGGCCCAGGCGCAGGTCGAAACGGTCGATGGCGTCGCCCGGTCGATAGATGGCGAAGGCGGAATTGTCGCGGGGGCTGTTGTGCTGCCAGGCAAGGCGGGCGAAAGCCGCCAATCGCTCGGTAAAACCATGCCTGTACTCGGTGGCTGCGCTGGCGGTGAAGCGGGCGACATCGTCCACAGGAGCGCCTTCGACGATGCCGGTGCCCGGCACCGTGCCCGAATAGCTGGCATCGATCCACGATCCCCCCGCTGAAATCGTCAAGCCGCGAGCGGGCGCGAGGAACAGGCTGGCTTCAACGCCCGTGGTCCGGGTGCCGGGCGAATTGATGAGCCCGTTATAGCCGGTATTGCCGAGCGGGAGCCGAACCGCGACATTTCGCCAATGGCTGCGATAGAGCGCGGCCTCGAACGTCAAAAGGCCGTCGGCCATCTCCACCTTGGTGCCCAGTTCGTAGGTCCAGATATAGTCCTGACGCAGCGCATCGGGAAGGGTGATGCCGAGCGGGCCAGCCAGTTGAGCAGAGATGGTCGGCTGGAGCTGGCCTGCGCGGAATCCCTTGGCCGCGCTTGCATAGAGTATGGAATTGGCGCGCGGATGCCAGGCGATCGAGAAGCGCGGATTCCAGCTTCTGTAGACATGGCTTCCCTGATCGGCGGGGACACCGCTGTTCACCTCGAAACCTTCCAGCCGCTCCCGATAATAGCGCAGGCCCGCCGTCAGGTCGATCGGCGCGAAGGGCAGCCGGTAGGTCGCTTCGCCGAAAAGCGCCCTGGCCCAGCTGGTCGTGCGGTCGACATTGTCGATGTCGAACTGGTGGAACTGGAATATGTCCCGACGCCGGGCCTCGCGCAGATAGGCGCCGACAGTCCATTGCAACGGATCGCCGCTGCTGGAGGATAATCGCATTTCATGCGCGGTCACCCCGATCGCTATGTCGGATATGATCGACCCGCCCAGATAATATCCCGTCTGGGGCAGAAAGAACGAACTGTGGGAATAGCCGTAGAATGCCTTGGCAAGGCCCAGGTCGTAATGGGCGCTGAGCCCACGCATTTCATATCGCGACTGGGTGGCCTGGACGAGGGAGCGCGATTGCTGTCCGGTATCGGTTGCATTTGCAGGACCTGCGGGAAAGTCGCCCTTGTAATACCAGTAGCTGCCATTGATCGACAGGCGGTCGGTCGGGTTGAAGCGTGTCCTCACGCGCAGGGTCTTGTAGGTCTGATCGTTGATATTGTGCGTGCGCGCCGCGTCATTGTCGATCCAGCCGGGAAGATGCTCCAGCGTGCCGGACAGCCGGACAGCGAACTGCCCCGGGACCAAGGGCGCATTGAACGCCGCCTTTACGCCGCGATTGGTGCCGCCCTCGCGCGTCTGCGACAGATAAGCGTCGCTTTTCGCTTCCCATCGGTCCAAATCGGCACCTTGCGTCAATATGCGGACGGTCCCGCCCAGCGACCCCTCGCCGAACAGCGTTCCCTGCGGCCCGCGCAATATCTCGACCCGATCGAGATCCCATGCC
>DATEDR010000005.1:0-14971 GCA_035281605.1 Sphingobium sp.
CGCCTCGCTGGCGAAGGCGGCGGGGGCGAGGCAGCTCGCATGCGTCCGGATCCCCAGCTCCTCCTCCAGTTCCCGAATCAGCGCAGCCTCCGGGGTTTCGTCCTGTTCCACCTTGCCGCCGGGAAATTCCCATAGACCCGCCATAGCCCTGCCCGGCGGACGCTGTTGCAGGAGTATGCGGCCATCGGCATCGACCAGCGCGGCGGCGACCACCAGAAGCGGGGAAATTGTCTTCATATCATTCCGGCTAAAAGGAGTTTGTTAACTCTGGGCCTTTTACAAGGTCATTCGGGGCTGTCTGCAACAAATGGGATCCGGCATGCGCGCGCTATTTCGAACCATAGCAGGGGTGTTGCGGTGCGAACGGGGCGCGACCGCTATCGAATATGGCCTGATCCTGGCGCTCATCTGCCTCGCGATAATTTCGGCCCTGACCAACATCGGCGGCAAGACGGGCGGCATGTGGAACAATGTCGCGACAGAAGTTCTCGCTCATTAACCATCAATATCTGACAGTTTGTTCGCCGCATTAAATCTTTGTCAACCGACCGCGGCTAAACCGTCCATAGCTGACCTAATTACTAGCGGGGCGGCCGGGTAGTTAAACGGGAAATTGAGTCAAGGAGACTAGCAATGCAGTTCGTGCGTAAGATGCTGAAGAACGAAAAGGGTGCGACCGCCATCGAATACGGCCTGATCGCAGCCCTGATCGCCGTCGCCGCCATCGGCGCGATGAGCAGCCTGGGCGGCAAGCTGGGCAACACCTTCAACAATGTTTCGGGCAACCTGAAGTAAGCCTCGACAACATCGTCAAGGACAGGCGGCGGAAGCAATTCCGCCGCCTTTCTTTTTGCGCTTACCAGCTGACGATCTTCACCCTCTGCCCCGGCCGCAGCACGCTGCTGGCCGTGAGCGCGTTGATGGTCAGGAAGCGATCCAGTTGGTAATCGGAATAGGCCATGGCGCGGCTGAGGGACTGCACGGTATCGCCTGCTTTCACGGTCACGACATTGATTCGGCGCGGCTTGATGGCGGCCGCCTCCTGGGCGGAGAGGCGCTGAACCGATTGCACCATGGATGCAAAGGGGCCAACGCCTTGGCCCGCGGGGGTCAAAAGCAGGAAATGATAGGCTTTCCCGCCGCCGAAATCATAGGCGAAGATCGTGGCGTCGACCTGGCTCGACCCGCTGCGGGCGCGAATCGTCCGCCAGGCGGCCGGCAGGCCGTTGATCGTGGTGCGCTGCACCTCTCCCGCCGGCACCCCGCCACTGCCGCCACCCAATTTGGCGAAGGCTGAATCGACATAGGATGCAAGGTCGCCCGAATGGGGCGCCGCGCTGAACTGCGCCTGCCCACCGGAACCGGCCACGGTGACGGCGCTGGCAGAATTTTCCATGCCGAAGCCCGACGGGGCCGTGAAGCCAAGGCGCAGGTCAGGATGGCGGAAACGGCTGCCCTCTATGACGCCCTGCCGCGGATCGTCGCCGTAAAGCGTGCCGTTGAGCGCGGTCAGGAAGGCATCCTTGTTGCGCACGGTCGCGCTCGATCCGATCGCCGCTGCATTGCGCGCTGCGCGTCCCACGCGCGAAGCGGGATCGGGATGGGTGCTCGCCCATTCCGGTACGGAGCGCGCATTGCCGGCCAGTTTGACATCCAGGCTGCTCTGCGCAGCCAGCGACGCAAGCATGTTGGACAGCGCGCGCGGATCATAGCCACCCCGCGCGAGATAGCGGATGCCCAGGTCGTCGGCCTCATATTCCTGGGTGCGGGAGAATTTGAGCGTCAGCAACTGGCTACCGGTGCCGATCCCCTTTTGCAGCAGGCCGCCCAAGGCCGAATCGCCCAGCAACGCGCCCGTCAGAACCTGCAGCAAGGTGCCGCCGATGGCGTTGCGCTGCGCCGCCTGCTGCCGCCGCTGCCCATGCTGGGCGGCGACATGGCCGATTTCGTGCCCCAACACGCCGGCCAGTTCAGCCTCGTCGTTCATCAACGCCATCAGTTGGCGGGTGACATAGACATAGCCGCCGGGAATGGCGAATGCGTTATTCACGGGGGAATTGAGCAAGGTGACGGTGAAATCGCCCTGCGCGTTGGAAAGGCCCGACTGGACGGCAATGCGTCGTCCGACCGTCTCCACATATTTCGCCTGGGCCCCGGCATAGGCGCCGCCAAATTCGTTGAGCAGTTCCGGATGCTGTTTCGCGCCCGCCGCTTTTTCCTGCGGGCTGATGGACGTGACCGTCCGGATCGCTCGCTGCTGCCCAATGACCGAGGGCGCGGCGAGCGCGAGGACCAATCCCGCTCCCACGCCGGTATACATATATCGCCGTCTCACGCAGCCTCCCACATGCTCAGCCTGTTACCGCGACGTAACGATCAAAAAAGAGGCATGTTCCAAAAGGGGGAGATCAGGCGCCGATCGCCAGGAATTTGTCCGCTCGGTCGGTGCGAAGCTCCTGCGCGCTCATGCCGGCGAGGGCGTCGATCTCTTCCCCGATGGCAGCGCCCAGATTCGCGATCGCCAGCACCGGCTCGCGATGCGCGCCTCCGGTAGGTTCCTGGACGATCCGGTCGATGACGCCCAGCGATTTCAGATGCTGCGCCGTCACCTGCATCGCCGTGGCCGCGTCGCTGGCGCGATCAGCGGTGCGCCACAGGATGGACGCGCAGCCTTCGGGCGAAATCACCGAATAGACTGCATGTTCGAACATCAGCACGCGATTGGCCGCCGCCAGGGCCACGGCGCCGCCAGAGCCCCCTTCGCCGACCACCGCGGCGACCATCGGCACGCCCAGCGCCAGGCACTGTTCGGTCGAACGCGCGATCGCTTCAGCCTGCCCCCGCTCTTCCGCCTGCACGCCGGGGAAAGCGCCCGACGTATCTACCAGCGTCACCACCGGCAGCCCGAACCGGTCGGCCAGCTGCATCAGGCGGATCGCCTTGCGATAGCCCTCAGGCTTGGCCATGCCGAAATTGTGGCGCACGCGGCTGGCCGTGTCGTCGCCCTTTTCATGACCGATGACGACGATCCGCCGCTCGCCCAGCGTCGCGAAGCCGCCCAGGATCGCTTGATCGTCCGAAAAGGCGCGATCGCCGGCCAACGGCATGAAATTGTCGAACATGCCCGCCACATAATCCTTGAAATGCGGGCGATCGGGGTGGCGCGCGACCTGCGTCTTCTGCCACGGCGTCAGCCTGGCATAGGTATCCACCAGCATCTTCGACGCGCGCTGTTCGAGCTTGTCGATCTCGCCGCCGATGTCGATGTCGCCGGCGCTGGCCGTGGCACGCAGTTCGATGACGCGCGCCTCAAGCTCGGCGATAGGCTTTTCAAATTCCAGAAAGCTGACCATGGCCGACGGCGTTAGGGCGATGACGCCTCGTCGTCAACGCGGCGATGTCGCATCGTTGCAAGAGGATGGCGGCTGTTGACCAGTTCGACCAGCCGCCGGCTGTCGACATGCGTGTAGATTTGCGTCGTCCCGATGTCGGCATGCCCCAACATCGACTGGAGCGCGCGCAGATCGGCGCCCCCTTCAAGCAAATGGGTGGCGAAAGCGTGACGCAGCACATGAGGGCTGACCCGCTCCGGCGCGATCCCGGCGGCGGCGGCCAAGGCCTTCACCATCTGATAGAGGCGGATCCGGCTGACATGGCTCTTGCCAGACGGAAACAGCCAGGGGCTGTCGGCGGGCACATGCGCGAGCCACGCCGCCACCGCCGCCCGCGCCCGGTCCGAAATAGGCACCAGCCTTTCGCGCGCACCCTTGCCTTTCAGGATTACGAATGGCTGGTCCGTCGCCAGCGCCCGCCGGGGCAGCGACACCAGTTCGCTGGCGCGCAGGCCCGACCCGTACAGAAGTTCGATCAGCGCCGAAAGCCGCAGGTCCAGCCGCAAAGGATGCTCCACCGCCAGCTTCTCCTCGATCAAGGCGAAGAGGGCGTCGACCTCCTTCGTCGACAGGATCTTGGGCAAGGGCCTGCGCGTCACTGGCCGGGGAAGCGCGGCGGATGGATTGTCGACGCGCAGCCCCTCCTCTTCCAGAAAGGCGTAGAAGGCCCGCAAGGCGGACGCCTTTCGCGCGACCGAAGAGGCCGCCAGCGCCGCCCATGCCGATGACAATTCGCCGATCGCCGCCTTGGTTGCCGTGCCGAGACCGCCGACAATCTCTGCCGCCGCCATCAGGTCCGCCCGATAGGCCAGCAGCGTGTTGCGGGAGGCTCCCCGTTCGGCCGCCATCATTTCCAGGAAACGATCGATGAGCGCGCCATCGTCTCCCATCATCAGGTCCGGGTGATCGCCTCAGCCGCGATCATGCGCGCTTCCGGATCAAGCCCGACCCGATGCAGCGCGGCGACGATGTGATAGAGATGGGCTGCCGGCAGTCGGCCCCACTCGGCCGATTGCATGCCGACCGCGGCGAGTAGCGCCACCGTGGCCTTTTCCCCACGGCCTGCCGCCTGCGCGATCGCCCTCGCCCATTTGCTGTTGGCGGCGAGATTGAGGCCATTGTCCCGCGCCAGCGATGCGCCGTCCTGGGCATTGAGGCGGGCGAGGCCGGCAAGCGCGGCAATGAGCATCTGCCCCTTGGGCACGCCGGCCTGCTCCACGAAGGTGGATACCCGTCCCTCGCTGATGTCGACCGCCGTGCTGGGCGCCCCTACCGCGAGCAGAGCCCACAAGTCGGCCGCGCCTTCGCCGTCGGCCTGTCGCGCCATCCCGCTCCAGCGGATCGCGCTGCGGTCGTAGCCGGCGGTCAACATGGCGGCGACCAGATTGGCCGCATCCCGTGCTTCGACCTGTTCGACCGGCAGGGCCGCGGCCGCTCGGGCCATGGCGATCAAGCCGATATAATCGGGTCTGGCATTGTCCCGCCACACCGTCCGCATCGCCTGGAGCCGGTCGCCCGGCGTGGGCCCGGCATGAGCGGTGCGCAAGGCATCGATCCGGTCGGCCACCTCGGCCGAAAGGTCGCCATCCGCGGCGAGTTGGCTATAGAAGCCGACCAGCGCCTTGCTGGAAAAGACGCCCAGCCGCGCCGCCGTTTCCGACCCCGGCAGCCGGCGCACGGCGCTGAGCGCGGGCGCGCGCGCTTCCCAGGCCCGCACATGCTGGCCCGCAGTTGCATAGAGCGGCTCAGGAATTTCGACATTGAGCGCAGTGGCAAGGCCGAAGCGCCATGCCGTCAGCCGGTCGACCGCATCCCATTCGATCTTGACCGACCGCCGTGCGTTGAACCCCGTGCCCACCACCTTTTCGGCCAGCCGATAATCGATGCCGCGAACAACGCCGCGCCGCTGCGCCTGGTTGAGGGCGCCGCTGGACGACCCCTGATCGCCCGAGAGCGCAGGACAGATCGCGCGCGTCATGTCCCAGCCCGGCTCCTTGCTGAACCGCAGAGCGCCGGCGGACAGGGGACAAAGGCCAGCCGGATCGGCCGTCGCCAGATAGGTCTGCATCGCGACGGCGTAGAGCCGGGGCGTGAAACGGTCGGTATCGACGCTCTGCACCAGCAGGCGCGCGCTGTCCGCCTCGCCCATGCGCAGCAACAGCCAGGCGCGCTCGGCCACCCAGTCCGCGCCATCGATGCCGCGCGGCGTGTCCGTGGCGGACAGCAGCGCCCGGCGCAGCAGGATCGATGCCCAGCGCGACGTGATCGGCGCCCGCGTTTCCCTCATCAGGGCCGCGAGATACGCGCCCGACGTCGGCCCGAACGCGTTAGGCGCAAAGCCCAGTTGCTCCGGCGTCAGCGGACCGACGCGGTCGAGCGAGCGATGCGCGCCTTCGGGCAGGTCGTACTTCGCGCGCTGCTCGGCCAGTTCTTCCTCTGACAGATCGGCCTCGGCCGCATTTTCCGTTGCATTGTCCGCCGCCGGCAAGGCAGCAGAAGGCGGCAGCGGCTGCACCATCGGCGTGGGCGCGCCGGGCACGGTAGGCCGCGCCGGTTGCGGCGCGTTCGGCGCAGGCGCTTCAGACGTCTCGCCAAAGCCCGGGGGCAGCAGGGATTCCGGCGCCTCCTGCGCCACGACCGGCAGAGCCAGCGCGATCGCAAGCGTGCCCAGCGCCCATTTCGCATTCACCCGCCGCTGGCGCATGACGGCTTATTTGCCCAGCTTTTCGGCGGGAATAGCCTTTTCGACGCGCTGCTGGGGCCGCTCTCCGCCGCGTGACCACAGGAGCGCGATCAGCCCGATCAGCAGCACGATCAACAGGATGGGGATGAGGGGCAGGCGCTTGCCGCGACGGCGTGAGCTGCTTTCGAAGGTGCTGAAGGAACGATTGCTTCTCATGGGTCCTTGTGCGGCCGCGCCGGAAGTGGAGGAAAGTTGCGATTTGCCTCTGTGACGGGGGGTTGTATAGCCCCCCTCGCCATGCAGCGAAACAGCAAATCCGTGCAGCAGCCGACGAAGCGCGGCCCCATCGTCCTGGTGGGCATGATGGGCGTCGGCAAATCGACCGTAGGCCGCCGGCTCGCCGCGCGCCTGGGCCTCGCTTTCGTCGATGCCGACGAGGAGATCGAAAAGGCGGCGGGCATGACCATCACGGAGATGTTCGAACGCTATGGCGAATCCTATTTCCGCGATGGCGAGCGGCGGGTGATTTCGCGGCTGATGGATGGCGAGCCCAAGGTGATCGCGACCGGCGGGGGAGCCTTCATGCAGGATGAAACCCGCGCGCTGATCCTGGATCATGCGACCGCGATATGGCTGGACGCGGACATCGACATCCTGGTGGACCGGGTGTCGCGTCGCGAAGGGCGCCCGCTGCTCAAGGGGAAGGACCCGCGCGCCGTGCTGACCGAACTGGCGGCGGTGCGCAATCCCATCTATGCGCTGGCCCCCATCCACGTGAAGAGCATCGCCGCACCGCATGAAGTCGCGGTCGACAGCATCATGGAGCAACTTGTCGCATGGCAATAGTCCGCGTCGCGCTGGATGCGCGCAGTTATGACATCATCATAGAGCAAGGCGCGCTCGAACGGGCGGGCGAGCATCTTGCCCCCTATGCTCGCAAAGGCCGGCTGGTCGTCGTGACCGACGATAATGTCGCCAAGGCGCAGCTCCCCCGCTTCCAAGCGAGCCTGAGCGCGGGGGGTATCGCCATCGAACCCGTCATCCTGCCCGCCGGCGAACAGACCAAGAGCTGGCGCCATCTGGAAGAGTTGCTCGACCGGCTGCTCGCGCTGGAGGTCGAACGGGGGGATCATGTCGTCGCTCTGGGCGGCGGGGTGATCGGCGACCTGGTGGGCTTTGCGGCATCGATCCTGAAACGCGGCTGCCAGTTCATCCAGGTGCCCACGACGCTGCTCGCGCAGGTCGACAGTTCGGTCGGCGGCAAGACCGCGATCAACGCGAAGGCCGGCAAGAATCTGATCGGCAGCTTCTACCAGCCTGCCCTGGTGTTGATCGACCCGTCGACCCTGGACAGCCTGCCGCCGCGCGAAACCCGGGCGGGCTATGCCGAGGTCGTGAAATATGGCCTGATCGACGATCCCGACTTTTTCGCCTGGTGCGAGCGCGAGGGGCATCGCCTGCTGGAAGGCGACCCGAAGGCGCGCGAATTCGCGATCGAGCGCAGCGTGCAGGCCAAGGCCGCGATCGTCGCCGATGACGAGCGCGAAACCTCGGGCCGGCGCGCGCTGCTCAACCTTGGCCACACGTTCGGCCATGCGCTGGAGGCCGACACCGGCTTTTCCGACAGGCTGCTCCATGGCGAAGGCGTCGCGGCCGGCATGGCGCTCGCCTATCGCTATTCGGCACGGCTGGGGCTCTGCCCGGCCGAGGACGCTGCGCGGGTGACGGCACACCTAAAGGCCATCGGCCTGCCCCATGATCTTGCCAGCGCCCATGTGCAGGCCGATGGCGCCGCATTGGTCGCGCACATGCTGCACGACAAGAAGATGGCGGCGGGCACCCTGCCCTTCCTGCTCGCGCGCGGTATCGGCCAGACTTTCCTGTCGAAGGACGTAGTGCTGAACGACGTCGCCGCGTTCCTGGACGACGATCGGGCTGCGAAGGCGTAGGACGGAAGTTAGGCCAGTCGGCAAGGGGGGGGTGGCACACACTCCCCAAAGAATGTCACCCCAGCGAACGCTGGGGTCTCAGGCAAGTCGCGCTTCACCCCTTCAGATGGCGAGGCGAGTCACGTGCCTCGCCCTTCGCTGGCATGACAGAAAGGGTGGAAAGGGGGTAGTCCGGTTTGGAAAGATGGCTGGAGATAGCTGACGCTGCCCGTTGAAACCGTTCGGTAACAATCGCACACCTGCTGACATTCAGCTTAATTGACAGGTTGCCGATATAAACGACTCCGTTCATCGAGGCCGATGAGCCCCTCCGTGCTTTTCTTCCGTCGAGATGGCTGAACAGCATCTCGAAGCGCTCGATGTTGATAATGGCGTCTACACGCGAGCCTTTGGTCCAGCGGGTGAACTCTTTTCGATCGAGACGGAGGGCGAAAGCGTCCTAAGTCGCGCTCGCCAACAGCCATCGGACCCAAATAGCCTGGGTGAGCTTCTTCGACGCACGTTACAGCAAGTTGTTAGGTTGCTCAACCAAAGGTGAACTTCACCGCTCCCTTGGCCACGATTGCTCGACCTTGCGCATCAACAGCTGGCAGGAATAGCGCGCGCTTTTCCACAATCGGGCAAAGCTTGGCACTGAAGAGTTGAGACTGTTTTCCGCCTTCAATGGCGCAGCCGCGCATCTGCCCCGTGGGACTCACCTCAAAACGAATTAGTACCGATCTTCCCCGATAGCGAGCGAGTGAGGGATGCTCGCCATATAGACCGTCCAGCCAGTTTTGTGGTGAGATAGGAGTTGCGCCGCCAAAGCCCAAATCGTCATTTCTTGGTGTCTGTTCGTCGCGCCGTGGCCAAAAGACTATCAATGAAATCTTGGTTGACTGGGGTCGGCCTTCAGCGTCGTGTTGGGGTCCAAACGGCCAACGGTTCACCACCAAGATACAGCTTCGTTGACCCAGCATGGCCGGTGCGCGCTTATCCGTGACTTTGCAGGTTATCTGCCCATCCGGGTCCAATCGCAGCTCTACGGGTATTTCGCCTGACAACTTTTCTGCCAAAGCCTCTGACGGATAGTCTGGTGCTTGGACGATCAGCATCGGCGGCGACCCGTGAATGACCGATGTCTCTTGCTTTTCCGCGTTTGCTGCGCACGGCGTGAGCATGGCAAGCGTAAGCGCCCCGGCGAGTTTCAACTTCATCAATTACCCTCAAGCCCTTTAGATGAGGCACATTATCTCTAGGGATGATCTCCGGCAATCGCCCAAGGGTGCTTATTAGCTGCTTAAGGGTATCCACTCCTCGTTGCCGATGCCGTCTGCCATGATGTGAATTGGTTCTACGCTCACCGGCCTTTCCGCTCTCGTCGCACCGAAATAGCAGGACTGAACGACATGCATTGGTCGAAACTACCGTTCGCCCATCCCGTAACGCGGACAAACAAAAAGGGCGCCCCTCGAGGCGCCCTTTTCCTATCAGCAATGCCGAAGCGCTTACTTTTTCAGCGACAGACCACCGAAGCGCTTGTTGAAGCGTGCGACCTGGCCGCCCTGCTCAAGCTGGCGGGTGCCGCCGGTCCAGGCCGGGTGCGACTTGGGGTCGATGTCGAGCGCCAGCGTGTCGCCTTCCTTGCCCCAGGTCGACCGGGTGCGGAAGGTGGTGCCGTCGGTCATCTGGACGGTGATGAAGTGGTAGTCGGGATGCGTATCGGCCTTCATGGGTCTGCTCCGGTAATGGCCGGTTTCCGACCGGCCGTGGATGCTGAAATCTACGAAGGCGCGCGGTTACATGGGATTTCCCACGAACGCAACCCCCCTCCTCCTCGCCGCGCGCTGGCGCGAGGAGGTCCATCCGGGAATCAATCGACCGGCGGGTCGGCGATCATCGCGACGAAGTTCGCCTCGGCGCAGAGCTTGCCGTCCACCATCGCCCTGCCCGTGAATTTGCAGACGCGGCCGCGAATCTGGAGCAGCTCGACATGCAGGTCCAGCAGGCAACCGGGCTCGACCGGATTGCGGAACTTGGCGCCGTCGATGCTCATGAAATAGACGAGCTTGCCCGATCCGCGCAGGTCCATCGTCTCGACCGTCAGCACGCCGGCCGCCTGCGCCAGCGCTTCGACGATGAGGACGCCCGGCATGATCGGACGGCCAGGGAAATGGCCCTGGAAAAAGCCCTCGTTGATCGACACCGCCTTGACCGCGTGGATCGTCTCGTTGGGAACGAGCGAAATCACGCGGTCGACCAGCAGCATCGGATAGCGGTGCGGCAGCGCCGCCATGATCCCACGGATATCCATGGGCCTCATGGCGGCGGCAGGTGCCGCGTCGACTTCCCCTGTCATGCCCGAATCAGCGCGAGGTCGGCTGCTGCGACGGATTGGCGGGGGCGGCGGCAGCCGGAACCGGAGCCTGACCCTGCTGACGCGCACCGCCCGGCTGCCAACCGGCTGGCGGGGTGATGCCGACGCTGGGCACCAACGCGTTCAGCTCGGTCACGACCTGCTGGGTGATATCGACGGTCGGCTGATAGGAAACCGTGGCATCGGGGGCGAGGATCAGGTCGACCTTGGCCTTCGTCATCGCCGACTTGAGCGCGTCCGACAGCTTGGCCGAAATCTGTTCCTCGACATAGGCGTTGGCGAGAGCGATCGGCTGGCCCAGGCGCTGCAGTTCGGCCTGGCCGTTCTGCTGAGCCCGCTGAGCGGTTTCATACTGGGTCTGGATCGCCGGGGTCGGCTTGCCGCCCGCCGCCTTCAACGCGGCGTCGAGCGCACTGCCCTTCGCCTTGAGATCGGCATCGATCGCATTCTTGCGCGCCGTGAAGTTGTCGATCTGCGCCTTGTAGGTCGTCTGGATCTGCGAGCGGGCGGTGCTGTATGCCGAGCTGGTGGCGACGGCGCGCTGCAGGTCGACAACGGCGATGCCGACCTTCGATTGTGCGAGCGCGGGCGCGCTGGTCAGCGCAATGGCGGTCATGGGCGCGAATGCAAGCGCGGCAGCCTTGATAATGGTCTTCATTAGAATTGAGTCCCTACGTTGAAGCTGATGAGCTGAGTGTCGTCCCCTGGTTCCTTGAGCAGGGCCTTGGCGATGTCGATGCGGAACGGCCCGAAGGGCGAGTTCCAGTTGACGCCGAAGCCCACCGACACGCGCGGCTTGAGCGTGTCGCCGAGATATACTTCTTCAAACCCGCCGGACACCTGATCATAACCGGCAGCCGAGTTACAAACGGGTTGCTGAGGCGTTCCACCCGCGCGCACGGGGGGCAAAGCTGTGTTGGTTGTCGACGTGCAGAACCCCGGAAAAGGCGTGGAAACGGGATCACGCAGCCCTGCGACGGCCCCTGCATCCACAAAGATCGAGGGACGCAGGCCCATCTCACGAGCACCTGAGCCAAGCGGGATTTCGACTTCAGCGCGCGCAAGATAGTAAATCTTGCCTCCGAGCGCGTCATCACGAACATTGTTGTTGTTGCTGCCGCCCGAACCGCGGATGAAGCTGCCCGGGTTGTCGGGGTCCTCGACCAGATAGAAGCGCTTCACGCGCGGGCCGATACCGCGAATGTCGAAGCCGCGAATCTGCGGATTGCCCAGGAAGAAGCGGTCGGTCAGGCGCACCTTGTCGACAACCGTATCCGTGGAGTCACGGCGTTCGCCTTCCAGCGAGTGGATGTAACCGCCCTCGGCCGAGATCGAGAAGATGAAGCCGCCGCCAAGCGCCCAATATTTGGAGCCGTTGAGCCTCGTGCGGACATATTTGACGCTGCCGCCCAAGCCGGCAAAATCCTGGCTCAGGACTATATTATGTCCCCGCGTCGCGCGGATGCGGTTGTCGCGATTGTCGTAAATCAGCGAATAGCCGAGCGACGACGTCGTCCGCTTGCCGATCGCATCGCAAAGATAGCGGCCCGCCTGCACGGGATCGCACTCCCGGTCTCCATCGCCGTCGATATCGGAATAATAAGTGTCCTCATCCAGCGTCACATCGTCCAGATTGAGGCTGTAGCGCAGCGCCAGCGACATATATTCGGTGATCGGCACGCCCGCCCGGATCTGGAAACCGGTCGTCGTCTGCTTGTACGTCGTGTCGCGGTCGTTGCTGTTTCCGAGATAACGGAAGCTGTTCAGGTCGCGGCGATAGATGTCGCCGCCCAGCGCGATATTCTTGTCCATGAAATAAGGCTCGGTGAAGCCCAGTTCGACCGACTTGGAATAGCTGGAATAATTGACGCTCGCCCGCAGTTCCTGGCCCTTGCCGCGAAAGTTGCGCTGCGTGATCGACGCCGCGACGATGAAGCGCTCGAGCGACGAGAAGCCGGCAGACAGCGACAGCTCGCCGGTCGACTTTTCCTGCACATTGGTTTCCAGCACGATGCGGTCGGGCGCGGAGCCCGGCTTCTGCTCGATGTCCAGCTTCTCCTGGAAAAAGCCCAGCGAGTTGATGCGATCCTTCGACCGCTTGACGAGGAAGCTGTTGAACGCGTCGCCTTCGGCCAGGCGGAACTCGCGGCGGACGACCTTGTCCTGGGTCAGCGTGTTGCCGTTGATGTCGACCCGTTCGACATAGACGCGCGGGGCATTGGCGATGCGGAAATCGATCCCCATCGTCAGGCTGTCCTTGTCGCGGTTGAAGTCCGGCTGGACCTCGGCGAAGGCATAGCCGAACAGGCCTGCCGTCTCGCTCAGCGTGTCGACCGTGTCCTCGACCTGCTTGGCGTTGTACCAATCGCCCTTCTTCATCGGCAGCGTCTTGGTGAGCGACGCGCCGGACAGGTCGCGAATGTCGCTTTCCACCTTCACGTCGCCGAACTTGTAGCGTTTCCCTTCCTCGACCACATAGGTGATGATGAAGTCCTGCTTGTCGGGCGTCAGTTCCGCCACAGCCGAAATCACGCGGAAATCGGCATAGCCTTCGGTCAGGTAGAATTGACGCAGCTTCTGCTGGTCATAGGCCAGGCGATCGGGATCGTAGCTGGTGCCCGAGGAGAAGACACGGAACCAGCGGGACTGTTTCGTCACCATCTGCCCGCGCAGCTCGCCGTCGCCGAACTTCTCGTTGCCGATGATGTTGATCTGGCGGACCTTCGACTTGGGCCCTTCGGAGATTTCGAAGACGATGTCGACGCGGTTCTGGTCGAGCTGCACCATCTTGGGCTCGACCGTCGCGGCGAAGCGACCCTGGCGGCGATATAGTTCGATGATGCGGGCAACGTCGGCGCGCACCTTCGACCGGGTATAGATCTGGCGCGGGGCGAGCTTGACCTCGGGCCGGATCTTGTCTTCCTTCAGCCGCTTGTTGCCTTCCAGCACGATGCGGTTGATGACCGGATTTTCCTTCACCTCGATGGTGAGCGCGCCATTGTCGTTGCGGATCTGGACGTCGGCGAACAGTTCGGTTTCATAAAGATCGCGCAGCGCCTGATCGAGCGATTCCTGGGTGTAAGCCTGGCCCACGCGCAGCTTGGTGTAGGACAGGACCGTATCGGGTTCGAGCCGCTGCTGGCCCGTGACGCTCACGCTGCGGATCGTGCCCGCGATGGGAGCAGGCGCCGGAGCGGCAGCGGGAGCAGGCGCCGGGGCGGTTTCCTGCGCGAAGGCAGGGACCGTCGCTACGCCGCCGATCATCGTCGTCGCCAACAGGGCCGCGACAACGGGACGCTGCCTCTTGCTGCTCTTCATCGCTGTCACCCGCTCACCCTTTATAAAGTAGCAATGTTCATTCACGCCGGGAAAGACGGCGCCAAATCGCGCCTCCCTGCCCCATACCGTTCAGCCGATCAAGCCGGACAGGCGTTCCCAGAGCCCGAAAGAAGATAAATCGTTGAAAGTAACCAGCACCATCATGGCCAGAAGTACCGCCAGGCCCGAGCGATAGGCCCATTCCTGCACCTTCGGGCTGACGGGCCTGCGCTGCACCGCTTCAACGCCATAGAATAGCAAATGGCCGCCATCGAGCATCGGAATTGGCAAGAGGTTGATGAACCCCAAGTTAATCGAGATGAGCGCCATGAAGAAGACAAAGCTTTCGATGCCGAGCGTTGCTGCCTGGCCCGAAACCTCCGCGATCTTGAGTGGACCGCCCAGTTCCTTAACCGATCGACCGCCGCCCAGTATCTGTCCGAGCGTTTCCACCATGGTGCGGACGATCTGGCCCGTGCGCTCGATCGCCACCACCGGCGCGCGCCACAGGCTGACCGGCTCGATCACCGGCTCGCCGGGCGCGATGCCCAGCCTTCCGATGCGGAACTTGTTGCCGAAGCCATCGCTCTCTTCGACCGAGCCGATGCGCCCCTGCCTCTCGACCTGGCGGCCGTCGCGCTCGATCACGATCGTCACCGGCTCGCCAGGCCGGATTTGCGCGAACATGCGAATATCGTCGAAAGTCGCCATCTCCCGCCCGTCGAGGGAGACGATCCGATCGCCGGCCGCGATCCCGGCGGCGGCGGCGGCGCTGCCCGGCTGCACCTGCCCCGCAACGGCAGGGGTACGGCTTTCGCCATGGACGAAGGCAAAGGCGGCGAGGATCAGGATGGCGAAGAGAAAATTGATCAGCGGCCCCGCCGCGACGATGGCCGCCCGCTGCCACAAGGGCTTTGCGGGAAAGCTCTCCGCCCGTTCGCTGGCCGGCAGTTGCAGCCACTGGGGATCTGTCTGGCTGGCGGCATTCATGTCGCCCTTGAAGCGCACATAGCCGCCCAGCGGCAGCGCGCCGATCCGCCAGCGCGTGCCGCGCCTGTCCACCCAGGCCGCGATTTCGGGCCCGAAGCCGATCGAAAAGGCTTCCGCCTTCACCCCGCACCAGCGCCCGACCAGATAGTGGCCCAGCTCATGCACGAAGACGAGGGGTCCGATGACCGCGACAAAGGCGAGGACGGTCAGCAGGAAACCGGGATTGTGGATCAAGCCGTCAATCTTTCCATCACTTGGCCCGCCAGGACACGCGCCTGCGCAT
>DATEDR010000006.1:0-6304 GCA_035281605.1 Sphingobium sp.
AGCGCCCGCTGTTCGGCAAGACCGGCACCACCAACGGCCCGACCAACGTCTGGTTCGTCGGTGGATCGCCTGACATCGTCGCGGGCGTCTATATCGGCTACGACCAGCCGCGCAGCCTGGGCGGCTGGGCCCAGGGCGGACGCGTCGCCGCGCCGATCTGGAAGGCGGCGATGGCGCCCGTGCTGGAAACCATGCCCAAGACGCCCTTCGTCGCGCCGGCGGGCATCCGCATGGTGACGATCGACCGCCGCTCGGGCAAGCGCGTCTATGGCGTATGGCCGACCGACGAGCCCAAGCCGGCGGTGATCTGGGAGGCGTTCAAGCCCGAATCCGAACCGCGCCGGTCGATCCGCAAGGAAGAGGTCGCCGCTCAGGAAAAGGCGGCACAGCGCCGCGCCGCGGTGACCCAGTCGCGGCAGCGGACCGACAGCGATTTCCTGCAGGATCAGGGCGGCATTTATTAGGGCGCGAACGCATTGCGCCGTCGTCAGCGGCTGCATTCAGCTGCCGTCCTGAGCCTGTCGACGGACGCGCGCGCCAAGGATTGAACCTTCCCAAATCCGCCGCCCTCGGATAGGGGCAGGCGTTTGATGCGTTCTGGCCATTTGGGCAGGAGCGCCCGGAACTGTCTGGAGAGACCTCATGCGCGCCGAAGCGCAGCAACATATCGACCGTATCGACGCCGCGCTGGACCTGCTGCGCCGCTTCCTGGACTGGGACAGGGCGCTGCGGCGGCTGGACGAACTCAACGCGCGCGTCGAGGATCCCACGCTGTGGGACGATCAGAAGAAGGCGCAGGAAGTGATGCGCGAGCGGACGCGGCTCGACGCGGCGATCGGCGCGACCCGCGCGATCGACAGCGAAAAGACCGATACCGCCGAACTCATCGAGATGGCCGATGCCGAGGGCGACGAGGATATGGTGAACGAAGCCATCGCCTCGCTTAAGGTGCTGGCCGACCGGGCGGACGAGGACAAGATCAGGGCGCTGCTCGCGGGTGAGGCGGACGCCAGCGACACCTATCTGGAAATCCACGCCGGCGCGGGCGGCACCGAAAGCCAGGATTGGGCGGAAATGCTCAGCCGCATGTACCGCCGCTGGGCGGAACGGCGTGGCTACAAGGTCGAACTGGTCGATTATCAGGCAGGCGACCAGGCGGGCATCAAGTCCGCGACCTTCCTGTTCAAGGGCGAAAATGCTTATGGCTATGCCAAGACCGAAAGCGGCGTTCACCGGCTGGTCCGCATCAGCCCCTATGACAGCTCGGCGCGGCGCCACACCAGCTTTTCGTCGGTCTGGGTCTATCCGGTGATCGACGACAATATCGAGATCGAGGTCAATGAAGGCGACCTCAAGATCGATACCTATCGCGCGTCGGGCGCAGGCGGCCAGCACGTCAACACGACGGATTCGGCGGTCCGGATCACCCATATTCCCTCGGGCATCATCGTCGCTTCCCAGAATGACCGCTCGCAGCACAAGAACCGCGCGACGGCGATGAACATGCTGAAGGCCCGCCTCTACGAAGCCGAGATGCGGCGGCGTGAGGAAGCCGCGTCGACCGATTATCAGGCCAAGACCGAAATCGGCTGGGGCCATCAGATCCGATCCTATGTGCTTCAGCCCTATCAGCTGGTGAAGGACCTGCGTACCGGCGTCACCTCCACTTCGCCCGACGATGTGCTGGACGGCGCGCTCGATCCCTTCATGGCGGCCGCGCTGTCGCAGAAGGTGACGGGCGAAAAGGTCGATGTGGAGGATGTCGACTGATGGATTTTCCGCTGGTGGCCGGGGCGCGGGCGCTCGCGGCGTTGGTGGGATCATCCCTGCTGCTGGCCGCCTGCGGTCCCTTCTCATCGGCGAAGAATGACGACCGCCCCGCGGCAGCCCGGGACTTCCCGCGCGCCGATCGGCCCGTGGCGCCGGTCGTGTCCACGCGCTGGTCGAGCGAGGAAGCGCGAGATCGCGTCAACGAAGCCGAAGACATCATGGACCGCGCCGGCATCCGCCCCGGAATGACGGTGGCCGACATCGGCGCTGGCGAGGGCTATTACACGGTGCGCCTTGCCAATCGCGTGGGTCCCAAGGGGCGCGTGCTGGCTGAAGACATCATGCCCGAGGTGATAGAGGCGCTGTCCCGGCGCATCACGCGCGAGGACTGGCGCAACGTCAGCGTCCGTCTGGGCGCGGCAGAAGACCCGAGACTGCCCGAAAACAGCTTCGACCGTATCTTCATGGTCCATATGTATCATGAGATTGCCGAGCCCTATGCCTTCCTGTGGAATCTCAGCCCGGCGCTGAAGCCGGACGGCGAACTGATCGTGGTCGACGCGAACCGGCCGACGGCCCAGCATGGCACGCCGCCGCGTCTGCTTGTGTGCGAATTGGCGGCGGTCGGCTTCCGGCTGGAGGAACTGATCCCAAAACCGACGGCGGGTGGCTATTTCGCCCGCTTCCGGCGGATCGCTGCCCGTCCGGCGCCCGAAGGAATCGTTCCCTGCGCCTTGAAACTTGATCGAGCGAACGAGCTCTCGCCTTCGCCGCGGAAATGATAAGGGCCCGTCAACCATGATTTTGCGGACGAATTTGACCTTTTCCTGATGCAATGATCGCGTGAGAGAGGCAGTTATGATCCACTATTGCTCGATGACAGAGGATGGCACGCAACGGCGCCACGCCATGCGGCGCAAAATGTTCGAGCCGGTCGTCCTGTCATTCGGCGGCCTTCAGGCGCGGGCCCATTTCCTGGATCTGTCCTGCTCGGGCGCGCTGGTGCATAGTGAAACGCCCCCGCCATCGGGCAGATACCTGTCCGTCACGGCGCTGGGGCTCAGGACGAGCGGCAGGGTCATGTGGGCCAAGGGCAAGCGCTTCGGCATTCAGTTCAGCACACCGCTGGCGCAGGAAGAGATGGACGAATTGATCCGCGGCGGCTGAACCGGTCCGCGCTTCAGCCGCGCCGGCGCCACCGGCGGTAGAGCGAGGCGCTCAGCAGGCATCCGCCCACGATGCCCGCGACTGCGCCGCCCGCCGACGCCAGTGCCCAGGCACCTGCGGCGAGAAGGCCGGTCAGGAAATCGACGATGATGAGCGTCAGGTGGATCATGGGGAAAGGACGGCGGGGCTAAGCCCCAAGTTCCTTCGCCTCCTGATATTTCAGTTCCAGGAAGCGGTTCTGCACCGCCAGCTTGTCGAGATCGCCGCTCGCCAGCGTTTCGCTCATCCGCGCGATTTCCGCGTCGATGACGGTAAGGCCTTCGACCAGCTGTTGTTCGGGGACGCGGCCCTGGCGCTCCTCCCGCCGCAGCGGCAGCGGGATCGACTGGTAGCCTGTCACCAGTTCGGGCAGATGATCGGCCAGCAGCTTGCGGATTTCCTGTGCGGCCGGCTCCTGGTCGCTCAGGCTTTCAAGCTGCGGCCCCAGCGTCTCCAGCTTCACGCCGATGCTGTCGACCAGCGTGACGGCGGGGGCGGGCAGGGCCTTGCGCTGGTTCTCGAGCCAGATCTCGGTCTGCAGGGGCAGGGCGGCGAGCGGGGTCTGGGCAAGCGCCTCGGTGCGGACCTGGCGTTCGGCCGGGAGGATGGCGATCAGCAGCAGCGCAGCGATCATGACGCTCAGCGCGATCATCACTCCGGTGGTGCCGAGCGGAACGATGAAGCCCGCGACCGCGCTGGCGATCAGGATCGCCAGGATGGCGCCGACGGCATATCTCACCTTGCGCAGCAGGCCGGCATTGCGCCGCTGCCGGGCGCGGTCGGAAAGGCTGCGGCCCTGATCGGAATGGCGGCGCAGCACCGCTTCGGCATCGGCCAGGACCCGGTCCGATCGGGTCATGGCGCCACGCCTCCCGCTCCCGTCCGGCTCGCGCTTGTCGAGAAGAAATTTCGACGACGTCTCACGACCAGCTCCGGGCTGCTCGAACCGAACGGAAGCAAGAGTGCGGTCATGGCGCTCAAGCCTCGATCGAACTCAGCAGCGGATTATCCGCCCGCGCCTGCCCCTCGGCGCGGGCGATATAGCCCTTGGACTTCTCGACCTCGTTCGACAGCGTGCTCACCGTCGTCTTCATATTCTCCAGCGCCTTCGCCTTGAACGTGTCGATACTGTCCATCGTGTCGTAGATATTCTGGAAGGCGCGCTGGAGCGTCTCGATGGGGATGGTGCTGGACGCTGCCTGCTCGTGGATCGCCGCAGTCTGGCTCTTCAGCATCTCGCCAGTCGAATCGATCATGTTCGCGGTTGTCGTGTTGAGCGCGCTGATCTGCTCCAGCACCAGTTTCTGGCCCACCAGCGCTTGAGCGACCGTCACCGCCGTACGCAAAGCCGCGACGGTGGTGGTGCTGGCGCGGTCGACGCCCTTCACCAGCTCGACATTATTCTTCTTGACCAGGTCGAGCGCCAGATAGCCCTGAACCGTCACCGCCATTTGCGTCAGCAGGTCCTGGCTCCGCTGGCGGATGTAGAACAGCGCGCTGTCGCGGATCGCCTTGGCCTTAGCGGGATCGGTCGAATCCAGTTCCAGCGCCTTGGCCTCCAGTCGGGCGTCCAGCGTCTTGGAAATGTGGATCATCTGCTCCAGCCGGCCCATGGTGGCCCACATATTCTGCCGCTCGACATCGATCGCCGCATTGTCCTTGATCAACACGTCCTTGCCGCTGGCGAGCGAGCCGAGGATCGAATTGATATGGCCCTGCGCGCTCTTATAGCTGTCGAAATAATCGCGCATCTTGTTGCCGAAGGGGATGAGGCCGAACAGCTTCTTGGGCGCCGTCAGGCTGCCACGCCTGCCGGGGTCCAGGTCCTCGACCGTGCGGCGCAGCTGGGCGAGGTCGGCCCCGACCTTGTTGTCGCCGTCCATGGCCCGGACCGGCCGGTCGAGGAAGCGGTTGCTGTGCCCCGCGGCTTCCGCGATCTCCTTGCGACCCATATTGGTCAGCTGGTCGACGCGCGCGCCGAATTCGGGCGAATTGGGGTCCTGCGCGACCAGTTCGTTGACGAAGGAGTCCACCTTCTCGTCCAGCTTCGACCTTTTCTCGTTATCCAGCGGAACCAGCCCCGCCGCCTTTTCGGGCGTCACCGGAGGAACCGGATCGGGCGGCGTCAGGTTGAGCGGATCGGCGGTCGTCGTGGGCGCGGTGCTGGCCATATCATCTCCCGGTCGCATATGCGTCTCGGCTGTTATATGTGCCTATAACACCCAAGGCGCAAGATGATGCGGAACGCTATAGGTCCTCGTGCGATTGGTTGGCAATCACCGGCAGGAGAGAGAGGATGGACAGTTTCAAACCCGCAGCCCAACTCGCGGCTCTCCGCAAGCCCGGCTTCCCGGACGAAAGCGAGGCCTATGCCAGCGCGCGCCGGGCGCTGCTGCAGGAAGAGATCGAGTTCCGCCGCCACATGACGCGGCTGGGCGAACAGCGCCGCGCCCTGCCGCCCGGCCCGGTTATCGCCAAGGATTATCGGTTCAAGGACGAGCAGGGGTTCGAGGTCGGCCTGAAGGACCTGTTCGGCGACAAGGATGCGCTCGTCACCTATTTCTGGATGTACGGGCCGGAACGCGAGCGGCCTTGCCCCATGTGCACCAACTGGCTCGGCGCGGTGAACGGCAATGCCGCCGACATCAAGCAGCAGGTGGCGCTCAAGATATTGGGACGCAGCCCCGTCGATCGGCAGTTCGCCTTCGCGCAGGAACGCGGCTGGCGCGACCTCGACTTCGTGCAGACCGTGGGCGACGATTATGCCAACGACCTTGGCCTGCTTCGGGAGGATGGCGAATATCCGGCGCTGCTCGTCTTCCGGCGCGATGGCGAGGAGGTGCGCCTGTTCTGGATGAGCGAGATGGGCTTCGACATGGCCGATCCGGGGCAGGATGCGCGCGACGCGCCCGACATCGCCGCGCTCTGGTCGATCCTGGACCTGACGCCCGGGGGCCGTCCGCCGGACTGGTATCCAAAGCTGCGCTACTGAACTTGCCGCAGCGCGTCATTTCCTGTAGGGGCGCGCGCGATACTCTGGTCAGGCGCGGTGCCGGCCGGGAAAACCCGAATCCCGAAGGCACAACATGTCCCTGCGTAATATCGCGATCATCGCGCACGTCGACCATGGCAAGACCACGCTCGTCGACCAGCTTTTCCGCCAGTCCGGCACCTTCCGCGACAACCAGCGCGTCGAGGAACGGGCGATGGACTCGAACGACCTCGAAAAGGAACGCGGCATCACCATTCTGGCGAAGCCCACCTCGGTCGAATGGAACGGCACCCGCATCAACATCGTCGACACGCCCGGCCACGCCGACTTCGGCGG
>DATEDR010000007.1:0-3649 GCA_035281605.1 Sphingobium sp.
TGCGGCTCGACCGTCTATTGGGAGCTGGGCGGCTTCCCCGATCTGGTCGCGGTCGCGCAGGGCATGTTCGGCGATCCGGCCTATCCGCCGCCGACGGTCGCGGTGTGGGAAGAGATGCGCCATCCCTGGACCGAGCGGATCGCCGATCTGCCGCTGGAGCATTTCGCGCGGGCGCCGTGAGGCGCGCCGAGGTCGAGCGCAGCGCGTGCCGCCGCACCGCGTGACACGCCGGCTGCCGGCCGATCCCCCTTCATGGAGACGAGACGATGAACCTGCCCCCCGATTATGTCGTGCCGCCGGTCTGGCGCTGGGAAAATGAGAATGGCGGCGCCTTTGCCGGCATCAACCGGCCCACCGCCGGCGCGCGCTTCGAAAAGGACTTGCCGGTCGGCAGCCACCCGCTGCAGCTCTACTCGCTGGCGACCCCCAACGGCGTCAAGGTCACGGTGATGCTCGAGGAACTGCTCGCGCGCGGCTTCACCGGCGCCGAATATGACGCCTGGCTGATCCGCATTACCGAAGGCGACCAGTTCGGCAGCGGCTTCGTGGCGGCCAACCCCAATTCGAAGATCCCGGCGCTGGTCGATCATAGCGGCGAAACCCCGACGCGGGTGTTCGAATCGGGCGCGATCCTGCTCTATCTGGCGGAAAAGTTCGGCGCCTTCCTGCCCACCGCGCATCGCGCGCGCAGCGAATGCCTGTCCTGGCTGTTCTGGCAGATGGGCAGCGCGCCCTATCTGGGTGGCGGTTTCGGCCATTTCTACAAATATGCGCCGGTGAAGATCGAATATTGCATCGACCGTTTCACGATGGAGGTGAAGCGGCAGCTGGACGTGCTCGACCGACAGCTGGCAGACAATGAATTCGTCGCGGGCGCGGAGTATACGATCGCCGACATGGCGATCTGGCCCTGGTATGGCGGCGTCACGCTCGGCCGCGCCTATGGCGACGCTGGGGAATTTCTGGACGCGCGCAGCTATCGCAACGTGATGCGGTGGGCGGAACAGATCGACGCGCGCCCCGCTGTGAAGCGTGGCCGCATCGTAAACCGCCTGAACGGACCGCTCGACGAGCAGTTGCACGAGCGGCATGACGCGAGCGACTTCGATACGCGGACGCAGGACAAGCTGGAAGCAGCGGCGTAACGCGACGGCGGGACGGATTGGGTGGAAAGGGGACGGGCTGCTTTAGCCCTCTCCCGCCCGAAGGAGAGGGCTATTATGTCCGCAACTGGTCCAAACCCGTCCTAGCCGGCCGCCTTCACGATCTCGGCCCAGGCGGCTTCGTCGATCACTTCGATCCCCAGGGCAGCGGCCTGCTTGAGTTTCGACCCGGCGCCCGGACCGGCCACAAGCAGATCGGTCTTCGCGCTCACCGATCCCGCCGCCTTGGCGCCAAGCCGCTCCGCCTGCGCCTTTGCCTCGTCGCGGCTCATCGTCTCGAGCTTGCCGGTGAACACCACGATCTTGCCCGTCACGGCGCTCGCCGTGGTTTCCACCACATAATCGGGCGGCGTCACTTCCGACAGCAGATCATCCCACGCCTCCACATTATGCGGCTCGTGGAAGAAATCGGCCAACGCATGGCCCACCGCCGAACCCACATTCTCGACGCCGATCATCTCGGCGATCGCCTTGTCCAGCCGGGTGCGGAAGCGCGCCTGCTCCTCGCCTTCTGCCGGCACGGCGGCTTCGCGCAGGGCGATAATGTCCCCGGCCAGCGCGCGGACCGCCGCCAGCGTGGCGTAGCGCTTCAGCAGATCACGCGCGGTCACGGCGCCGATATGGCGGATCCCCAGGCCAAAGAGCAGTCGCGCTGCATCGGGCCGCCGCTTTGCCTCGATCGCGGCGAGCAGATTGTCGACCGACTTTTCCTTCCACCCCTCGCGCCCGATCAACACGGGCCGATGCGCCTTCAGCCGGAAAATATCGGCTGGCTCGACGATCCAGCCCAGGTCCAGGAACTCCTCGATCGTCTTTTCGCCAAGCCCCTCAATGTCCAATGCCCCCCGGCTGACGAAGTGACGCAGCCGCTCGAAACGCTGCGCCGCGCAGATGAGCCCGCCGGTGCAGCGAATGTCGACCTCGCCCTCTTCGCGCACGGCTTCCGAGCCGCAGATCGGGCAGTGATCGGGAAAGGCGAACGGCGCGCGCTCCTCTCCCCGGGTCAGATTGTCGACCAGCTGCGGGATGACGTCGCCGGCCCGCTGCACGACGACGCGGTCGCCAGGCCGCACCCCCAGGCGCGCGATCTCGTCGGCATTGTGCAGCGTCACGTTGGACACGACCACCCCGCCCACCGTCACCGGGGTCAGGCGCCCGACCGGGGTCAGCTTGCCCGTGCGACCGACCTGAATGTCGATCGCCTCCAAGGTCGTCTGGGCCCGTTCGGCGGGGAATTTATGCGCTATCGCCCAACGCGGCGCCTTTGCGACGAAGCCCAGCCGCTGCTGCCAATCGAGCCGGTCGACCTTATACACCACTCCGTCAATGTCGAACGGCAGGTCAGCGCGCGCCGACTCGATCGCCCGATAATGGCTGATGAGCGCGTCCAGCGTGTCGACGCAGGTCAGTTGGTCCGACACGGGCAGGCCCCAGCCGGCAATCGCCTGCATGACGCCAAGTTGCGTCTCCGCCGGCAGCGCGCTCGCCTCGCCCCAGCCATGGGCGAGGAAACGAAGGGGACGGCTGGCCGTGACGCTGGCGTCCTTCTGCCGGAGCGAGCCCGCCGCCGCGTTGCGCGGGTTGGCGAACTGGCGCGCCTTGGCCGGATCCTCAGCCTCCGCCAGCAACCGTTCATTGAGCGCCACGAAGTCGGCCTTCGCCATATAGACCTCGCCCCGGACTTCGAAAATATCAGGGATGTTCGCGCCGGTCAGCCGATCGGGAATATCGCCGATGGCGCGGACGTTGGCCGTCACATCTTCGCCGGTGGCGCCGTCGCCCCGGGTCGCGGCCAGCCGCAACGCGCCCTGTTCATAGCGCAGCGAGCAGGAAAGCCCGTCGATCTTCGGCTCGGCCGTCAGCGCGACCGGCGCGTCCTGCGGCAGCGCCAGAAACCGCCGCACCCGCGCGAGGAATTCGGCGATGTCCTCGTCGGAAAAGCCATTGTCGAGGCTCATCATGCGGACCGCATGCTGCACCTTCCCAAGGCCTGATGTCGGCGTCGCGCCGACCTGACGATTGGGCGAATCGGCGCGAATCAGATGCGGGAAGGTGGTTTCCAGGACGAGATTTTCGCGCATCAGCGCGTCATAGGCGGCGTCGGTGATCTCCGGCTGGTCGTGATCGTGATAAAGCCGGTTATGCTTTGCTATCTCTTTGGCGAGCCGCATCAGGCGGTTGGCCGCCTGCGCTTCGGTCATATGGCTGGGTTCGGTCATGCCCCTCCATAGCCTTGCCGCGCCAAGCGACGGAAGAGCCTAAACCTCCAGCAATCGCTCCGCCTGCGCGCGCGCTTCGGGCGTGATCTCCGCGCCCGACAGCATGCGCGCGATTTCCTCGCGCCGCTCGCCATCGTTCAACGCATGAACGCCCGTGCGCGTGACCGTGCCGTCGGACGATTTGGCGATCAGCATATGCGCCGCGCCGCGCGCCGCCACCTGCGGGCTATGCGTCACGACCAGGATCTGGTTGCTCTGGGCGAGCCG
>DATEDR010000008.1:0-2262 GCA_035281605.1 Sphingobium sp.
GCCAGAACCGCGGCGAGGCGACTGAACAGATAGGCCCGAAAATCGCCGAAACGCAGCGGATGCCGGGGAGGGGGAGGAGCCTTCATCTGCCCTCCTTAGCGCTTGGGCCGAGCCAAAGGCAATTGCGTGGGTAGAGAAGGGACGCAGCAATTCTTGGCAGGGCCAAGCCGCCGCTTTCCCTCGCCCTCAGCGGTCCGGATCGAGCAGGATTCCGCTGACCGACCCGTTGCGTACCGAACAGACGAAGGGCACGCCGCCGCCGCTTCCCTGCGGCCTGACCATGCCTTCGACTTCCCAGCCGGTCGCCATGGATCGGGCGTCCGGCCTGCCGACGACCGCGGAGCCGCGCCCCGCCTCCTCGCGCGCCTTGGCGGCGCAGGCGGTGCGCGCGCCATTGGCGCTGGCGATGCGTCCCTGGCCGGGCGAGGCGTAGGGCGTGCGCCGGGCGTCGCGTTCGGCCTGCCGTTCCCGCGCGATGTCGCTGGCGATGGCGGCGTTCGTGGCCCGGCGCAGCGCGCGGTCCGACATCTGCGCCGCCGCGGGCAGGGCACAGGCGAGGAGGGCGATCGAAAGGGCGGCTTTCAGCTTGAGCATCTCATGTCCCCAGTTGCGCGCGTTTATTTGAACAGGCTTCCCAATATGCCGCGGACCAATTGTCCGGCAAGGCCACCCGACGAGGAGCGGCGGCTCGACCCGCCGAACACCGCGCGGCCCAGTTCGTTCGCGACCTGCCGCCCGACCGAGGAGGCGGCCGACCGGGTGGCCGACTGGACCGCCCTGTCCAAGCCGGAAGGCCTCGCCGCTTCCCGCGCGGCGGCAGCGTCGCGGCGCGCCTGCTCCTTCAGCTCCGCCTCGCGCTGCCTGGCTTCGACCTTGGCCTGGGCGGCGGCGGCCTTATCCGCTTCCTCCCGAGCCTTGGCCGCCTGGGCCGCGGCAGCGGCTGTCTGCCCGCGCGCGGCGAGTATCTCTTCGGCCGATTCCCGGTCGACCGCCTCGTCATATTTGCCGGCGCAGGGCGAGATGGACTGGAGGATCGCCCGCTCCTTGGCATCGACCGGCCCCAGGCGCGATCGGGGCGGGGCAATCAGGGTGCGCTGGACGATGCCGGGCGATCCATCCTCCTGCAGCAGCGACACCAGCGCCTCGCCGACGCGCAGTTCGGTGATCGCGCTTTCGACGTCCAGGTCGGGGTTGACCCGGAACGTCTCCGCCGCTGCCTTGATCGCCCTCTGGTCTCGGGGGGTAAAAGCCCGCAGCGCATGCTGGACGCGGTTGCCCAGCTGCCCCGCTACTTCTTCAGGAATGTCGATCGGGTTCTGCGTCACGAAATAGACGCCCACGCCCTTCGAACGGATCAGCCGCACGACCTGCTCGATCTTGTCGGTCAGCGCCTTGGGCGCGTCGTCGAACAGCAGATGCGCCTCGTCGAAGAAGAAGACCAGCACCGGCTTGTCGGGGTCCCCGACCTCGGGCAGCGTTTCGAACAGTTCGGACAGCAGCCACAGCAGGAAGGTCGCGTAGAGCTTGGGGCTCTGCATCAGCTTGTCGGCGGCGAGGATATTGACATAACCGCGCCCTTGATCGTCCACCTTCAGGAAATCATGGATGTCGAGCGCCGGTTCGCCGAAGAAATGCGCCCCGCCCTGGCTTTCCAGCTGGAGCAACTGACGCTGGATCGCGCCGACGCTGGTCTTGGTCACATTGCCGAAGCGCGACGAAAGTTCATCCGCATGGTCGGCGCAATAGGCCAGCATCGCCTGCAGGTCGCCCAGGTCCAGCAGCATCAGCCCTTCCTCGTCCGCGTAGCGGAATGCGATGGACAGGACCCCTTCCTGCGTTTCGTTGAGGCCCATCAGCCGGGCGAGCAGCAGCGGCCCCATCTCGCTGACCGTCGTGCGGATGGGATGACCCTGCTGCCCATACAGGTCCCAGAAGATCGCGGGATTGTCGGCATAGGCATAGTTGGTCAGGCCGATTTCCTGCGCCCGCGCGACCAGCTTGTCGGCATTTTTGGCCGTGGGCGACCCCGCCATGGCAATGCCCGACAGGTCGCCCTTCACGTCGGCGAGGAAGACCGGGACGCCCAGCGCGGAAAAACTCTCCGCGATCCCCTGCAGCGTCACTGTCTTGCCGGTGCCGGTCGCGCCCGCGATCAGCCCGTGACGGTTCGCGCGTTTCAGCACTAGCGACTGCCGCGGCCCGTCGGCCGCTCCGCCTCCGCCCAGACCGATATAGATTTCGCTCGCCGTGCTGCCGTCGTTC
>DATEDR010000009.1:0-10083 GCA_035281605.1 Sphingobium sp.
GCCTGCTGCGCGAAGGCGACAGCACGCGGGTGGCGGGCTATTTGCCCTTTTACCCCGAGCGCTATCAATTCTACTCGCTGAGCCATACCACGCCGATCGGCAGCGACGGCATGAGCCTGACGGCGCATGGCGCGCGGGTCGAGACGCGGCAGCGCGGCGGGGCGAGCGAGGGCGAGGCGACGCTGGCGGGGTTGGGATTGAGCTATCCGCTGGTCCGGTCGAACCGCACCATGCTGACGGCCAGCGCGTCGGTAGACGGCATCGACAGCGACAATTATTTCCTGGATGTCCGCTTCGGCGATTATCGGTCGCGGGCAATAAGGCTGGGCGCGACCTGGTCGCGGACGGAAGCCACGAGCGGCCATGCGGTGTCGGCGGTCGTCAGCCGGGGCGTGGACATGCTGGGCGCGAAAGCCTTTACCGGCTTTTCCGAGACGCGCTTCACGAAGGTTAATCTGCAGGCGGTCGCCGTACAGGGGGTATCCCGGACGCTGTCGCTGAAACTCTCCGCCAAGGGGCAATATTCCGGCGATCGGCTGCCGGTGACGGAGCGCTTCTCGCTGGGCGGCCGGGGCGCAGGCATGGCCTTTCGGTTGGGTGTGCTGACGGCGGAGCAGGCCGTGGCGGGCGGTGCGGAACTCACCTGGGCGCCTTCGGTCAAATCGCCGCCACTGAAGAACGGCGCGCTTTTCATCTATGCCGACGGCGCCACGGCGCATGCGGTGGCGCGGCCCTTCTACCGCCTGGCGGCGCAGGATTTCACGCTGGCATCGGTGGGCGGCGGCGTTCGGATAGGGCTGGGCGCGCAATGGCGGGCAAGCGCCGAAGTCGCGTTGCCGGTGAAGAGGCCCGATGACAGCTACAGCCGCAAGGCGCGCTTCTTCTTCGGTGTCGGCCGCGCCTTCTGACCAGTGTTTTACGTGGGCGCAACGGTGGATGCTGAGCCGCCGTGGGCCGCGCCCGCCAAAAGGAGCAGCCGATGAACAATGTGTGGGAAGTCTGGCCGTCCGCGCTGACGCCGGATGAATGCGCCGCAATCGTGAGGCGCGCGGCGCTCTATTCCGATCAGTCGGCGACGGTGGGTTTCGACCAGAATAGCCGCAGCGACGAGACCTACCGGTCGTCGACCATCCGCTGGTTCGATCCCAACCGGGAAAAGGACATAGTGTCGCGGGTGATGCAGTTCGTGGACGCATCCAACCGCAGCAATTTCGGCGTCGATATCGTCGCGCCCTTTGAGGTGCAATTCACCGAATATCACGGCACCCGGCAGGGCAAATATGACTGGCATCAGGATGTGTGGCTGGAATCGCCGCGTCCCTTCGACCGCAAGCTGTCGGTCGTGGTGCAGCTTTCCGATCCCGACGACTATGAGGGCGGTGCTTTCGAATTTTTCTGCGTGCCGCATCCGGGCGCGACCTTCGCGCCGCGAGGGAGCATGTTGATCTTCCCGTCCTTCCTGCAGCATCGCGTGCTGCCGGTGACGAAGGGGCTGCGGCGAAGCCTGGTGACCTGGATCGAGGGGCCGCGCTGGCGGTGAGCGACAGGCGCCGGATCGCATCAGACGTCCCCATTTCGGAGCAATTAACGGGATCGTCCGTTGGCGGCCTTTTCCGGATATGGGACTGGATCCGCCCCGAGGCGTGCAGGCGGCTACACTGTTTTGCCCCAAGAACTGGGCGTTGCTTTCCCTTTTGCGTGTTGGGCGCGCTTCTTTTCGCAGGGCGTGAGCGGCATTCTTCCCCGAAATTTTCCGTTCGAACCGGATCGGTTTCTTCTGAACGCGCCGGAAGTATTTTCCGTGCTTAGCCTGAACAGCGTTGCGAAAAGCTCGCAGTAAACAGGGAGATCATCAATGCCCGTAGTTGGACCGTTCCGGTCTGGAAGGCGCGCTCTTCTTTGCGCCACGGCTGTTCCTCTATTCCTGCTTGGCGCCTGCGCGGACGGTGTCGGCTTCGACATCGGCGCTGGCGGCGGCAAGAGCCCTTCGGGGCCATCGGGCCCGAGCGGTCCTGCCAGTCCGAGTGGGCCAAGCGGACCCAGCGGTCCGTCGGGTCCGAGCGGCCCCTCTGGCTCCGGCGGCTCGGCGGGGCCGGACGGTCCGAGTGGTCCCACGGGGCCCGGTGGTCCTACTGGGCCTGGCGGTCCTACTGGCCCGGGCGGTCCCACGGGTCCCACTGGTCCGACCGGCCCCAGCGGTCCGACCGGCCCCAGCGGTCCGACTGGTCCTAGCGGGCCGACTGGTCCTGGCGGCCCTAGCGGCCCGACGCTCAGCGGTCCGGCGATCGGCGTTTCGATTGGGGATCAGGTGATTTCCGGGCCGACCGGGCCGAGTTCTCTGGTCGGCGTCAACATCCTTCCGGGAAGCACTCCCGCCCCGGGAACCGCGGCGACGGTCGGACTACTGGCGGGGGACGGCACGGTCGCGACGGTCGCGCTGCCGACCAGCGCGGGCCAGGTCCAGCAGAGCCTGGCGCCTGTGGGTTCGCTGGCCGGCGCGCTGCTGGGCGAGCAGGCGGGCAGTACGGTGATGCAGATGACGAGCGGCCTCGCGCCGACGGTTGCAACCGTGACGTCCACGGTCAGCCAGGTGGCGACGCCCTTGCTGGGCACGCTCAATGGCGCGCTCTCGCCCGTGACGGGACCCCTGGTCGGTGAAGGGGGCGTGCTGGCCCCCGTGACCGGCGTGGTCGAAAATGTGGTCGGCGGACTGGGCGGCGCGCTCCCCGGCGGAGGCGGGTCGGGGTCCTTCACGGGGCCGCTGGTCGGCGCAGACGCCGGCGGCAATGTGCTGGCGGGGCCGTCCACGACCGAGACGCTGGTGGGGGTAAACCTGCTGCCGTCGTCGGGCTCCCCGGCCCAGGGGCAGTTGCTGACCGCCGATGTGCTGTCGCAGGGAACGATCGCCGACCTAAGCGTGGCGACGACGGTTGCGGGCGTCGAGACGGGGTTGCAGCCCGTCGGCAACCTGGCGGGCGCTCTGCTGGGTCCGCAGGCTGGTGCCGCAGTCGATCAGGTTTCGGCCGGCCTCGCCCCCACGGCCGCGGTGGTGACGTCGACCGTCGA
The DNA here is from genome assembly GCA_035281605.1 of Sphingobium sp. GTDB lineage: Bacteria > Pseudomonadota > Alphaproteobacteria > Sphingomonadales > Sphingomonadaceae > Sphingobium. The sequence goes on from DATEDR010000009.1 coordinate 3,067, forward strand.
CAGCGTGGTTTCGCCGGTGCTGGATCCGGTCAATGGGCTGGCTCCCGCGCTGCCGGGCGGCGGCGGGACAGGCACGACGGCGCCCTTGGCACCCGTGACCGAGGCGGTGAGCGGCATCGTCGCGCCCCTTGCCGGCGGCGGCAGCGCGACCGCGCCGGTCACAGGCCTGCTCGGCGGCTTGTTGGGCCTGTGAAAGGACGCGCGCCGGCTCCCCGTCCCCTTGCCGGCGCGCTTGTCCACAGCCGCCCATTCCCCAGGCCGGGAACGGGTGGCGGGGAGAGGAGGCGAGCCGGGCGCGTCGCCTCCTCAAACTCCTTGATCATCCGGGAAAGGGACTGACTTGCGAGACACGCATAAGGCCGACCAGCTGCTGGTCATACGCTGCAACAATTTTGCGGCGGTCGAAGCCGCCTTCGGCAAGGCCGCCGCTGGGGCGGCTATGGATCACCTGCGCCGGGTCGCTGAACGGCATCTGGGCCGGGTCGAATTCGTCCGCATGGAGCGCGATGAGATCGAACTCAGCGTGCGGCATCCGGTGATGCGATGCCTGTCCTGGGGCTCGCCGATCGAGCTGCTCTGCACCAAGTTGGGCGCTGAGCCATTCCGTCATGGGGACAATGACATCCTGTTGTCCGTGTCGGCAGGTCATGCATGGGCGCAGGGCAGGATGGCAGGCATGCCGGGCAGATCGCTGGAGGGCGAGGCGCGCGCCGGCCTGGCGGTGTCGACCCTGACTGCCGAGGGCATAGTGAGGCGTTTGGAAGCCTGCACCGCCCGCTATCGCAAGGACATGGCGGCGGCTGCGACGCTGGTCCGGCAGATTGGCCGGGGCGCCGGTTTCTTCACCTGGCGCCCGATTTGCCGGCCCGGCCGGCCCGAAGTGATATTCTATTATGAGGCGGCGCTGCGGTGCATGGCAGACGAGGACCGACGGCTTGGTTCGGACGCCAGCTATGCGGCGCTCGATCGGTTGGGCCTGGCGCATCTGGTCGACCGGCCGCTGCTGGCCGATGTAATCGAGGAGTTGGAAGCGGACCCCACGGCATGCCTGTCAATTGGGATTTCGACGCGCAGCCTGTCGCTGAACCTGCACGGCGAGGAGGCCGGCTGGACGGACCTGATCGAGCGGCTGCGGCGAGACCCTGCCGTAGCGCGACGGTTGATCGTCGAAATCGCCGACAATAGTGGAATCGCCTGTTTTCGTGACGCGCTGTCCTTTGTTCGCGCGCTGCGGGATCTTGGCGTGCGTATCGTGGTCGCCCGCTTCGGATCGGGCCAAGCCTCCATCGGCCAGTTGATGGCGCTATCGCCCGACTTGCTGAAGCTGGACAGCGCCTTCATGCAGGCCGCCTATCGATCGGCAAGCAACCGCGCGCGGTTCGGTCGCCTGCTCAGCCTGGCGCGGACGATCAGCCCGACGGTGATCGTCGACGGGGTTGAATCGCCCTGGCACATGAAGCTGGCGGTCGAAGAAGGGGCGGAGTGGATCGCGGGAGCCCAGGTCGGGCGGCCTGCGCTGCGGCGCGGCTGGCTGGACGCGGGCTATGGCGACAGCGTGGCCTCGCTTGCCGCCTTCAACAGCGCGTTCCGATGGGCCGGCCAGCCGGGAGCCCTGTCACGATAGGCGTTGCGTGTACGCAAAAAGTCGACGGACACAGGCAGCCCGGCCCGCTTTCGCACCGAAATGGACGCAATCCCGGGCGCGCGCCGCGCGATCAGCGGCTATGCGGGACATATCGGGAACGTGGGAGTGAGAGATGGCAGGCTTCATCCGGGACATATTGGCGACGCTGTCCCATGATCCCGCGCCTGGCCGACCTGGTCCTGCCGAGCAGGCGGCGCTGTCCCGCCTGGACGAACGGCTGACCGGCATTGCGCAGGATGCCGGAGCCGCCCGGTCTCCGCTGCTGATCCGGCCGGGCGATTGCACGGTCTGGGACGGCAACCCGCGCGATCAGCCGGGGCTGTCGCCCGAAGGCTGTCGAACGTTGATTGATTCGATTGCGGCCGAAGGGGGCAATCGCATACCCGCGCTGGTGCGGATGAATCCGCCGGGGGCGGACCTGCCCTATCAATTGCTGGTGGGCAGCCGCAGGCGGTTCGCGATCGATTGGCTCAATCATAATGGGCGGCCCGAACTCCGTCTGTCCGCGCTGGTCGTGGAACTGTCGGATGAAGAAGCGTTCCGATTGGCCGACATTGAGAATCGAGAAAGGGCGGACATATGCGAGCTGGATCGCGCGCGGAGCTATCAGGCCGCGGTGGACCGTTTCTATGGCGGCGTGCAGTCGCGCATGGCGGAGGCGCTAGGCTTGTCGAACAGCCAGTTGAGCCGCCTGCTCGCGCTGGCCCAACTGCCCGAGGAGATCGTCACTGCTTTTGCGCGGCGCGATGAGCTGCGCGTCCGCTATTCCGAACTTCTGACGCCGCTGCTGCGCCGACCCCAGCAGCGCGAGAGCATGATCGCGGAGGGAAGGCTGATCGGTGAGGATCAGCAGGCGCGCGCGGCGAAGGACGGCCAGATGCTGCCGCCGGCGACGGTAGTGGCGCGTCTGCGCGACGCGGCCCTGCCGCGGGCGCGCGATGATGAGCGCGACATCGCGATCATGGTGGCGGGCGAGCGCATCGGGCGCCTGCGGCCGAAGGCAGGCGGGCTGGCGGTTGACGTGAGCATCGCCGATCAAGCGGATCTGGATGAAGTGCTCACCCAGGTCCGCGAGTCCATCTTGGCCGCGCGCGCGATTGCGGGGCAGGGATCCCTTTGCGTACACGCAACGCAGGCGCTCAATAGCTCCCGTTGGTCACGATGACGGTGGCGGCCAAGGTCGTGGATGGCATCGGGATGAAGCCCGCATAGCGCATCAGGGGCGAGCCGCTCATATTGTAGCGGACCTCGACCTTGAAGAGGCCGGTGCCATCGGCGCCTGCCTCGATCTGAGGCACACCCCCGGACGCCAGCAGCGAGCCATAGGCGGTGATCACCGCCTGCGCCCGATCGCGGGCGAGCGTGGCGCGCTCGGGCGTCGACAGGCCGGCCATGGCGGCACGAGCCCCCTCGGTCGCGGCATGGCGCACGCCCATCAGCGCGGAAAACCAGAAGGAATAGATGATGATCGAGAAGACCAGCATGAGCAGCGCTGGAGCGAGAAGCGCGAACTCCAGCGCCGCCATTCCCTTGTCGCAATGCAGGACCCGTCGGACCCTTGTCATGCGAACGATCAGACCTGGTTGAACAGGGCGCTGAAGGCGCCGGTCAACTCGGTTTCGAAATTTTCGCCAACGGCTGTGATCGCGGCCACCACCACGGCGCCCAGCACGGCATATTCGACGGCGGTCAGGCCCTTCTGGTCGCGCTTGAGGCGCTTGAGGAACTGTCTGGTCTTGATGATCATCGTCATGTCCTTTTTCCCCTCCGGTGAGAAGGACTGCGATGCGGGGGAGGGACCCGCGCCGCCGATCTTGCTAGACGAGTACCGGTACGCCGCAGCGGGCGCCGGTCGCCCAGAGCGTGGCGTGGCCCAGCTGAATCCCAAGCGCCGCGAGCAACGTGTCGAGCAGCGGATCGACCGCGGTGCCGGCAAGACCGGTCACGGGAGCCGTGATGGCGCCAAGGAGCTGTGAGCGTATGCCCGATCTGGTGCAGAGCGGAGGGATGCAGAGGCTCAGCAACTCGACCTGAATGCCGTTGCCAGCGGCGAGGCTGTCGATGAGCGATGTCAGCAGCGGTCCGGTCTGCGCCCCGTTGCCGATGCTGGCCGAGGTGCCAGGCGCGCCGGGCCGGCCGATCGTTCCCTGGCCGCCGGGCCCGAAAGTCAGCGTGCCGCTGTTGCCCATGACCGGCTGCGCGACGGCGCGGACGTCGGCGGTGACCAGCCCCAATATGCTGAGGACGCGGGCGGGGGCGATGTCGCTGGCGGAAAGCGGCGGCATGGGGCGGTTCATGGCGTTGGCCGGGGGCTTGCCGATATAGGCGTTTACCAGGCCGGAACTGGCGGCCACGCTGACCCGGCTGTCGCGCGCCTGTTCGACGGTGTCGGGGCAATCAACAGCGCTCACATCCGCGCGGGCGGCGGCTATGTCGATCAACATCGGGATGGGATCGACCGGGCCGCCGAGGATGGAGACGCCGAGGCCCAGGGTGAGCTGAAGCCGCAGGGCCGAAGTGCCGACGCTCGTTTCGCCCGCAGGGCCAAAGGCGAAGCGGGGGCGGTCCATCGGCCCCGACGCCACGGCCGCGATGCGCACCGTGCTGCCGGCGACGACGCGGCTGACGGCATCGGACAGGTCGATGCTGCCGCTGCCCGCCTGCACCGCGAAGGCGAAAAGTTGATAGGCGTTGATGCCGGCGCGCAAGGCGGGCCGGTCGTCCGCTTCGCCGACCGGCATGTTCTTCCAGACGCCAAGGCCGAACAGGCCGGTGAGCGGAACGGGATAGCCATTGCCCACCTGGCCCGCGGCGGTGGTGAGCGCTACTGCGGTCGTGGGCCGATCGGCGGCGCTAGCAGCCGCGAGGAGCAGGTCGCGAAGGTTCACCGTGCGGCTGGTCAGATTGGCATAGGTGCCGCTCTCGCCCACACGGGCGGCAAGCGCGTCGAAGAAGCGACCGGCATCGATGTTGCTCGCCATCATCGCCTCCACATCGGCGGTCGTCAGTCGCAACTGTACGCCGATCAGCGCGCCGAGCAGGTCGTTGACGCTGTTCAGCAGCGTATTGCTGACGGTGAGGATGCCCGAGGTGATGCCGATCCCGGCTTCGTCGATGCGTGCGGCGGTGGCGGTGGCGGCCAGTTCCGGGATCGGGTTCGCACCGCCCAGGATGCGCGTGAGGAACTGGCGGCTGGGCTTGCCGGTGTGGAGGCGCACTGCGTTAATCCGGCCGTCGCCGGGGCAGCGCGACAGGCTGGGGTCGAACCGCTGCGGCGCGGCGAGTGCGGCGTCCGCACAGTAACGGCCCAGCTCCACCGAGCGCAGGATGGCGGGATCATAGCCGTTGTGGGCGAGGATGGCGCGCGCGCGGGCCGTCGCCTGCGCCGGGTTCATGGCGGCTGCGAGCGCGGCTGCTTCGGTGGCGGCGCGCAATTCCCGGACGCCGAGATAATAGGATCCGGCATCGAGCGCGAAGCCGGTCGCGCCGACCAGGGCGGCGCCGAGCGCGGCGATCATCGGGGCGACGGCACCCTGCCGGTTGCGCCACAGACTCATTGGCTTGGCTGATCCTCGCCCGACCCGCGCGGGGGACGCTGGCCGATGGACTCTAGATAGCGCTGGCGGATGACCGCTGCTTCCTGCGCCGACAAGCCGGTATTGGCGTCGGGGCGGGGCGGAGACCGCAGCTGCGCTTCCATGACTTCGCGGAAGGAGCCTTCGGACGTGGCAGGTGCAGCAAGAAGGAGCAGGAGGAGCATCAGCGGCCTTTCTGAAGATGGTTGGCTTCGGCCGCGAGCTGGCGGCGAAGGCTGTCCTGTTCCGGGATGCGGCGCAGCATCGCTTCGACATCCGTCCGACGGCCCGCTACGCTGAGGGCGAGCAGCAGATTGTTGCGGATGGTCCGGTCCGCGGGCGCTAGGTCTAAGGCGGCGCGCAGGGCCTCGATGGCCTGATCGGCCTGGCCGGCGCGCAGGAGCGCATAGCCATGGGCGTTGCGGAGCAGGGGATCGGCGGGGCTCGCCTCGATCGCCCGGGCGTAGCAGGCGGCGGCTTCGACCCAGCGTTCGCGCGCGGCCAGCAGGTGACCCCTGATTACGCTGTCTGACAGATTGGCGGCGGCGGCTTCCGCCCGGTCGACGTCGCCCAGGTCGAGGAGGCTGTTGATCCGTAGGGCGCGGGCGTCGGCATCGCCGGGGTAGCGACGATCGAAATCGTTGAGATAGGCGAGCGCGGCGCGGGGGCGGCCGTCAGCGCGCGCCTGGTGAATGAGTTGCAAATACAGGCTGCGCGTCGCGGCCGGCGCTTCGCTGACTTGGGCGGTGGCGAGGAGGAGGGCGAGGATCATCGGCCGGCCCCGCGCAATGTGTCGAAGATCGCGATCACGGGCGGTCCCCCCAGGACGATGAACAGCGCGGGCATGAAGAAGAGGATCATCAGCACGACCATGCGCACGGTGATGCCGCCCATGGCTTCGCGGGCGCGGGCGACGCGGCGCTGCGTGAATTCGCGCGCGAACTCCCGCAGGGCGGGCGCGAGTTCGACGCCGTGGAACATGGCCTGGCGGAAAAGGGCGGCGAGTTCCTTCGCCCCGCTGACGGCGATGCGGGCGGCCCAGCGGTCAAGCGCGAGATCGTAGCGCATGCCGCGGTCGAGATCGGCGACGAGCAGCGCGATGAGCGGACCATGATGGGGCACCGCGACCTGTTCGTCGCGGGCGATGGAGCGGAAGCACTGGTCGAGCGACACGCCGCTTTCCAACATCATCAGCATGAGGTCGAGGAGGAAGGGAAATTCCGCCGTGATCTTTCTAGAGCGGGCCGAGGCGAGAAAGTTCAGTGCCTGTTTCGCGCCGACATAGACAAGGCCCGCGCCGATCACGACCAGCAGCGGACGGGCAAGCCATGCGCCCCAGAGCAGGCGCGAGACGAGCAGGATGATGAGCGCCGTCGCGGCGGTCGCGGCGAGCCGCAGCGCGGCGAAGCGGTTGAGGGCGTTTGCTTGCTGGAAGCCGGCAAGTTGCAGTTTGTGCTCAAGCTCGCGGCGATCGCGGCCTTGCACCGTGATGAACGCCGGCAGGCTGGCGCGCGCTCGTGCCTCGCCGCCGGGCATGATGCGAGCGAGACGGACCGCGAGGCGACGGTCCGCCAGCAGCATGCGCCCGCCCTGCACCGCAAGCGCGATCCCCGCCAAGGCGAGAGTGAAGAGGAGGATAGCCGCCATCAGAAGGCGATTCGCATGATGCGGCGCATGACCAGCATGCCCGCTGCCTGGAGCCCGATGGCGACGACCGCCAGCCGGTGCCCGCGCGGGTCCGTGAGGAAGAAATCGATATAGGCTGGGTTCATCGCCATGAGCAGGGCCATGGCGACC
>DATEDR010000010.1:0-2361 GCA_035281605.1 Sphingobium sp.
GGCCCAGCGCGCATTGCACGTCTGGCAGGCGGTAGTTGTAGCCCAGTTCGACCATGTCATAGGCATGGGCGCCGGCAGCCTCGCGGCTGCGATGGTCGCTGTCGATGCCGTGATTGCGGAAGCGGCGCATGTGCGCCGCCAGTTTTTCGTCGTCCGTCACCGCCATGCCGCCTTCGCAGGTGGTCATGTGCTTGACCGGGTGGAAGGAGAAGCAGGAAATGCCGCCCAGCGTGCCGGTGCTGCGGCCGTTATAGGTGGCGCCAGGCGCATGGCAGGCATCGGCGATGAGGCGGATACCCCTGCCCTTTGCCAGGTCCCGCAGGGCGTCATAGTCGGCGGGCTGGCCGGCATAGTCGACGGCGACGATGGCCTTGGTACGCGGCGTTATCCGCATCGCCACCGAAACCGGATCGATCAGCAGCGTGTCGGGCTCGACATCGGCAAAGACCGGCGTACCGCCCTCATAGATCGCCGCGTTGGCGGAGGCCGCGAAGGTCAGCGCCGGCACGATAACTTCATCGCCGGTATGGACGCCGATGGCGCGCATAGCGCAATGCAGGGCGGCGGTGCCGGAATTGACCGCCACGGCTTCCTTGGCATCGCAATGGGCGGCGAAGGCTTTTTCGAATTCGCCCACCCGGGGACCGGTGGTGAGCCAGCCGGAGGTCAGGGCTTCGATGACGGCCTTGATATCGGCATCGCCGATCTCCTGCTTGCCGTAAGGCAGGAAGGATGGAACCGCTTCGAGTTTCGCGGCCGGCTTAGGCATAGGACATCGCCAGCAGGGTCTGCAGCCCGCGCGCGTCCAGCTTTTCGGGATTGCTGTCCGACGAATAGCTGAAGCCTTCCGCCACCGGCTTGCCGCCGCGATGCAGATAGGCCTCGCGCGCCGCATTGGCGAAACTCTGTAGGATCACATAGCGATCCTCCAACTCGACGGTGCAATGGGCGTCATCGGCCGGGATCATGGTCTCATGCAGCTTTTCGCCCGGACGGATGCCGATGACATGCTGCTTGAGGTCCGGCTGTACCAGGGTGGCGAGCTGCGGAATGGTGCTGGAGGCGATTTTGGGAACATAGATCTCGCCGCCCTTCATCAGCTCCATGCTGGAGAGCACGAAATTGACACCCTGGGTGAGCGTGATCCAGAAGCGGGTCATGCGTGGATCGGTGATGGGCAGGCTGTCGGCGCCGTCGGCCACCAGCTTCTTGAAGAAGGGGACCACCGAACCGCGGCTGCCGAAGACATTGCCATAGCGCACCACCGAGAAGCGGCAGCCATCGGCGCCGGCCAAATTATTGGCGGCGACGAAAATCTTGTCCGAGGCCAGCTTGGAGGCGCCGTAAAGGTTGACGGGGTTGGCGGCCTTGTCGGTGGACAAGGCAACCACGCGCTTGACGCCGGCGCGGATGCAGGCGCTCACCACATTCTCCGCCCCGAAGACATTGGTGCGAATACATTCAAAGGGATTGTATTCGGCAGTCGTCACCTGCTTGAGGGCGGCGGCATGCACCACGTAATCGACGCCGTTCAGCGCCATCTCCAAGCGGTCGCGGTCGCGGACATCGCCGATGAAATAGCGGATGAAGGGGTATTGCTCCTGGCCGAATTCATTCTGCATGTCGAACTGCTTGAGTTCGTCGCGGGAGAAGATAATCAGCTTTTTCGGCTTGTAATTGGCAATGACAGTTTTAAGAAAATGCTTGCCGAAGCTGCCGGTGCCGCCGGTGACCAGCACGGTCTTGTCGTTGAGATCCATCCAGGGCTGCGAAAAATCGCGCAGCGGCGCGGACATTTCGGCCTTGCCCGGCACGGGCGAGGATATGGGTTCGGCAACAGCGAGCGCAGAGGGACACATCGGATTTTCCTGTCTGTACCGTCCCAGTCTCCTCCCGCCATGGTTGACAAAGCGTTGCTTGGTGAACGGCGCTTAGGGTTACTGAAATCTTACCGTGCCGGACCGAAAGGCCCTTTTTCCGGCATTTTGCCACGGCCTCCGCCCTTGAACGGCTCCTGCTTTCGCGCCAAACAGGGATCATGATCCTTGTCACCGGCGCAGCCGGCTTCATCGGGGCGGCCGTCGCCCAGGCGCTGCTGCGCCGGGGCGAGCAGGTCATCGGCATCGACAACCTCAACGATTATTACGAAGTGTCGCTGAAGGAGGCCCGGCTGGCGCGCCTGACCGCGAACGTCAACTTCACCTTCCGCAAGCTCGATATCTCCGACCGCGACGGCGTGCTGGGCCTGGCGAAGGAATTCCCGGCGCTGGACCGCGTGGTGCATCTGGCGGCACAAGCCGGCGTCCGCTACTCGCTGATCAATCCCTATGCCTATGTCACCGCCAATGTGATGGGCCAGGT
>DATEDR010000011.1:0-2056 GCA_035281605.1 Sphingobium sp.
CATCCTCCATCATCTTCACGCCCGACTTTCCGATGTTGATCATGGGTTCGATGGTGAAGAACATGCCGGGCCGCAGTTCCGGCCCGGTGCCAGGACGGCCGATATGCACCACTTCCGGGCTGTCGTGGAAGACGCGGCCCAGACCATGGCCGCAGAAATCGCGCACGACGCCATAGCGATGCTTTTCGGCGTGGCTCTGGATCGCATGCGCGACGTCGCCCATGCGATTGCCGGGCTTCGCCTGTTCGATGCCGAGCATCAGGCATTCATAGGTGACCTCGACCAGCCGCCGCGCCTTTATGGACGTTTCCCCGACGATATACATGCGGCTCGTGTCGCCATGCCAGCCGTCGACCAGCGGCGTCACGTCGATGTTGAGGATGTCGCCTTCCTTGAGCTTCTGATCGCCGGGAATGCCGTGACAGATGACATTGTTGAGCGAGATGCAGCAGCTGTGGGTGTAGCCGCGATAGCCGAGCGTCGCTGGCACGCCGCCGCCGTCGAGCGTCATGCGCCGGACGATGTCGTCCAATTCGCCTGTCGTCACGCCGGGCACCACATGGGGCACCAACGCGTCGAGTATCTCCGCAGCCAGCCGGCCGGCCCGGCGCATGCCTGCAAAACCCGCCGCGTCATAAAGCTTGATCGCGGTCGATCGGGAAATCGGCGCGTCCGCCGTCATCGTCATATATTCGGTCATGTCGCCGATTATAGGCGCGGATCGCGGATATTGCGAGCCGGATCGGACTAGGCAGAGAAGGCGCCACAAGCTATTGCCTGCCGCATGCCCGCACCTGAACGCATCTGGACAGCCGCCCTGGTCGTGATCGGAGACGAAATCCTGTCGGGCCGCACCCAGGACAAGAATGTCGGCCAGATCGCGACCTGGCTCAACGTGCAGGGCATCCGGCTGCGCGAAGTGCGCGTCGTCGCGGACGAAAGCGACGCGATCGTGGAAGCGGTGAACCTGTTGCGAGCGCGCAACGATTATCTGTTCACCACCGGCGGCATCGGGCCCACCCATGACGACATCACCGTCGACGCGATCGCCCGCGCGCTGGGTGTTGAGGTGGAGGTCCATGCCCAGGCGCGGGAGATATTGTCCGCCTATTACGAGACGCGCGGCGGCCTTACCGAAGCAAGGCTGCGCATGGCGCGCGTGCCCGCTGGAGCGAGCCTGATCGAAAATCGCATGTCCGGCGCCCCGGGCATCCGCCATGGCAATATCTTCATCATGGCGGGCGTGCCGCACATTACCGCCGGCATGCTCGACAGCCTGACCGGCTCGCTGGAGGGCGGCCGCCCGGTTCTGTCGGCCTCGATCGGCTGCTGGGTGGCGGAAAGCGAGATCGCCGACCTGCTGGCCGAGACCGAGCGCGCGCATTCGCCTTGCCAGATCGGCAGCTATCCCTTCTTCCGCGAGGGCAGGACAGGCGCCAACTTCGTGGTCAGGTCTACCAACCCCGCCACGCTGGACCGGTGCGTCGCTGATTTGAGCGCGGCATTGGAAGAAGGCGGCTGGCCGGTTGTCGCCGGCGGGATATGAGCATCGGAAATTCGGACTGAGGGTGAATCCAGCAAATAAGCCCCTCCGCTGAAGGGGAGGGGTGCTCGCTTGGGTGGCTTCCCGCCAAGGTCCTTCGTGTCATTTTGATTCCCCGAGCGGGATTGCGACCCGTTCAAGTCCCTGATCCGCGCCCATATGTTGCCGGAGAGCGGCGGGCTGCGTTGCGCGCCGATAGGCGGCGGCGCTATGTTGCGCTGCGTCAATTGCCGGCAGTTCCGGCATCGGAAGTCGGGCTTGATCGCCCGGTGCCCGACCCCTTGCGAAGGGCGAGCATCATTTCACCGGGAACTTCCCGGAATGATGTCGCGCGTCCTTTTTCGGAAAGGTCGGCATCGGCGGCAATCCCTTTCAATAAGGAGAATGTGAGATGCGGATCGTGATGACGGGATCGGGCTATGTCGGGCTCGTCTCTGGAGCCTGCCTCGCGGACTTCGGCCATGATATCGTCTGCGTGGACAAGGATGAACGCAAGATCGCCCTGCTGAAGGA
>DATEDR010000012.1:0-5646 GCA_035281605.1 Sphingobium sp.
CGGCGCGACTTTTTGCTGTTTTCCTCAACCGATAAGGATGCCGCGTGACCGCTTCCGCCCCCACGCTAGATGTTGTCGCGATCGGCAACGCCATTGTCGACGTACTCGCCCCCAGCGATGACGCCTTCCTCGCCGAACATGCGCTGCCCAAGGGCAGGATGCAGCTGATCGACGCGGAGACGGCCGAAAGCCTTTATGCGAATATGGGCGCGGGCAAGGAAATCAGCGGCGGTTCGGCGGCCAACACGCTGGCCGGCCTGGCGGCGCTGGGCAAGTCATGCGGCTTCATCGGCCAGGTGTGCGAGGATCAGCTGGGCGAGGTATTCGCCCATGATGTGCGGGCGCTGGGCATCCGCTTCGACACGCCGGCTGCCAAGGGTGACGTGCCGACCGCGCGCTGCCTGATCCTGGTGACGCCCGATGCACAGCGGACGATGAACACATTTCTGGGCGCGTCGCAGTTCCTGCCGGCGTCCGCGCTGGACCTGGACCTCATCCAATCAGCCTCGATCCTCTATCTCGAAGGCTATTTGTGGGATCCCGAGCAGCCGCGCGCCGCGATGCGGGCCGCGATCGATGCCGCGCGGGGCGCGGGACGCAAGGTCGCCTTCACCCTGTCCGACACGTTCGTCATCGACCGCCATCGCGCGGATTTCATCGACCTGATCGACAATGGCCTCATCGACATCCTCTTTTCCAATGAGGGCGAGATTCAGGCGCTTGCGCAGGTCGATGATTTCGACAGGGCCGTCGCGTCGATCGCGCCGCGCGTGCCGGTGCTGGTGTCGACCCGCAGCGAAAAGGGCGCGATCGCGGTCGTCGACGGCATCCGCTACGAAGCGCCGGCGGCGGCGGTCGATCAGATCGTCGACACCACCGGAGCGGGCGACCTGTTTGCCGCGGGTTTCCTGGCGGCGCATCTGGAGGATCTGGGCATTCACCAGTGCCTGGAGCTGGGCGCGGTCGCGGCGGCCGAGGTGATTTCGCACTGGGGCGCGCGGCCGGAGCAGGACCTGCAGGCGATCCGCGCGAAGCTGTTGGGATAATCGGATCGTCGTCCCGCGGCCTTAAGATGACCTGCTAAGCCGCGGCCTTCTGCGACCGGAACAGCGCCCGGTCATCCGGACCAAAGCCCCAGCGCCAGATGACAAAGCCGTAGACGGCAAGGATCGTCGCGACGCCGAAGACCAGCTCGACCCATTCGAAGCGCGCCGGCAGCGCGACGAAGGCCGTGCCGACGAGGCAGGCGACGCCCGACGCGCCGAGCAGCGGCCAGCGCCAGGCGTTCACGCTGGCCCCCAGCAGATGGGACAACAGCCGCGCCTTCACCAGCGCGCCGACACCAAGCGCGAGGCAGAGCGCGAGCGCGGGGGCAGCAGCCACCGTCAACGGCGACAGGCCCATGTCGCGCGCCAGCACGATCAGCGCAAAGCTGAGCGCGGCCTGAAGTCCGATCATGAACAGCGAGATCATGAGGTTGCGGTGGCGCGCGATGTAGACGAGCGCGGATTCGCTGACGACCGCCGTCGCCGCCACCACTTCGGCCAGCAGCAGGAAGGCGAGCGCGCCGGTGCCGCCGACGAAATGGGGGCCGACCAGACCCATGACCGCCTCTCCCGGGATGCCGAGGGCAAGGGCGATGCCCGCCTGCGCCGCGATGATCCAGAAGCCGACCTGGCTAACCTGTCGCGCGATCGCGGCGAGATTGCCTTCGGCGATGTTGCGGGTGATGACGGGGCCCAGGATCGGGTCGAAGCTGGTCTTGAGCTTCTGCGGCAGCGAGGCGACCTGCTGCGCGACATAATAGACGCCGACCACCGCCGGACTGACGAACAGGCCCAATATGGCAAGGTCCAGGCGGCGGGAGCCCCATTCCACGCCGTCAGCGGCCGCCAACGGCAGGTTGCGGCGGGCAAGGCGCCAGAGCCTGCCCGGGTCGGGGCGCCAGCCATAGGGAATGCCATAGTGGCGCGTCATCGGGATGATCGACGCGACCAGCGCCGCCACCATCGAGACGACATAGGACAGGATCAGCCCGTCCCGCGTCGAATAGAAGGCGAAGGCGAAAGCGCCGATGCTGATCGCCCAGGGTTCGATGATCGATCGCGCCCGGACCGTCGCGCCGATGTCGAAGCGGTAGGCGCAGGCGGCCAGCGCGACGTCCGATCCCGCCACCGCGATGACGATCAGCGCCAGCAGGCGGTCGAGCCCGTTGATGCCGCTGTTGGGGAACATGGCGTGGGGGAAGACGACGAGCAGCCCTGCCGCCACCAGCGACGCGGTCAGGGTCAAGGCCATGGCGTCGGTAACGACATGGCTGTGCGGACGTTCAGTCTGCGCAAGCGCGCCGGCGAGGCCGCGCTTCAGCCCCAGCGTTGCGAGTTGCGCGGCGAATTCCACCACCAGCACGGCATAGGCGAAACGGCCAAGAGAGTCGGCGCCGTACCAGCGGCCCGCGATGAACAGGAATGGCAGGCGCGCCGCCAGGCGAAGAAGGAAGCCGAATATGTTGGTCCGCCCCCCCCGGGCCAGAGCGGCGATGTCGTCTTGCTGCGACGAAGGGGCATCCGTTGCCGGCAAAGAAAGTTGATCCCCCTGTCGCGTCATGTCCGCAGCGCCGGATGATAGGCGACTAATGAAGGGGGCGCGACGAAAATCATTCGGGTCGCAACGGTCGGGTCAGCAGGGCTTCTATCACCTGGGCGAGCGGCATAGCATCTTCGAGCAAGGCGCAGACGCCATCCACCACCGGCATCTCCACGCCGGCCGCCAGCGCTGCCTGACGCAGCACGGGCGCGGTGAAGGCCCCTTCCGCCACGGTCCGGCGGTTGGCGAGCAGGTCGGCGGCGCTTTTCCCCTCCCCCAGCCCGACGCCGAGCGAGAAATTACGGGAATTGGTGGATGAACAAGTGAGAACGAGGTCGCCCAGGCCGGAAAGCCCGCCCAGCGTTTCCGCCCGGGCGCCGCGCGCCAGACCGAAGCGGGTCATTTCGGCGAAGCCGCGACTGATGAGCGAGGCGCGCGCATTGAGGCCAAGCCCGGCGCCCTCGGCAACACCGCAGGCGATGGCGAGGACATTCTTGACCGCTCCGCCTATCTCCGCCCCCACGACATCGTCGGAGATATAGGGACGGAAGGCCGGCCGGGCGATGCGCGCCGCTATGCGTGCGGCAAGGCCGGCGTCGGCACAGGCGAGCGTGATCGCGGTGGGGAGGCCCTTTGCCACTTCATGCGCGAAGGTCGGCCCGGACAGGACCGCGATGGGTGATGCCGGCTGCGCTTCCTGCGCGACTTCCGACATGAGCAGGCCGGTCCCCGCCTCTATCCCCTTGGAACAGAGGATGAGCGGCTTGCCGGCTGGAGCGCTCGCCACCACGCGGCGCAGATGCTGGGCCGGGCTGACGATCAACAGCATGTCGCAATCGGCCAGGCCGCCGAGATCGCCCGTCGCGCGCAGCGAGGGGTTGAGCAGGATGCCGGGCAGATAGAGCGGGTTCAGACGGCTCTGGTTGACGGCATCCACCACTTCGGGCTCGAGGGCCCAGAGAAGGACCTCCTCCCCGCCCGCAGAGAGGGTCTGCGCCAGCGCCGTGCCCCAGGCGCCTGCCCCGATCACACCGGCCTTCATGCCTTTACCCCCGCTCCACGTGCCTTTTCCGCGCCCGGGTCCAGCGGCCAGCGTGGCCGGGCGGGGACGGTAAGATCATCGATTAGGCCCGCCGCATAGCGTTCCGCGCCGGCCCAGGCGATCATTGCCGCATTGTCGGTGCAAAGCCACAGCGGCGGCGCCACGAAAGGCAGGCCATGCCGCATAGCGAGCGCTTCGAGCGCGGCACGGACCGACTGGTTCGCCGCCACTCCGCCGGCCACCACGAGCGCGGTCATGCCGTCATGCGCCGCGATCTGTTTTTCGGTGCGGTCGATCAGACAGTCGATCACCGCCTGCTGGAAGCTCGCGGCAATATCCTCGGTCGAATGGCTGCCCGATTGGGCTGCCCGCATGACCGCGCTCTTGAGGCCGGCGAAGGAAAAATGCGGCTCTGCCGTGCCGACCAGCGGACGCGGCAAGGGAACGGCGCGCGGATCGCCTTTCGCTGCGGCCTGCTCCACCGCAGGACCACCGGGAAAGCCCAGGCCCAGCAGCTTTGCCGTCTTGTCGAACGCCTCGCCCGACGCATCATCGATGGTGGTGGCGAGCCGGGCATAGTCGCCCGGGCCTTTCACATGCAGCAGTTGGCAATGGCCGCCCGAGACCAGCAACAGTAGATAGGGAAATTGCAGCGTCGGATCGGCGAGCCGTGGCGAGAGCGCATGACCCTCCAGATGGTTGACCGCGACCAGCGGTTTGTTCGCGGCATGGGCCAGCGCCTTGCCGGTAACGAGGCCGACCATCACGCCGCCGATCAGGCCGGGCCCGGCCGTGGCGGCGATGACGTCGACATCGGCCAGCGTCAGCTCGGCATCGGCCAGCACCGCCTCGACCAGCGGGCTGAGCGCCTCGACATGGGCGCGGGCGGCGATTTCGGGGACGACGCCGCCATAGGGGCGATGCGCCTCTTCCTGCGTGGCGAGCCGATGGGCGAGGACCTTGCCCTCGGCCGTCACCAGCGCCGCTGCGGTTTCGTCGCAGCTTGATTCCAGGCCGAGAATGATCGTCATTGCTGCTTCCATCTAATGCCCGCAGTCATTAGAGCAAGCGGCATATGGAAAAGCCCCAGACTCCGCTCCGCCTTGGCACCCGTGGTTCGCCCCTGGCGCTCGCGCAGGCGCGCATGACGGCACAGGCGCTGTGCGCGCGGCATGGCTGGGCCGAGGAGGCGATCGCCACGGTGATCGTGCAGACCAGCGGCGACCGCATCCAGGACCGGGCGCTGGCTGAGATCGGCGGCAAGGCGCTGTGGACCAAGGAACTGGACCGGGCGCTGCTGGCTGGCGAGATCGATTTCGCGGTCCATTCGATGAAGGATGTGGAGACGCTGCGGCCCGAATCCATCCGCATCGCCGCGATGCTGCCGCGCGCCGATGTGCGCGACCGGCTGGTGGGCGCTGACAGCTTCGCGGCGCTGCCGCCTGACCCGGTGATAGGGTCCAGCTCGCCGCGCCGCGCCGCGCAGGTGAAGCGGATGCGGCCCGACGCGCAGGTCGTGCTGTTCCGGGGCAATGTCGCGACCCGGCTCGCCAAGCTGGCGGCGGGCGAGGCGCATGCGACGCTGCTGGCGGCGGCCGGGCTCGATCGGCTGGGGCGCGGCGAGGTGGGGAGGACGATCCCGCTTGACGTCATGCTGCCCGCGCCGTCGCAAGGCGCGGTCGGGATCGAGACGCTGAGCGCAAACCGGGCGATGCTCGACCTGCTGGCGACCATCAGCGATGCCGACACGGTCGATTGCGTCTTGGCGGAGCGCGCGGTGCTCAAGGGGCTGGGCGGGACCTGCCATTCGCCGATCGCCGCGCTGGGACAATTGGTGGATGGCAAGATTCACCTCCGCGCCGAGATCGTGAGCCCCGACGGGCGCGAAACCGTTGCCGACGGGATCGCGATCGAGCGGGGGGCGCTGGACGCCGCCGAAGCGCTTGGCCGTTCGCTGTTGGATCGCGCAAGCCCCGGACTGCGCGCCCTGTTCGAGGCGTGAGCCTGGTCATCATTTT
>DATEDR010000013.1:0-3256 GCA_035281605.1 Sphingobium sp.
CCACAGGCCTGAGGAGGCCGATTATTTCGGAGGAAGAAAGGAAAATGGTGCTGCCGGTGAGGATTGAACTCACGACCTCAGCCTTACCAAGGATGCGCTCTACCACTGAGCTACGGCAGCACTTTATCATTTTCCGCGCCCTGTAGGGCGAAGAGAGCCGGGCCTATGGCGGTGCCCGCCCCGCTTGTCAAGGCGGCTTGCGAGAGGGCGCGCATTTTGGCTAAGGCGCGCCCATGACAAGTGGGCAGGACGATCGCAAGGAAAGGCTGGCGCAGGCGCTGCGCGACAATCTGCGCCGCCGCAAGGCGCAGGCGCGGGCCGGAACGGGCGAAGCGGCGCCTCCGGAGAAAGACAGGAAAGGGGAGGTCGATTAGGGGCGCCTGATTGCGCCCGATCTATCCCTCCAGCCCTATAGCGGCGCGCACGCCGCCTTCAGCCATGCCAGGGCCTGCCCTTCAAGCTGTGGCCCGACCACGTCTAATACCTTGGCGTGATAGGCGTCCAGCCATTGCCGTTCCACGTCCGTCAGCGCCTCCACCGCGATCGCATGGCGATCGATCGGCGCGAAGGTCAGCGTTTCGAAGCCCAGCATCTCCCGTTCAGCGCCCGGCACCGCGCGCGGCTCGACCAACACCAGATTCTCGATGCGGATCCCATATTCGCCCGCCTTGTAATAGCCCGGCTCGTTGGACAGGATCATGCCCGGCTGCAGCGGTTCGTCGCCGCCGCCAAAGGTGGCGATCCGCTGCGGGCCTTCATGCACTGACAGGAAACTGCCGACGCCATGTCCCGTGCCATGGGCGTAATCCAGCCCTTCGGCCCACAGATATTGCCGCGCCAGCACGTCCAGCTGCCCGCCCCGCGTGCCGCGAGGGAACTGGGCACGGGCGAGGGCGATATGCCCCTTCAGCACCAGGGTGAAACGGTGCTTCATCTCGGCGCTGGGCACCCCGATAGCGACCGTCCGCGTGACGTCAGTCGTCCCGTCGCGATACTGGCCGCCCGAATCGACCAGATACAGCGATCCCGGCTCGATCCTGCGATTGGTCCCGGCGTCGACGCGATAATGGACGACCGCGCCGTTGGGCCCCGCCCCGCTGATCGTGTCGAAGGACAGGTCCTCCAGCAGACCCGTCTCCCGACGGAATGCCTCCAGCTTCGCCGCCGCGCCCAGTTCATCGACGCCGCCTTTAGGCGCTTCGACCGCGATCCAATGCAGGAAGCGGGACAGCGCCGCCCCGTCGCGAGCCTGCGCAGCCTTGTGTCCGGCAATCTCCTGCGCGTTCTTGATCGCCTTGGGCAGCACCGCCGGATCCCGCAGCGCCAGCACCCTGGCACCGCCCGCTTCCAGCGCCTCGAAGATCGCGGCCACCGCCCGTTCCGGATCGGCCGCGACCGTCTTTCCGGCAAAGCCGGCCAGCGCATCGGCGAAGGCGTCCCGCGGCTGCACGCGCACGGCGTTGCCCAGATGCTGGATCACTGTATCGTCGATCTTTTCCGGCGCGACATAAAGGTCCGCCGTCGCATCCGCATGGACGATCGCATAGGCGAGCGCGACCGGCGTACGATCCACGTCCTTGCCCCGGATGTTGAACGTCCAGGCGATCGAATCGAGCGCCGACAGCACAACCGCATCGGCATGGGTCGCGATCAGCCAGTCCGCCATCGCCTGCCGTTTTTCCGCCGCGCCCTGCCCGGCATAGCGGTCTTCATGCGCCACCAGCCTGGCGTTGCTGGGGGCCGGACGGTCCGGCCAGATCGCGTCGACGGGATTGCCGTCCACGGCCACCAGTTCGGCTCCTCGCTGCGCCAGCGCCTCGCCCGCCGCCTTCACCCAGGCGCGAGTGTGCAGCCAAGGGTCATAGCCGATCCGCGCGCCCTGCGGCGCATGGGTGCCGAGCCACGCCGCGACGGAGGTTTGCGGCACGCTTTCATACTGCCAATACTCTGCGTCGACCTGCTCGCGCACCTGCAGCGTATAGCGGCCGTCGACGAAGATGGCCGCTTCCTGAGGCAGCACCACCGCGCTGCCCGCCGAACCCTGGAATCCCGTCAGCCACGCCAGCCGCTGCGCATAGGCGCCGACATATTCGCTCATATGCTCGTCGGTCAGCGGCACGACGAAACCGTCCAACCGTTCCCGCACCAGTTGCGCGCGCAGGGCCTTCAGACGGTCTTCATAGGTGGACATCGACATTCCCTTGGATCACATCGCCCCTTGCGCGGGGCACGTCGCCGCCAACATAAGCAGGCAGGCGCGCTTATGCCAGCGCGCCGCCAACAGCACGGAACCCTGAATGACCGCTTCCAACACGCCATCGCTCCCTATCCCGGCCGCCGCCCGCCGCCCGTTCAGCTTCACGCGTCATGGCGTCACGGTGGAGGATCCCTGGGCCTGGCTGCGCGATCCGGGCTATCCGGAGGTGAAGGACAAGGATGTGCTGGCCTATCTGGAGGCGGAGAATGCGTTCTTCGAAAGCGCGATGGCGCCGCGCAAGGCGCTGACCGACCAGTTGTTCCAGGAAATGAAGGGCCGCATCAAGGAAGACGACAAGTCCGTCCCACAGAAGGACGGCGACTATGTCTATTGGCGGGCGTTCGAGATCGGGGGGCAGTATCGCAAATGGTATCGCCGGCCCGTTGCCGCCAAGATGGACGGCAGCGAGGACCAGCTGATCCTGGACGAGCCCGCGCTGGCGGAGGGCCATGACTATTTCCGCCTGGGCGCGCTGTCGGTCAGTCCGGATGGCCGCTACCTTGTCTATGCGATCGACAATAACGGTTCGGAGCGGTTCGAAGCGCGGATCAAGGATCTTTTCACCGGCGAACTGCTGCCGGAGATCATCCCCAACACGCTATCCTCGCTGGTCTGGACCAGCGATAACAAGGGCCTTCTCTACGGCATCGCCAATGACCAGTGGCGCACCGACAATGCGCGCCTCCACTGGCTGGGCCAACCGGTGGACAGCGACGTCGAGCTGTTTCACGAGGATGACGAGGGCTTCCGCGTGTCGGTCGGCCTCACATCCTCGGAAAAATGGATCGTCATCGCGACCGGCGATCATGTCACGACCGAGGCGTGGCTGCTGCCCGCCGACAATCCGCTGGCAGAGCCGCTGCTTGTCGCGCCGCGCAAGCCCGGACGCGAATATGAGGTCGATGAGCATGAAGGCACGCTCTACATCCGCACCAACGACAGCCATCCCAATTTTCGGCTGGTGAAGGCGACGCTGGAAGCGCCCGACCAGTGGGAGGA
>DATEDR010000014.1:0-2637 GCA_035281605.1 Sphingobium sp.
AGGCGGCATTTCCCGGCCTGACCGTGCCGCAGCACCATTTGTGTCAAGTCCCGTAAATGTTCGCGTGAGGGCCATCAGGGAGAACAATTTTCCAGGCTCTTGCACATTTTCGAAAATATACATATGATTCGAACAAGTGGAGGATGTGTGACAACTCTAGCGGATAATGTGGAACTCGCTCTACGGGCTGATCTGGTGAACGGCGTTCACCCACCGGGCGGCCGTCTCCAGATGGAGAAGCTGGCGGAGCGCTATGGTGCGGGAATGTCGCCGGTGCGCGAAGCGCTGTCGCGCCTCTATGCGGAGGGGCTGGTCAGCCTTGAAAGCAACAAGGGGTTCCGCGTCCCTGCGCTCAGCCGGGAGGACCTGGCCGACATCGCCTTCGCCCGGGCGGCAATCGAGACTGCGGCGCTGCGCCGCGCGATGGAGCGAGGGGATATTGCCTGGGAATCCTCGCTCGTATCGGCTCTGCACGTCTATCGGCAGACCAGCCGCAATCTCGATACATCCGATCCGGTTCGTCTTCAGGCCTGGCAGGCGGCGCATGACGGGCTGCATCGCGCGCTCATTTCGGGCAGCGGGTCGCCCCGGATCGAGAAAATTCAGGAACGCTTGCTGGTGCAGCATTCGCGCTATCGCCAGTTGCTGTACCGTATTCCGATCGATTTCGACGTCCACGAACGCGAGCATGTGGACCTTGTCGAAACAGTGCTGGCCAGGGACATAGACACCGCTGTCAGCATGATGGCCAGCCACATCAGCATTACGCTCGACGTTCTCGATCAATGGGGGATCTGGAAGGAAGCGGGCTGAACCAGCCCACCAACGGCGGGCCGGACACAGGTTTCGCCACAACATAGGGGAATAGAGATGCTTGGAAAGATTCGCTTGGCCACGTCCGTGGCCGGGGTAGCCCTGCTGTGCGCCAGCGCGGCACAGGTGCAAGCTCAAACTGCGGCGGAAAACCCGCCTGCCGCGCCAGCCGAAGCGTCGCCGCCAGCGGCAGACGTCGGTGACATCATCGTCACCGCGCAGTTCCGCTCGCAGCGGCTTCAGGACGTGCCGATCTCTGTATCGGCGGTCAGCGGCGAGGCATTGCAGGACGCCCATGTCCGCTCGCTCGAGGATCTGAGCGCTGCCGTTCCCGGCTTCTCGGTCGCGGCGAACTCCAACTATGGCGCCGCGCCGCTCAGCCTCAGGGGCGTGGGCGGTGCAAATGGCGGCGGTAATGTGTTCGCCGACGAGCCGGTGGCGGTCTATTTCGACGGCGCCGTGGTCAGCCGCCCGCGCTATGCCTCGCTCGATCTGGTCGATGTCGAGAGCGTCGAGGTGCTGCGGGGACCGCAAGGCACGCTTTATGGCCGCAATTCGTCCGCAGGCGCGGTGCTGCTGAAGTCGGGAGCGCCGACCAAGGATCTCTACGGCTATATCGAGGGCAGTGCCGGCAGCTATCGCGATTTCCGCGTTCGGGGCGCCATCTCCGGGCCGCTGGACGGTGAAGGACGTGTCCTCGCGCGGCTTGCGGCGGGCTATTCCAATTATAATGGCTGGGCCCGCAATTTCGACGGATCGCATATCGGCGGCAGCCGCGATGTGCTCGTGCGCGGTACGCTTCAGGCGGAACCGACGGATCATCTTACGCTGAAGCTCATCGGCGAATATTCGGATCAGAACTCTCACCCGGCCCTGCTCGCCGTCTCCGACGTGAGCAACCTCCGCGACGAAGTCACCAACCCGGCCGGAAGCAATGTGGTATTGCCCTATACCGTGCGGTCCGATCTGAAGGAGCTGCTGAAGGACCGGCGCTTTGCGCTCAATGTCGAGACCTTCACTCGCACGAAGGGCCGCTCGGCCACCTTGCAGGCAGACCAGGTGTTCGATTGGGCGACGCTGACGTCCATCACCAATTACCGCGACTGGCGCGTGCGGGGGCAACTTGACTCCGATGGAACCTCCGTCAATCCACCGACGCCCGCCTTCGTGACGGGAGAAATCAGCAATGTCGGGGACAATGGCGGCAAGCAGTTCGAATGGCAGTGGTCGCACGAAATGCGGCTCGCCGGATCGAGCGGTCCTATCGATTGGGTGGCCGGGGGCATCTACTTCGAGGAACATCTGGGTTTCGGGCCCTTCACCATCTTCAATCGCCTCGCAGGCCCGGGCGGAGCGGGGACGGCGGCGACGTTCAAGGCGGACCAGACGACCGAAGCCTTCGCCTTTTTCGGCAACGCCACCTACAAGTTCACGGACAGTTTGTCGCTGACGCTCGGCGGCCGCTACAGCGAGGAACGCAAGCATTTCACGCGCTCCTTCCTTGTGGCGACCATATTGCCGTTCGACCCGCCCGGACCGGTGGCCTTTCCCGCCGGCTCGGAGCTGGCCGCGCCGGCGGACGTTGATGCGCGGGAGAAGTTCACGGATTTTTCGCCGCGCGTTGTGCTGACGTTCCAGCCCAGCCGGGATTTCATGGCCTATGCAAGCTATAGCCAGGGGTTCAAGAGCGGCGGCTTCAATGCCTTTGGCGGCTCCACGGCCTTTCTGCCGGAGGGGATCGATGCCTATGAAGTGGGCATCAAGGCGCAGGCGCTGGATCGCAAGCTGACACTCAACGCAGCCGCCTTCTCCTATGATTATTCC
>DATEDR010000015.1:0-8488 GCA_035281605.1 Sphingobium sp.
GCTGCCAGGGCCAGCACCATCATCGACGCCGATTGCTATTTCCGTCACGCGCGCGCCGCGATGCTGAAGGCGAAGCGCCGCATCATGCTGATCGGCTGGGATTTCGACGCCGGCATCAGCCTGATCCGCGAGGAAGTGGCGAAGGACGGCGCGCCGGTCATCATCGGCGATTTCATCAGTTGGCTGGTCGAGGAAAAGCCCGATCTGGAGATCTATTTGCTCCGCTGGGATGTCGGCGCCATGAAGTCGATGGTCAAGCCGGCCAATCTCTACACCACCGTCAAATGGATGGCGCACAAGCGCATCCATGTGAAGCTGGACAGCCACCATCCGCCCGCCGCGTCGCATCATCAGAAAATCGTCGTGATCGACGACTGCTTCGCCTTTTGCGGCGGCATCGACATGACCGCCGACCGTTGGGACACGCGCCATCATCGCGACGAGGACCCCGCGCGCAAGCATCCCGATGGGTCGCCCTACGGTCCCTGGCACGATGCGACCACAGCGTTGCAGGGCGATGTCGCGGCGGCGCTGGGCCATCACGCCCGCGCCCGCTGGGTGGGGGCAGGCGGCGAGGCGCTGCAGCCGATCGAGGGCGAGCATGACTGCTGGCCCGACGCGCTGCCGGTTCAGTTCGAAAATGTCGACATCGCCATTTCCCGCTCCGCGCCCGAGATGGAAGATCAACAGCCCTTGCTCGAGATCGAGCGCCTCTACATCAACCAGATCGCGTCGGCCCGGCGGACCATCTATGCCGAAAGCCAATATTTCGCGTCCCGCAAGATCGCTGAAGCCATCGCCGCGCGGCTGGGCGATCCGGACGGGCCCGACATCGTCATCATCAATCCCGAGCAGGCGGACGGCTGGCTCGAACAACAGGCGATGGACACCGCCCGCGCCCGGCTGATCGAGGCGTTGCGCGCCCGGGACACGCACGGCAAGCTGCGGGTCTACCATCCCTTCACGGTCCGCGGCGATCCGATCTACGTCCACGCCAAGATATTGGTCGTCGACGACCGCGTGCTGCGCGTCGGCTCCTCGAACATGAACAACCGCTCGATGCGGCTCGACACCGAATGCGACGTGACCCTCGACGCGGCGCTGACCGCCAATGCCGGCCGCGAAGCGTCCATCCGCGCCATTCGCGACGACCTCATCGCCGAGCATCTCGACCTGCCCGCCGAACGCGTCGCCGCCGTGCTGGCCGAGCGCGGCCTGGTCGCGGGGATAGAGGAGCTGCGCGACAAGCCCGGCCGCACCCTGCGCCCTTATGTCACGCCCAATTTGAACGACGTTCAGGCCTGGCTGGCCGACAATGAGATACTGGATCCCGAAGGACCGGGCGAAATGCTCGAGCCGGTGGGCCGCCATGGCCTGTTCCGCCGGCTGAAATGGCGCGGCTGAGGGTGGTCACTCCGCCGCCAGCAAAGCCTCCGCGCCGCCCAGATTGACCGACACCAGCCGGCTCACGCCGCGCTCCACCATGGTGACGCCGAACAGCCGGTGCATGCGCGCCATCGTGACCGCATTATGGCTGACGATCAGGTAGCGCGTGTCGGTCTGCCCCACCATGACGTCCAGCAGGTCGCAAAAGCGCTCGACATTAGCGTCGTCCAGCGGCGCGTCGACCTCGTCCAGCACGCAGATCGGCGCCGGATTGGTCAGGAACAGCCCAAAGATCAGCGCCACCGCCGTCAGCGCCTGCTCTCCCCCGGACAACAGGGTCAGCGCCGCCAGCTTCTTGCCCGGCGGCTGCGCCATGATCTCCAGCCCCGCCTCCAGCGGATCGTCGCTGTCGATCAGTTCCAGATGCGCCTGGCCGCCGTTGAACAGGGTCGTGAACAGCCGCCGGAAATGGCCGTCGACCGCCTCGAATGCGGCGAGCAGCCGCTGCCGCCCCTCGCGGTTCAGACTGCCGATCGACCCGCGCAGCCGATTGATCGCCTGGGTCAGCTCCTCGCTTTCGGCGCGGCTCGTCGCCTGCGTCGCCTCCAACTCCTCCAGTTCCTGCGCCGCGACCAGATTGACCGGGCCGATCCGTTCGCGCTCTGCCGACAGGCGGTCAAGCTCGCCCTGTTCGGTCTGCGCCAGGCGGATATCCGCGCTCGAAAAGCCCAGCTTTTCCGGCAGCACGGGCGGCGGGCATTCGAACCGTTCGCCCGAAAGCCGGTTGGTTTCGGCGCGCCTTTCGTCGGCCGCCTCAGCCCGCGCAATCGCCGTCGCCCGCCGTTCGCGCGCCTGCGCCAGACTCTCGCCCGCCTGCGCGGCGCGTCCCTCCGCCAGGCGAAGAGCCGTTTCCGCCTCGCTTTCCGCCTGCCGCGCAGCCTCCGCCGCTTCGGCCAGCGTGCCGCTGCGTTGCGTGAAGTCGGCGATCGCCTCGGCCAGCCGATCGGGCTCCCCGGCAATCGCATCCCGCTCCTTTGCGACAGCCTCGCCGCGATCGACCATCGCCGCGATCCGCTTCGCCGCTTCGCCCGCGCGCCCGCGCCAGCCCTTGGCCTCGGCATCGGCCGACGCCAACCGCTCGCGATCGCCCGCCAGCGCCCGGTCGGCCAGCGCCTGATCCGCCTGCAACTGGCTGACCGCCTGCCGCGCCTGTTCGCTCGCCTGGGCGAGGGACGCGACCAGCCGCCGCGTATCCGCCCCCTCCGGCACGGCGCCGCGCGCCGCCAGCGCCTGGTCATGCTCCCCCTGCGCGGCGGCCAGATCGGCCCGCGCCTCCACCAGCCGTTCCTCGATCGCCTCGCGCTTGCCGCTCAACCGGTCGAGCGCCGTCGCCGCCTCATCCGCAGCGCGCTGCGCGGCCCGCAACCTCTGCTCCGCGGCGGACGCCTGCGCCCGCCCTTCGCCGACGGCCTGCGCCGCCTCTCCCTCGCGGGCCGAGGCCGCATCCTGCGCCGCCTTTGCGTCCAGCAGGTCCGCCTCCGCCGCCGGCCGGGCGGCCGCGATCGCGTCCAGCCGGTTCAGCCGGATCAGCCGCTCCGCCGCCGCCGCGCCGCCCTCTGCCGCGACATAGCCGTCCCAGCGCCGCAGCCCGCCGTCTTTCGTCACCAGCCGCTGGCCCACCGCGAGCGGCTGGTCCTCGTCCTTCTCCGCCACCGCGATCTGCGCCAGCCGGCGGGCCAGTTCGGACGGCGCGCTGACATGCGCGGCCAGCGCCGTGCAGCCTGGGGGTAGCGCCGGATCGGCGGCCAGGGCTTCTGCGCCCGCCCAGCGCCGCTTGCCCTCGCTTCCGATCGGCGCTTCCAGATCATCGCCCAGCGCCGCCGCCAGCGCCCGCTCATAACCCGGGGCCGCCTTCAATCGGTCGAGCGCCCGCGCGCGCCCGTCAGCCCCGCCATCAATGGCGCTCTTCAGCGCCGCCGCCTCGCTGTCGAGCGCCGCCAACGCCGCCCGCGCGGACGCCAGCGCCGCCTCCGCCCCGGCGCGATCCTCGGCGGCGAATCGCCGCGCGGCATCGGCCTCCCGGATTGTCGCGTCGGCGGCATCCCGCGCGGCCACGGCTTCCTCCTGCGCCGCCAGGGCGTCGACCCGTTTGGCCTGAAGCGGCTCTGCGTCGGGAAGCGCCCCGGCTTCGTTCTCCAGCCGCGCCACGTCCCGCTCGGCCCGCTCCAGTCGGCCGCGCGCGGCGGCCAGCGCTGCCTCCGCAACCCTAAGCTCGGCCTGTTCGCCGGCCTGCCGCGCCATCGCCCGGGCCAGCTCCAGTTCGGCGTCGCGCGCCGCGCTCTCCGCCTTGGCAAGCCGGCCGGCGAAATCCGGCCGAACCGTTTCCGTTTCGGCGATCCGCTTTTTCAGGGTCGCGATCTCGTCCGACAGCCGGGCGATCGCTTCGGCGGCATCATTGGCGAGCGTGCCTTCGCGCGCCCGGTCTTCTTCCAGCCGATCGGCCTGTTGCGCCAGGTCATGCAGCCGTCGCACGACACCGTCCCGCTCGGCCGTCAGCGCCGCCAGCCTGTGCCCGGTCTCGCTGACCTCGTCGCGCGCCACCTGCGCCGCCGCCCGCCTCAGCGCCAGCGCGTCCGTTGCCGCACGGGCATGGGTGGCGGCTGCCACCTGGGCCTCCTGCGCGGCGGCGACCGCCTCTTCCGCCTCCATGGCCTCCGCCCGCGCGGCGTCCGCGCTCGCGGCCGCTTCGCGCCAGCGGGAAAAGATCACGCGCCCCTCGGCTACCCGGATCTGCTCGGACAGGCGGATATAGCGCTCCGCCGCCTTGGCCTGCCGCCGCAGGCTGTTGGCGCGCGCCTCCATGTCCGACACTATCTCATCGAGCCGCACCAGATTGGCTTCCGCCGCGCGCAGCTTCTGTTCGGCGTCCCTACGGCGGACGTGCAGGCCGGAAATGCCGGCGGCCTCCTCCAGCATCGCGCGCCGTTCCTGGGGGCGGGCGGCGATGACGGCGGCGATCCGGCCCTGACTCACCAGCGCGGGGCTGTGCGGGCCGGTGGCGGCATCGGCGAAGACCAGCGCGACATCCTTCGCCCGGACGTCGCGGCCATTGGCCCGATAGGCGCTGCCCGCGCCGCGCTCTATCCGTCGGGTGACTTCCAGTTCGCCGTCGGCGCCCACCTCGACCGCGTTGAACAGTTCGCCCTGTTCCTGGATGGTCAGCAGCGAAACTTCGGCGAAATCGCGCTGCGGGCGGGTGGAGGTGCCCGCGAAGATCACATCCTCCATGCCGCCGCCGCGCATCGATTTGGCGCTGGATTCGCCCATGACCCAGCGGATGGCTTCCAGCAGGTTCGACTTGCCGCAGCCATTGGGCCCGACGATCCCGGTCAGGCCCGGTTCGATGCGCAACTCGGTCGGATCGACGAAACTCTTGAAGCCGGAAAGCTTGAGCCGCCTTATCTGCATGCGGCAAGCCCGGCACGGCGCGGCGCCGCTCCGTCCTCAACGGGACGCTGTCTCGACCCCCCACCGGGACGCTGTCTCGACCCCCCAGCGGGACGCTGTCTCGACCCCCTAGCGGGACGCTGTCTCGACGATGTCAGCCCCCCCCAGACCAATGACTCAGCTCCCGATCACAGACCCGCCTGCTTCAACTTGGGCTGCAACGTCGCCCAGTTCGCCGTATCCTTGACCACCGTGCCGTCCAGGACGAAGGTCGGCGTGCCCTCTATCTTATATTGCTGGCTTGCCGTTTCCACGCCCTTGGCCAGCTTCTCGGCGGCGGCGCTGTCGGCCAGGCACTGTTTCGCCTGATCCTCGGCGATGCCGCGCTGCTTGGCGAAGTCCACCAGCCCCACGGCTTGCGCCAGCCTGCCGAACCGTTCCGCCGGTGCCGCGCTCATCAACTGCTGATATTTCGCGTCGCCCAGCGCCTGCGCCTTCTCGAACATCGCATTCTGGTTGGCGAAGAACTGGTCGCTGATCGGATAATAGACGTCCTTGCCGCCGCAGCGGGCGAGCAGCGCGGTCGACATGTCGATCGGATCGCGGATGAAATTGCGCAATTCATAGCTCATCTTGCCGGTGTCGACGATCTTGCGGATCTCTTCCGACGCTTCGGCGGCGAAGTCGCGGCAATGGCTGCAGGTGTAGGACGCGAACTCGACCAGCTTCACCTTGGCCTGCGGATTGCCCATGACGAATCCGTCGGCCGTCTGCGCGACTGTGGTGGACCAGCTGGTGCCCGCCGGCGCGGCGACGGCGGCGACCGGCTCGGCGGCGGCGGTGCTGTTCTCCTCCGTCTTTCCGCAAGCGGACAGGGTGAGCGACAGGGCGATGAGGGCAAGTCCGGAAAGGGCTTTCACGTGTCTGGGGCTCCGTTGTCGGGCGTATGAATCAGGGGTTTAGTTCAGCGGGCGGCCGTGGGCAATGCGTCGCGCAACGTTGCCCAGGTCGAACCGCCGGTCCGGCTGCCGTTGACGGTGAAGCTCGGCGTCCCTTCAATCTTTACCTTGTTCCACGCCTCGTCGGTCATGGCCAATATCTGCTTCATCGCCACCGGATCGTTGACGCAGGCGTCAAGGTGCGCCGGGGTGAAGCCGCGCTTGCCCATCAAGGCGTAGAGCCCGGTGTTGCGGCCGATGTCGCGCAGCGCGGCCAGTTGTTCCGATGGCTTGGCCGCGCCCGCATCATAGGCTTGCAGCATCTCCATCCACGCGCCCTGGTTCGCGAACAGCGCCTCGTGGTTGCCAAAGAAGCGCCGCGGCCCGCCGCAGCGCGCCAGCAGGGCGGCGGCCAGGTCATATTTGTCGCGCACGGCGTTGCGCACCTCGACGCTCACCTTGCCGCCCCTGACATAGCCGGTCTTCAGCGGCCCGCTCGCCTCGCCGACGAAATGGGCGCAGTGGGAACAGGTGTAGCTCACATATTCGACCAGCTTGGTGGGGGCGGCGGGGCTGCCCATCACATGTCCGCCGACCGGAGACAGGGCGACGCGGCTGGTCCAGTCGACCTTTGGCGCGGCAAAGGCGGCGGGCGACAGCGCAAGGAGGGGAAGGAGGGCGAAGAAGGCCAGGCGAAGTATCTTCATGCAATCGTCCAGTGAAACGTCGCCCGCGAGGGGCGCAGAAACTCAGCCGATCTTGGGCACGCCGCCGGAATTGGCAAGCCCCTGCGCGAGCGATTCGAGCACCGCGCGCAATTCCGGGTCGCCAATGTCGCGCAGCGACTCGCCCAGGTCGGTCGGCACGGGCTTCAACATGCTCGGCGGCGGCCGGCGCGCGGGGGCGGAGGCATGGACCTCCCCCTGCTTCATCGAAACCTTCGCGACGGCGGCATAGCCGAAAAAGCGGTTCACCCGTTCGATGATGTCGGGCAGCACATGCTGGATCATCGGCGCATGACCGCTCATCACGGTCAGCTGCAACGTTCCGCCCGCCTTCTTCCCCACCGGGAAGCGGATCGATTCGGGCGCGGAGATGCCGGCATAATGGGCGCCTACGATTTCCGCCCATCGCGTGACGATGCTCGATTGCACGAATCCGAACTTGCGAAACGCCGCCGCGCCGATCTGCGGCATCAGGTCGGCGATCTGGCGCGGCCCGCCGACGCGCGGACGCTCCGCCGCTTCTTTTGACCGGCTTTTCATTTTGGGCGTTGCAGGGCGTTCCGTCATCGCCCTCTTAATGGCATAGGGCAGCCATGCCCGTCGAGAGCAACCCCCGACAAATCGCGGAAGATCTTCTGGCGCATTATGACGTCCATGCCCGCCGCCTGCCCTGGCGCGCGCGTCCTGGCGCCAATGCGGCCGATCCCTATCGCGTCTGGCTCTCCGAAGTCATGCTCCAGCAGACGACCGTCGCCGCGGTCATCCCCTATTTCGCGGCGTTCACCGACCGATGGCCGAGCGTCGAGGCGCTCGCCGATGCGGCGGATGCCGACGTCATGGCGGCCTGGGCCGGGCTTGGCTATTATGCCAGAGCCCGCAACCTGCTCGCCTGCGCCCGCGCCGTCGCCCATGACCATGGCGGCGCCTTCCCCGACACGGAGGAGGGGCTGCGCGCTCTACCTGGGGTGGGCGCCTATACCGCCGCCGCCGTCGCCGCGATCGCCTTCGGTCGCCGTGCCGTGGTCGTCGACGCCAATGTCGAGCGCGTCGTCGCCCGCCTCTTTGCGATCGCGACGCCGCTGCCGGCGGCCCGGCCCTCGATCCGCGCCGCGACCGATCGAATCACCCCCGATGCGCGCGCCGGAGACTTCGCCCAGGCGATGATGGACCTTGGCGCGACGATCTGCACAGCCCGCAACCCAGCCTGCGGCATCTGCCCGCTGCGAAGCGATTGCGCCGCGGTCCGCACCGCCGATCCCGCCGCCTTCCCGGTCAAGGCGGCGAAGAAGGCCAAGCCCCGGCGCGCCGGCCACAGCTGGTGGATCCAGCGTCCCGACGCCCATGTCTGGCTGGTCCGCCGCCCGGACAAGGGGCTGCTGGGCGGGATGCGCGCGCTGCCCTCCTCCGACTGGAGCGCCGGGCCCGATCCCACGCCGCCTCTCCCCGCGCGCTGGAGCCGGCTCGATGAGCCCGTCCAGCACGTCTTCACCCATTTCTCGCTCGCCCTCTCGGTGCATGTGGCGCATGTGCCGCAGGACAGCGTGCCGCCGGGCGAGGGGGAATGGTGGCCGCTGGCCCGGATGGACGAAGCGGGCCTGCCCACCCTTTTTCGCCGGGCGGCGGAAGCAGCAATGAAAGAGAGCGCAGTTCATGCACGGCCCTGACACCTCCTTCCCTCAACTGGGCTATGCCGGCGGACGGCTGGACCGGGCCGACCATATCCGCACCGATCCCGAAGCGGTCGCGCGGGCGCTCGCTTCTCCCGCCGCCCGCGTCCTGGTCTTGGATGGCCTCGACCCCGTCTGGGAGGACGGCTCCCTGCTGAACGCCTCGCCCGAAGCGGCCGCCCGGCCCGAAGACCATGTGCTGCTCGGCATAGACGAAGGCCACCGCCCGATCTTCGCCCGGCTGGTCGAGGACAAGGATGCGGATTTCGCGCCGAGCGCGCGCAGCCGCGCGATCACCGCCGAACTGCCCGCGCATGAGGTGGCC
>DATEDR010000016.1:0-11764 GCA_035281605.1 Sphingobium sp.
CAGC
The DNA here is from genome assembly GCA_035281605.1 of Sphingobium sp. GTDB lineage: Bacteria > Pseudomonadota > Alphaproteobacteria > Sphingomonadales > Sphingomonadaceae > Sphingobium. Next base: position 5 of record DATEDR010000016.1, read on the forward strand.
GCGGCGGACACCTCCGCATGGCGCGCCATGCCGAAACATTCATATCGCGGGATCCAGAAGATGGGTCCCGCGTCCCGCAGGCGCTGGTGATGCGGATAGGGATCACGCATCCAATCCTCGCTGAAAGGATCGATTTCCAGACTGGGCGCGTCGACCGGCATGATTGCATCCTTCATCAAGGAAGACCTCGCGAGCGGCTCGACCGTTTCCAGGGCCGCGCGGAAGCTTCAATTATCTCGTTCTCGATCGTCAGCGGCTCGAACAACGACTGACGATATCGCATCCATGGCGGTGCGCCTATGGACGAAGAGTAGAACTAAGGTCCCCTATTCGGCGACCGGTTTGTAGGCGGTCACCTTGATCTCGATCTGAATGTCGGGATGCGGCAATTCCCGCACCGCGACGGTCGTGCGCGCCGGCCCATTTTCGGTGAAGAAGGAGCCGTAGACCTCATTATATTGGGGGAAGTCGGCCATGTTCAGAAGAAAGGCCGTGACGTCCACCACGTCCGCAAGGCTGGAGCCGGCGGTTTCCAGCACGCGCTCGATATTCTCCAGAACGCCGCGGGTCTGCGCCCCGACGTCATATGTCTTCACCCCATTGCCGTCGACGTCCACGCCGACGAAGCTGTTGTCCGTCCGCCGGCTGCTGATGGCGGAGACGAAGATGAAGTCCCCGGCGCGGCGATAATGCGGAAAACGTCCCCTTGGCTTGGCGAGACCTTCTATGACTTCCGCTTCCTTGACCATCCACCAGTCCTTGTCGTGACACTGTTTCCTCACGGCTACCTTCAGGAGCTGCCGCTCCAGCTAGCCGGTCGGTCCGAATGTTAATTGCTGACCGGGTGGGGACAATAGACCTTCGTTGACGCCTGAGTTCGGAATGACGGATAGCTGAAGGCCTGGGCGCGGGCGGGCGCCGCCAATGCGCGACCCGGGGGCGACTCAGACCTGCTCTTCGATCAGATGCGGCTCGGTCATCTGGTCGGTCATGATCCGCCGCAATTCCTCGACCAGGATTTTCGCGGCCGGGTTCAGTTCGACGCCGGCCAGCCTGGAAATGCCGATCCGCGCCAGGACGAGCCTCTTGGCCGCAGCGATCGTCTGAAGCTCCCTGGCATAAGCGGGGTCTTCCAGCACGGAACGCGGCAATATGCCCAGCACATCGCTTCGTCTCAGCAACCACAGGCTGGTGATGAAGGACGTCGTTTCGACCGCGGCCGGCGGAGGCAGCACGCCGCCATCGCGGAATATCTGTTCGAACTGATCGCGCATCGTGGTGCCCGGCGGAGGAAGCATCCATCGCTGCCGGGCCAACGTTTCAAGCGTGACGGACTGGTCCAGCCCGAGCGGGTGGCCCCTTCGCCCGACCAGGAACGCGTCCTCGCTGAAGAGGGATTCCTGTATCACCGGGGCCGTGGTGCTGATGTCGGTGAGCCGGCCGATAAGGAAATCGACCTCGCCGGAAAAAAGCCGGGGCAGTAGTTCCGAATTGACCCCTTCCACGATCTTGACGCGAATGGTCGGCGCGCGCGTCCAGACATTGGCGATGGCGGCGGGCAACAGATAGCTGGACCCGGTCAGCAGCGATCCGACGACGACGCGGCCAACCTGCCCCTTTCCCATGGCGTCGATCGCTTCGGAAACCTGATTGAGCTGCGAGAGCATCATGCGGCAGTGGCTGGCGAAGGCCTTGCCCAGTTCGGTCGGCACCACGCCGCGGCGGGTGCGGGCGAATAGCTGCGCGCCGATCGACCCTTCAAGGTCCTGAAGCAGCTTGCTCGCGGTCGGCTGCGCCAGGTTAAGCGAGTGCGCCGCGTGAAGAAGGGTTCCATGTTCGCAAAGCGCAATGACCAGCCGGAAATGCCGCACAGTCGCCCAATTTTCCAACCGGTCCATCAAATCATCCAGGATCTATCCTCTAACAGCGGGGATGATAGTCCATTCGGCTCCAACCGCAACCATCGTCCCAAACCGCGTCCGGCCCCGGTCCAGCATCAGCCGAACCGGGGCGCCGGCCTGGTCCGGAGATCAGGCGGCGGTGGCGGGTTCTTTCGTCGCCTTGCCCGAGATGGGCGGCACGGGGAGGAAGGCTTCGCCAGGTTCCAGCACGAACCGATGGTCAAGAGAATACCAGGTGCCGGTGACGTCGGGCGCGGGCGCCGGTTCGTCATTATGTTCGGTATATTCGACCATCAGCGGCCGGGTGACCCCGAACTGCGTGTCGGTATCGATCGCCGGATCGTCAGCGGTATAGAGTTCCGACGCGATCGTCTTGAAGCCGGGCTTGTAGATGAGCGCGTGCAGATGAGCCGGCCGGAACGGCGAGCGGTTCTGGAACCGAAGGAAATCGCCCACGGGCCCGTCCGTCGGGATCGGGTAGCCGGTCGGCTTGATGCTGCGATAGGCGAAGACGCCGTTTTCGTCGGTAATGAACTTCCCGCGCAGGTTCCAGTCGGCCTGGTTCGCATCCTGATTTTCATAAAGGCCGACCGGCGAGGTCTGCCAGACATCGACTTCGGCGCCGGCGACCGGATTGCCGCTGGAATCGACGACGGTGCCGGTGAAGAACATGGGCACGCCGCCGGTTTCCGACCGGACGATCGAACCGCCATTGGGGGTCACGGGCGGATTGGCACGCCAGAAGGGGCCCAACAGATTGGCCGAGGTGTCGGCGGTCCCGGTCTCCGCATTGTTGATCAGGCAGATCAGCATCGATAGCCCCAACGATCCGGCCATCAGACGGACTTCGTTATGGCTGGCGTTTGTCATCTGCCCCATTTTGGCGATGGCGCGGAGGCCGATATCGAACTCCTTTTCAGTGAGGCGTACTTCGCGCGCGAAATTATGCAGGTGGCGCACCATGGATTCCAGAACCTCACGGCCGCGGGCATCCTGCGTGTTGCGCATTTCGTGAATGACCGAGTCGGTCAACTGAACTTCATTTTCTACGATCACAACGACCTCCGTTGCATGCTGTCACCCTTGATCTTCGTCGCCGCAAATCGGGTCCGGACAAGATCATCAGACCGCGCGTCTGAACAATAGATTTTCCGCGCAACGTGCCATCACGTCCGCCGATAGCAGGTGGGCCGCCCCGTGCCTCAGCCCTCTCGACAGGTCCGGCTCGCCAGAACGAAGACGAAAAAATACCCCGCGCCGGGAGGCGGCGCGGGGCAGGCGGCCAGGACCGCTCAGAACGAGGAGGGGTTGGTTCAGGCGCCGGTGCGCACGCGCCAACCGCCTTCATATTCCTCGCGGGCCAGCCTGGAGTAGGGCACGGGGCTGACGATTGCGCGAACGGCCAGCTGACGATGCTTTTCAACCGTCGTCTTGCTGGTGCCGCCATTGGGTTCGCCCCACAACACGGTGACTTCGTCGCCGATCTGGATGCTGGGATCGACCGTCGCAAGCGACAGCGCGGTCCGTTCGTTCCAGCTATAGCCGGTGAACATGGACAGGCCGGCGACATTGCCCTTGGCATCGAGCACCGCGTCATAGTTGGACGAGGCATAGTTGGCGATGGGAAGGTCGAAGAACTTGTAATTGTCTTCATCCGGGTTGAACAGCGAAGCAAAAATCTTCGCCATGTCCTCCGGGTGCCAGGCCAGCGTCACCTTGCGGCGCAGGGCCGACTTGTCCAGAGCTTCGAGCGCTTCGCGGCCGTGGAAGTCGTGGTCGAACTTCACGAACGTGCCATAGCCGATTTCGTAAGGATTGACGTAATAATCCTCGATATTGTCCGAAACGAAGCTGCCGCCGATCGAGCCCGAGGCTTCATAGGTGTCGGCGCCCAGCCATTCGCGATAGCCCTTCATCTTGTCGCCGGTGTAGATGCCCGGCAGCGGCGAGGGGATCCAACCCGATTCCAGGGTGTTCGACGGATAGGTGCGCGACCCGACCGGGACCAGCCCGAATTCCTTGCCGGCTTCCAGAATGGCGTCGCGAATTTCGTCGCGCTCTTCATAGGGGCCCCACAGCTCGAGGCCGGGCGCGCCCGCCATGCCGTGGCGCAGCACGCGAACGTCGCGGCCGGCGATCTTGATGGTGCTCATGTTGAAGAACTTGATCTGCTCGACCGGGCCGCCGTTCAGCTTTTCGATCACCTGCCAGGCCTTGGGGCCCTGAATCTGGTAACGCCAGCAGATGCGCTTGACGGGCTTGCCCATGGGCCGGGCCGGCGAGCGGTCGTCCTTGACGATTTCGACGTCATAGCCACCGGTGGCGGCATGATATTGCAGCCAGTTGTGAACGGGCGCGCGGCCCACGGACACGAATTCTTCCGGCGACAGGTGGAACAGGATGCTGTCGCCGATGACATGGCCGTAGGGCGTCGTGGCGACATATTGCTTGGCCTGGTCGACCTTGAAGTTGGCGACCGAGTTGACGGCCGTGTCGGAGATCAGCTTCAGCGCGTCCTTGCCGCGGATGTAGAGGTCGACCATGTGGTGCGACTGGTCGAACAGGACCGCGGTGTTGCGCCACGCCCACTGTTCGCTGCGCCAGTTGGAAAATTCCGGCGCGACGACGGGATAGACATAGGCCCCGAGTTGCGAGTTGCGAAGCATGCTGACGGGGTCGCCATGCTGCTTCAGAAGGGTTTCCAGATTGACTGCGCTCATAGACAACTCCGATGTCGCTGGATGAAGTTCAAGTGATGACTATCGCGTGGAAAGTGACGTGGAATCGCCTCGGACAATCGGGGCCACGATCCTGCTGTGCGGGGCCGATCCTATCAAGAATTGCGCGGATCGCGACGCATTGAATCAGTGTCGTGCTATGGCAAAAACCGATAATGGCGCACGGGCTTTGCCGACCGTCGAAATCGCCGTCCGTCGGCGCCGCGTACCGCGCCGTGGGCGCGCGCACTGGCTGGGGAAGGGGCGCGGTTCCGCTCCGGCCAGTCAGGGTCGCCCGTTTCAGGGCATCGGCCGTCGGTGGGCTACTGCCTGACGAAAGGCGCGGGATGCCGATCCTTCAGGCTGGCATCCCCATTGGTCGACTTGAGTGTCTGCAGCGGCGTCTCGCCGAAACGGTGCCGATACTGGCTGGAAAAGCGGCCAAGATGCTGAAAACCCCAGTCGAAGGCGATCTGGGTGACGGTGGTTCGCCGATGATCCGCTTCCAGCAAGGCCGAACGCACATGGTTCAACCGCACTTCGCGGAGAAACTCCATGGGCGTCATGTCATAGGTCTGCCGAAAGCCTTCCTGCAGGCTTCGCGAGCGAACGCCGGCGGCGTCGGCGATATCGTCGATGGTAAGGGATTCATGCGCGTTGCGTTGAATGAAGTCGACCGCCCGCAGGATTTCCGCCGGTACCCTGGATGGGCTGCGGAAATGCAGTTCATCCGAATAATTGTTGGGCTGCGCCATCAGCAGCTGGCTGAGGAGCAGGTCCTCGAACTCCTTGAGCGCGACCGGCGAAGATCGGTCCGCGGCGTCGATCGCGTCCACCATCAACAGCAGCGTCTGGTGGAAGATCCTGCCGCACGCCTTCGTCAGGTCCATGCTGTGGTCGAAATGGATGGGCGTCACCGGTACGCGGTCGATGGAGCCGCGCAATATCCTCCGGGCGGCGCCGGCATCGATTTTCAGGATGAGATGCTGGGTGCCGCCGCCGATGACGATGGACGATCTGTCGCCCGGCTGCAGCAGCGAAGCCTGTTCGGGCGTCGAGACATATTTCTTCGTTCCCACCGAAATGCGCGCCTCGCAGTCCAGGGGGATGTGGACCGTGTAAATGCCCTGATGATAGGGCTCGATGATGACGCTGGAGCCATATTCGACGAAATAGACCCCGCCCAGATCGAGGGGGTAGGCATGGAAATGGGCGTCGAACTGATCCGTTGAGCGAACGCGCGTGAAACTGGCATCGCCCAGTTCGCTCCGAACGAAGGAGCCGAAAGAGGCGATGTCCTGGGATTCAACGAGTTTATAATTCGCCAAAGGAAGCAAGGTGCACCATCCTCCTACGACCGGGACCGGCTGTCCTTCGCATTTGCGCTCGGGAGCAAAATCATTGCGATGGTCTCACAGCGGCAAAAGCGCGTCAATCGGGGCTTGGCGACGGGGACGCCCGCAACGGAGCGCCCCCGATCCCATCACGCCGACTGCTTTACCAGGTCCAGCGCGACGTCGACGATCATGTCCTCCTGACCGCCGACCATCTTGCGGCGGCCGAGTTCGATCAGGATCGTGCGGGTATCCAGCCCATATTGGGCAGCGGCATTTTCCGCGTGCCGCAGGAAGCTGGAGTAGACGCCCGCATAGCCAAGGCTCAGCGTCTCGCGATCGACGCGAACGGGCCGGTCCTGGAGCGGACGGACCAGCTCCTCGGCGGCGTCCATCAGCGCGAACAGGTCCGTGCCATGCTGCCAGCCATAGGTGTCGGCCGCGGCAATGAACACCTCCAGCGGCGCATTGCCGGCGCCCGCGCCCATGCCTGCCAGGCTGGCATCGACGCGCACCGCGCCGTTCTGGACAGCGACGAGGGAGTTGGCGACGCCGAGCGACAGATTGTGATGCGCATGGACCCCGCGCTGCGTTTCGGGCTTCAGCACGCGGTCATAGGCCTGCAGCCGCGCGGCATAGGCGTCCATCGTCAGCGCGCCACCCGAGTCCGTCACATAGACGCAATGCGCGCCATAATCTTCCATCAGCTTGGCCTGCGCAGCCAGCGCGTCGGGCTCGGCCATATGGCTCATCATCAGGAAGCCGGAGACGTCCATGCCCAGCGAACGCGCATATTCGATATGCTGCTTCGACACGTCCGCTTCGGTGCAGTGCGTCGCCACCCGGACCGACCGCACGCCCATTTCATAGGCATGTTTCAGGTCGTGCACGGTGCCGATGCCCGGCAGCAGCAGCGTCGTCAGGATGCTGTGTTCGAGCACTTCGGCAACCGCGCCGATCCAGTCCCAATCGGTGTGCGCGCCAAAGCCGTAGTTGAAGGACGAACCCGACAGGCCGTCGCCATGGGCGACCTCGATCGCGTCGACCTTCGCTGCGTCGAGCGCCTTGGCGATCGCCTTCACATGGTCGATGCCATATTGATGGCGGATGGCGTGCATCCCGTCGCGCAGGGTGACGTCCTGGATGTAGAGCTTGCTGGTCAGCGGATTGAAGGTCATGCTGCGATCCTCTCGCGGCGCCGAAGCGCGATCTTTTCCGCGGTGCGCAGGGCGGCGGACGTCATGATGTCGAGATTGCCCGCATAAGCGGGAAGATAGTGCGCGGCGCCCTCTACCTCCAGGAACACCGCGACTTTGAGGCCAGTGAATTCGCCGCCCATTTCGGGGATGCGCAGCGGCTTGTTCGAGCCGATATGCTCGAACTGAACCTTCTGCTTCAGGCGGTAGCCCGGCACATAGGCCTGGACTTCCTTCACCATCGCCTCGACCGAGGCGGCGATGGCGTCGCGGTCCCCGTCCTCCGTCAGGCAGTAGACGGTGTCGCGCATGATGAGCGGCGGTTCGGCCGGGTTGAGGACTATGATTGCCTTACCACGGGTCGCGCCGCCGACCTCGACGATGGCGCGGCTGGTGGTTTCGGTGAACTCGTCGATATTGGCGCGGGTGCCGGGACCAGCGGACTTCGACGCGATCGACGCGACGATCTCGCCATAATGCACCTTCGCGACCCGGTTGATCGCGGCGACGATGGGAATGGTCGCCTGGCCGCCGCAGGTGACCATGTTGACGTTGCTTTCGTCGAGATGCGCGTCGCCATTGACGGGGGGAATGGTATAGGGACCGATCGCGGCAGGGGTCAGGTCGACCACCACCTTGCCGTGAGAGCGCAGCACTTCGTCGTGATGCTTGTGCGCGCCCGCCGAGGTCGCGTCGAACACGATCTCTATGTCCTTGAACTCGGGCATGGCGACCAGGCCCTCCAGGCCCTCCGCCGTCGTCGCGACACCCATGCGGGCTGCCCGTTTCAGCCCGTCCGACTCCGGATCGATGCCGACGAAGGCGCCGACTTCCAAAGTGGACGACAGCCGCATGATCTTGATCATCAGGTCGGTGCCGATATTGCCCGATCCGATGATGGCCACCTTTGTTTTCATCGTCATGCCTTTGCAAAAAGATCGTTCGCGCCTGGCGCCGCGATGGGGCGGCCAGTGGAAGCTGAAGTGGAGAATAAATCAAACCGGCTTGACTGACCAATGTATTCGCGTGAAATCTCTTACATGGTGAGAATATGAAGCATAGCCCGCTGTCGACCGGGACTGCCGCGATCGAGCGCGCCCTGACCTTGATGTTCGCGATCATCGAGGATGGGGGGCAGCGGTCGCTCGCGGAGCATGCCGAAATCATGGGCTTGCCCTATTCCACCGCCAATCGCATGGCCGGGCTGCTGGAGCGGATGGGGCTGCTCGTCCGGGTCGGACGGGGGCGGTATCTTGCCGGCCTGGCCTTTCCCGGACGCGTGGCGCCGGAGCAGAGAAACAAGGTGGTGGCCGCCGCGGCGCGCCCCCTGCTGCGCAAGCTGGCGCGGGAAACGAAGCTGACGACCCATCTCGGCGTATGGGCCGACGAAGCCAGCATGGTGCATTATATCGTCAAGGAAAGCATCGGCCCGCGATCGATGTTCACCCAGGAGGACAGCCAGCTCGAAGCCTATTGTTCCGCCATCGGCAAGGTGTTGCTGGCGCACCTGCCGGTCGAGCGGCTTGCGGCCTATCTGTCCGGCGGCGGCTTCGTCGCGTTGACGGCGAACACGATAACCGACCCCGGCCGGCTGGCCGAACTGCTGAAGGAAGTCGCGGCGGACGGCTATGGCTTCGATCGGCGGGAAATCGACGAGCGGTTGTGCTGCGTCGCGGTGCCGGTACGCTTCCGGGGCGAGGTGATCGCGGCCATTTCGGTTTCGAGAATCGGTGCGGCTGAAAATTTCACCGAGCCGCCGGCCGGACTGCTGGCCTGCGCGCGCTCGCTGGAGCAGCGGCTTTCGGGAAAGATGGCGATCGTATCCGAATCCCCCACATCGTGAGAAAATGGATGCGCCTATCGCTTTCCGTCCGCGCCAAAAGCGCCTAGCTGGTACGGATCGCTGCGACGGCCGACGCCGGTGCTACGGCGTCGATCCACGGGCAGCGTTGGGAGGCAGGGCGAGCGTGCCGCTCCCGATCAAAGGAGTTTGATTGGTCGCACCATGACCCAAGCCAGACGCAAAGTCGCGATAGTCGGTTATGGCCGCCTCGGCCGCTATCTGGCCGACAAGATCGCCAAGGATCCCGCCGTCAGTTCGATCATGGAACTGGCCTTCCTGTGGAACCGATCGCCGGAGAAGTTCGAGGGCGCGGACGTGCCGGGCGTACCCTGCCTGACGGGTGACGTCGATCAGGCATTTGCGGATTATCTGGAGCGGAATCCCGGCGGCGTCGACCTGATCGTCGAAGCGTCGCACCCTGACATCAGCAAGCAGTCGGGCGCGCTTTTCCTGCGCCATGCAGATTATCTGATCACCAGTGTCACGGCGTTGGCCGACCGTGCCGTCGCCTCCGGCCTGATCGACGCGGCGAGGGCGAGCGGACGTCGGATTTTCGTGCCGACGGGTGCCGGCTGGGGCGTGCAGGACATCGTCAAGATGGACCGGTCCGGGCGGCTCGAAGGATTGAGCGTGACGATGGAATTCCATGTGGATTCGCTCAACCTCAAGGGCCGGCTCGCAGACGCGGTGGCCGCCTACAAGGCCGATAGCGGCAATCGCGAGGCGGTGACCCTCTATGAAGGGTCGATCGGGGAACTGGCGGAACTGGCGCCCAACAACGTCAATACCATGACCTGCCTGTGGCTGGCGGCGGCGTCGCTCGACCCCGACGCGATGACATGCCGGCTGATCGCCCAGAAGGAGGACGACGCGCATTCGCAGGTCATCGACGTGCATGGTCCCAACGGCTTTCATGTCAGCACCCGGCGCTACAACCCGGCGCGCAAGGGCGCGGTGACGGGCGATGAGACGTTCAACTCCTTCCTGATGAGCCTGCTCAGCGCCCATGGCGCAGGGGCGGGGCTCCACTTCTGCTAAGGTTTTTGCCGATGACGAAATTAGCCGACCGCGTCCTCCAGATGGAGGAAGCTGCAACGCTCAAGATGGCGCAGCTGGCGCGCGACCTGCAGGCGGAGGGCAAGAACATCATCAGCCTGACGGTAGGCGAGCCGGATTTCGACACGCCCGAGCGGATCAGGCAGGCCGCCAAGGACGCGCTGGACCAGGGCTATACGCGCTACACGCCGGTGAACGGCATAATGGAAAGCCGCAAGGCGGTGTGCGAAAAGCTGCGCCGCGAAAACGGGCTGGAATACAGCCCCGCCCAGATCGTGCTGTCGACCGGCGCGAAGCAGAGCATCATGAATGCCTGCCTGGCGCTGATCAATCCGGGCGACGAGGTGATCCTGCTCGCGCCTTTCTGGGTGTCCTATACCGAAATGGTGAAGATGGCCGGCGGCGTGCCGCGAATCGTCAAATGCGGCATCGAGGCCGATTTCAAGGTGTCGCCGGCGCAGCTGGAAGCCGCGATCACCGATCGGACCAAGGTCATGCTGATCAACAGCCCGTCCAATCCGACCGGCGCGGTCTATTCAAGGGAGGAGCTGGAGGCGATCGCCGCGATCGTCGCCCGGCATCCCGACCTGTACGTGATTTCCGACGAGATCTACGAACATATCATCTTCGGCGGCGCGGAGCATGTCAGCTTCGCCAGCCTGCCGGGCATGTGGGAGCGGACCATCACCGTCAATGGCCTGTCCAAGGGCTTCGCCATGACCGGCTGGCGGCTCGGCTATCTCGCCGCGCCGGAATGGATCGCCGCCGCGGTCACCAAAGTGCAGGGGCAGTTCACGTCGGGCCCCAATGCCGTGACCCAAGTCGCGCTGCAAACCGCGCTGGATGGCGATCTTTCCGAAAGCCATCATATGCGCGACGTCTATGAGCGGCGCAAGGCGATGGTGCGCGACTTGCTGCTGGAGATACCGGGCCTCAAGGTCAACGACCCGCAGGGAGCCTTCTACATATTCCCCGATGCGAGCGCCTATATTGACGGGCAGAAGATCAAGAACAGCGATGATCTGGGCGAATATTTTCTGACTCAGGCCGCCGTCGCCGTCGTGCCGGGAAGCGCGTTCGGCGATGATGCAGCGTTCCGGATTTCCTGCGCCGCTTCGGACGAAGAGTTGCGCACCGGCGTCGCGCGCATCGCCGATGCGCTGAGCCTGCTCAGGACGGGCGGCGGATAAGGCCTGCCTTCCTGCCGCGCTGAGCGAAATCTGGATATTTGCCCTCATAATCCGGATAGAGGGATGCGCGGCTGCCGGGTAGATTGCGTCCTCAGAAGTCAAAAATTCAGTGCCCAGAGGATGCGCGCATGAAATATCTCCGCAACACATGGTATACTGCCGCCTGGGGCAGCGAGATCGTTCAGGGGCAGATATTGTCCCGCCGATATCTGGACGAGCCGGTGGTTCTGTTCCGGGACGAGAACGGCACGGTCAAGGCGCTCGCCGATATTTGCCCGCACCGCATGGCGCCGCTGGGACGCGGCCGGATCGTGGATGGCAATATCCAGTGCGGCTATCACGGCCTGATGTTCGACAAGACAGGCTTGTGCATCAAGAATCCCTATGGCGCCACGCCGAAGAATGTGAAGATCCGCTCCTATCCGGTGGTCGAACGCCACAGCTGCGTCTGGATCTGGATGGGGGATGAGGACAAGGCCGATGAAAGCCTGATCCCGCATCTGCCTTTCCTGGACGGCGACAC
>DATEDR010000017.1:0-2432 GCA_035281605.1 Sphingobium sp.
CTGTTCGAGCGGCAGGCTACCATGCTGCCGGGCCGCGCCGTCGCTGAATTCATCGAAGGACTTGATGTGCTGCGGCTCACCAAACCGGGCATCCCCGACTTCGAGGAACTGTCGGAACGTTTGATGAAGCGCACAGGTTGGCAGGTCGTGGCCGTGCCCGGCCTGGTGCCCGACCGCATATTCTTCGAACATCTCGCGAACCGGCGCTTCGTCGCGGGGCGGTTCATCCGCACGCCCGAGCAACTCGATTATCTCGAGGAACCGGATGTCTTTCATGACGTGTTCGGCCATGTGCCACTGCTCGCGCACCCCGTCTTTGCCGATTATATGCAGGCCTATGGCGAAGGCGGGCTGAAGGCCGATGCGCTGGGCGCGATCGAACGTCTGGCGCGGCTCTATTGGTACACGGTCGAATTCGGACTGATCCATCAGGAAGACGCGCTGAAACTCTATGGCGCCGGGATCGTGTCGTCGCATGCGGAATCGATCTTCGCGCTCGATGATCCTTCCCCCAACCGCATCGGCTTCGACCTGAAGCGCGTGATGCGAACCAAATACCGGATCGACGACTTTCAGCAGAGCTACTTCGTGATTGACAGTTTCGAAGATCTGCTGCGCCAGACGGAACGCGCCGACCTGGCACCGCTCTATGCCGAACTGAAGGCGGAAAGCGACCTGGAGGTCGACAGCATCCTGCCCACCGACCGGTTGTTCACGCGTGGCACGCAGGCCTACGCGCATTTGCGCGCGTCGGACCCCGGGATTTGAGAAAGGACGCAGCGATGACGACGACACCCGACAATCCGCTCGGCCTCAACGGCTTTGAATTTGTCGAGTTCACCTCGCCCGATCCAGCGGCCATGGGCGCCCGGTTCGAGCAACTGGGCTTCACCCCCACGCATCGCCATCCGACGAAGAACGTCACCCGTTACAAGCAAGGCGGCATCAATCTGATGCTCAATCGCGACGAGGCCGGGCGCGTTGCCGCCTTCCGGGGCGAGCATGGCCCTTCGGCCAGCGCCATGGCTTTTCGCGTGGCCGACCCGCAGGCCGCGTTGCGCTGGGCGCTGGACCATGGCGCCAAGGCGACCGAAGAAGACGACACCGTGATCCAGGGGATCGGCGGTTCCTATCTTTATTTCGTCAAGGATGGCGAAGACCCCTATGCCGACTGGGCGGAATTCCCCGGCTGGCGCGCGGCGGAGGCCCGGAACGGCGTTGGGCTCGACCTGCTGGACCACCTCACCCATAATGTGCGGCGCGGGCAAATGCGCGTGTGGAGCCATTTCTATCAGACGCTGTTCGGCTTCGAGGAGCAGAAATATTTCGACATCAAGGGCAAGGCGACCGGATTGTTCAGCCAGGCCATGATCGCGCCCGACCACGCGATCCGCATCCCCCTCAACGAAAGCCAGGACGACAAGAGCCAGATCGAGGAGTTCATCCGCGACTATCATGGCGAGGGCATCCAACATCTCGCGCTCACGACCGACGATATCTATCAGACGGTCGAAAAGCTGCGCACGCGGGGCGTACAGCTTCAGGACACGATCGACACCTATTATGAACTGGTCGACAATCGGGTGCCGGGCCATGGCGAAGATCTGGACAGGCTGAAGAAGAACCGCATCCTGATCGACGGGAGCGTCGAAACGGGCGAAGGGATTCTGCTGCAGATCTTTACCGAACCCATGTTCGGCCCGATCTTCTTTGAGATCATCCAGCGCAAGGGAAATGAAGGCTTCGGCAATGGCAATTTTCAAGCGTTGTTTGAAAGTATTGAACTCGATCAGATCCGCCGAGGCGTGATCAGCGCCGAAGGATAAGAGGAGACCGGCAGGCGCAGCCCGTGACTAATCCGTCCGCTGGCTATCGGGATCAGCGACTTGGCTGGAGGGATGGCGACGAATTGCCGCCACCGCCTTCGTGCTGATTACTCGTCCGATCCGGCGATAAAATGCCCCACAGCCCTTCTATTTTTGGCGTCGCACGCTATTTTACTTGGATCGAGCGCAAATGGACGCTCCGGGGCATTTGCAGATGATCGACCTGTCACCTCAACCGCAGGACAAGAGCTCCGGAACGGCGGAATTGCGCACGCCGCGCCATGACGCCGTTCCGGGCTGTGAAGCCGATCAGCCGAGCCAGGGCCCGCGAAGGCGGCATCTATCCTACGAGCATGCGGAGGCGGGCATTCAGCGCCTGTCGCGATGGGCGGGTCCGGCTGTGCTGCTCGTCGCGCTCGGCGCGATCGGCTGGCTGCTGTTCGGCTGATTCGCTTTCCGACCGCAAAGCTGATTCGTTCAAGCGCTTCGATTGGGCCGTAAATTTTCCCTTGATTTTCTCGCGGGTGATTTTTCGGCTCATCGCAGATGTGGGGCGGCGCGTCCCCTGAGACGAACGGATCATCGGAAAAGCAGGTCCGGGCATCC
>DATEDR010000018.1:0-13249 GCA_035281605.1 Sphingobium sp.
CGAGGTCATCTGCGAGGAGATGGCGAGGCCGGCGGCGTCGTCCTTGGCGCTGTTGATGCGCTTGCCGCTCGACAGGCGCTCCATCGCGGTGCTCAGCGACTTGCCGGCGAGAGCCGAAGCATTGGCGGCGCGCAGAGCGGAGGAGTTGGTTCCGATAACAGTCATGATGAATTCCCTTCTATTAACATCAGGTCGCTGCCATCTGGGCTGCTTGCGGCCCCGAAAGGGGATAACGGCGCGGCGAAAAAAGCTTTTAGGGCCGGCGTCGATTTTTTTGAAAAAAGTGAAAAAAGCACGGAAATCTGCGACTTTTCCGAATGCGATGTTAGGGGCGTGGGAGGCCTGCCGCCTGCTTGCGGAAAAAAATTGCCGCTTTCCGGCAAGGTAACTGCCGCATTAACCAAATCATAACCGCGAACCGGCATTTGGGAACCATCGAAGGGGGTTGGGGCGTGCGGGGGCACAAACCGGCCATAGGTGGACTGGGGACTTTCATGTCATCGCTTGACGTGAGCCGTGGAGTTTGTGCGCTCGTTCCGGGCCTGCAGCATTGGCTCGAAAACGCCTTCTATATGGTGCGCGTCGTGGACGCCCAGAGCCCGCGAGAGCGCGACGGCGCTGAAAGAGATAATCGGCGCGTGCTGCTGGCTACCGAGATCGGCCATGCCACGCACCGCGACATTCTGATCAATCTGGTGGACGGCGCGCCGTCGCTGGTCCCCGCTGCCAACGGTCTGCCGGCGCGCGTCGCCTTCGGTCTGGAAGATATGGGCTTTGCCTTCGCGCTGATCGCCGAGCTGGCGCGTCCGGCCTTGGTTCCGGCAGTCGGCGATGCGGCGAGCACCCGCCTGATGACGCTGGCCGGCCGGGTCGCCCGCAGCGACGCCACGGTCCTGATCCAGGGCGACACCGGCACCGGCAAGGAAGGCATGGCGCGCTTCCTGCACGCCCAGTCGGGTCGCGTGACGCGCGACTTCATCGCGGTGAACTGCGCTGCGCTGCCCGAAACCATGATGGAAGCGATGCTGTTCGGTCACAAGAAGGGCAGCTTCACTGGCGCTGCTGCTGCGTCGGACGGCCTGTTCCTGGCGGCGGACGGCGGCACGCTGTTCCTCGACGAGATTGCCGAGCTGCCGCTGGCGCTCCAGGCGAAGCTGCTGCGGGCATTGCAGGAAGGCGAGATACTGCCCGTGGGCGCGACCCACCCGGTGCCGGTCAATGTCCGCATCATCACGGCCTGCAACCGCAACCTCGCCGCCGAAGTCGCGGCCGGGCGCTTTCGCGAGGATCTTTACTGGCGCCTCAATGTCATGCCGCTGGAGCTGCGCCCGCTGGCCGAGCGTCCGGGCGACGTGACCGCGATCGCCGCCGCCATGCTGCTGCGTCACAATGAGTTCGTCTGGCCGACCGGCGCCGCGCTTTCCAAGCTCGCTGATCATGTCTGGCCGGGCAACGCCCGCGAACTGGGCAATGTGCTCCAGCGCGCGATCGTGCTGCGGGATGGGGAGCGGATCGACGCCGACGACCTGCATATTGCCGGCGCGCCGCAATTGCGCATCGTGGGCGCCGAGCCTGCTCCGGCTGCCGAGCCGGTCCGCCTGCGTGATGTCGCCCGCCAGTCGAAGCTGGACGCGATCCGCGCCGCGCTGCGCGCGACGGACGGCCACCGCGCCGCCGCCGCCGCCAAGCTCGGCATTTCCGAACGCACTCTGCGCTACCGGCTCGCCGAGATGCGCGAACTTGCAGCGGCTTGAGGGAGGTAAGGCATGACCGGCATTTCCCCGACTGACAGCGTGATGGCGATCCGCAACGCCATCCTCCAGAAGAACGCCGCCCTGCGCGACGTCGCCCAGACCGGATCGACCGGCGGCGCCGGCGGCATCGGCGGGGCCGAGGGCACCAAGCCCGGCGGCTTTACCGATGCGCTCAACAGCGCGCTGAACCAGGTCAACGGTCTGCAGGCGCAGGCGGGCGAGGCGGCTTCCGCCTTCGAACGCGGCGAAACGACCGACATCGCCGCCGTCATGCTGGCCAAGCAGCAGGCGTCGGTCAGCTTCGAAGCGACCCTCCAGGTCCGCAACAAACTCCTGTCCGCCTACAAGGACATCATGAGCATGCCGGTGTAATATGAGCGAGAACGCACTTTCCACCAATGTCGGCGGCGCTGCCGCTCTCCCCGCCACCAGCGGCCCAGCTTTTGGCGGCGCGGATGCGCTGAAGGCGCGCGTCACCGGCTTCATCAAGCAGCCTGCGGTGGCGAAAAGCCTGCCGCTGCTCGGCCTGCTCGGTGTCGTCGCGACGGCGGGCGCTGCCTGGCTCGCCCTGCGCGAACCGCCGCAGCGCGACCTGTTCCGCGGCCTGCCCGATGCCGACAAGTCGGCGGTGGCGCAGGTGCTGGACCAGAATGGCCTCGCCTACGAGTTCGACAATTCGGGCGCGATGACCGTGGCCGAGAATGATTATTTCAAGGCGAAGATGATGCTCGCCGCCCAGGGCCTGCCCAAGAGCGCGCCCGACGGCAACAGCATGATCGACAGCCTGCCCATGGGCGCATCGCGCGCCGTCGAGGGCGAAAAGCTGCGGTCGGCGCGCGAAATGGACCTCGCCCGCACGATCGAGGCGATCGACAGCGTCGAGAGCGCCAAGGTCCACCTCGCGATCGAACCGCCCAGCGTCTTCCTGCGCGAACGGAGCAAGCCTTCTGCCTCGATCATGCTGCGGCTGGCTTCGGGCCGTACGCTGACCGACGCGCAGGTGAGCGCGATCGTCCATCTGGTCGCGTCGTCGGTGCCGGAACTGGCACCTGACCAGATTTCTCTGGTCGACCAGAATGGCCGGCTGCTGAGCAACAATGACGGCAATGCTGCCGATGATCGCCAGTTGGCGGTCCAGACCAAGATCGAGGACCGCTATCGCCAGTCGGTGATCGCGCTGCTGACCCCCATTTTGGGTGACGGCAAATTCTCGACCGAGGTGCGTGCGGAACTGAACTTCGCCGAGCGCCAGGCGACCCGCGAAAGCTTCCCGCAGGACGAAGCCCGTCTGCGCACCGAGCAGGGCACATGGGCGTCCGACCCGCGCGGGCAGGGCGCTGGCGGCGAGGCGGGCGGCGTTCCCGGCGCGCTCAGCAATCAGGCGCCGGTCAATCCGACCGTCACCCAGACCAATCCCAATGGACAGGCCGTGAGCCAGGGTAGCCAGGCGACCCAGCCTGCGACCCCGGCCAGCGCGCCGATGAAGACCGAAGAAACCTTCAACCGCAGCTTTGAACTCGGCCGCGAAGTGTCGGTGACCAAGGACGCGATCGGCACGGTCAAGCGCTTGTCCGTCGCGGTCGCACTCGACAATGGCGCCGACGGCAAGCCCCGTTCGCCCCAGGAAATCGCGGCGCTCGAAGCGCTGGTCAAGGGCGCGGTCGGCTTCGACCAGGCGCGCGGCGACGTCGTCGCGCTGTCCTCGCGCAGCTTCGTAAAGGCGCAGGAAGTACAGGCGCCATGGTATGAAGCCGACTGGATCTCGCCGCTGGTGCGTAACCTCTCGGCTCTGGCCGTCGCACTGCTGGTGATCTTCGGGATCGGGCGTCCGCTGCTCAAGCGCCGCGCGGCTGCACAGGAAGCTGCCGGCGTGCAGGCCGCTGCCGAAGGCCAGAAGATCGGCCGCGAAATTTCGACCGAGATCGGCCGTCAGGCGGTGATCGCGCCGGATGGCAGCAAGGCCGTCACGCTCGACATGATCTCGTCCACTTATGATTATGCCCAGCGCGCCGACCTGATCCGCAATTTCGTGAAGCAGGACCCGGATCGCGCCGCCCTGGTGGTGCGCGACCTTCTGAAGGAAGGGAAGAAGGACAATGGCTGAGGCCGATACCGCTCCGGCGATCAAGGGCAGCGCCGCTGCCGCCGTCCTGCTGATGCTGTTCGACGAGGACGAAGCCGCGCAGATCCTTTCGCGCCTGGAACCCGATGAAGTGCGTCAGCTGGGCTATGCGATGTATGACGTCGCCGACGTCCAGGTCGAGGAAGTCAATGAGGCGCTCGACCATTTCGTGACCAAGGCGAAAAAGCGCACCACCATCGGCTATGGCGCCACCCGCCATATTCGCGGCGCGATGACCAAGGCCCTGGGCGAGGAGCGCGCCGAGACGATCCTGGCGCGCATCACCCCGCCGACCCGTTCGACCCAGCTGGAAATGCTGAAGTGGATGGACGCGAAGGAAGTCGCCGCGCTGATCGAGGCGGAGCATCCGCAGATCATGGCGGTGGTGCTCGCCCATCTGGAAGCGCCGATCGCCGCCGACGTGCTTCAATTGATGCCGGGCGAATATCAGGAAGAAATCGTCTATCGCATCGCCACGCTCGGCCCCGTATCCAACGAGGCGCTGGATGACCTCGAACAGCTGCTGCTGCGCGGTTCCACCGCCAAGAAACAGGGCGCGCAGTCGCAGCGCGGCGGCACGATCGAAGCGGCCGCGATCATGAACAATGTCCGCAAGGATAATGAACAGCGGATCATGAAGGCGGTCGCCAAGCGCGACAAGATGATCGCCCAGACGATCGAGGAGGAGATGTTCGTCTTCGACAACCTCATCGACATGGACGACAAGAATATGGGCACGCTGATGCGGACCATCGACAGTTCGGTGCTGGTCGTGGCGCTCAAGGGCGCGAACGAGATGCTCAAGGGCAAGATCTTCGGGTCGATGTCGGCGCGCGCCGCTCAGGCCATTGCCGACGAGATCGAGGAACGCGGGCCGATCCGCCTGGCCGAGGTGATCGAGGCGCAGAAGCTGATCATCGCCACCGCGCGCCGCATGGCGGACGCCGGCACCATCATGCTGGGCGGCAAGGGGAACGACTTTGTTTAAGGTCTGGGACGCAAGCAGCAGCCGTGACGCGTCCAGCATTCCGCTGGGCGGGGTCAGCCAGGTCAAGAGCGGAGGCTTTCGCAACCTGTTCGCGGAGGACCATGGCTTTCATGGGGCTGCGATGCACGATGCCGCGCCGGCGATGACCGACGAGGATATTGTCGAGCAGGCGCGGATGGAAGCATTTGCGCAAGGCTTTGACGAGGGGTGCCGGGTGATCGGCGACGGGCAGGCGGCTGAGGCGGAGGCGCGCAATCGCCTGGCCGAAGCACTCGAACTGCTGACCCCCGCGCCGAGCGGGATGCTGTCGACCATGTTGTCCGCTACCGTCGTGCGGCTGGTCGAGCAGATCGTCGGCGAGGTCGAGATCGACATCGAGCGGCTGGTCCAGCGCTGCGACACCGTCGGCGCCTTCATCGAGGACAATGACGCCAAGGGCGCGCTGCACCTCAATCCCGAAGATATCGCGCTGCTGGAAGGCGAGACGATCGGCGTGAAGCTGGTCGCCGATCAGGCGCTGCATCGCGGCTGCGTCCGGCTGGAAACGGCGGACGGCTGGGTCGAGGATGGTCCCGACGTGCGCCTGTCGCGGTTGCGCGCGCTGCTCGACGACATGGAAGGCCGTTCCTGATGGGAGAGTGGGCGTGATCAAGGCCGCGCTGAAGCAGGCGGAAAGCCTGTTCGACCATATGCAGGTGCAGAACCGCGCGCCCCGCCATGTCGGCCGGCTGGTCAGCCATGATGCCGGCATGCTGGAGGTCACGGGCTTCCGCAAGCCGATTGGCGCAGGGGCGCGGGTGATTGCGGCGGACGGCACCATCTGCCGCGCCGAAGTCGTGGGCTTTCGCGGCGACAAGACCTTGCTCGTACCGCTCGATGCCGACGCGCCGCTGGAAAATGGCGCGCGGGTCGAGCCGGACAGCCAGGCGACGATGGTGCAGGTGGGCGATGGCCTGATCGGCCGCGTCATCGACGCCATGGGCCAGCCGTTGGACCGCAAGGGGCCGATCATCGCTGGCGGCAGCTGGCCGCTCAACGGCGTGAAGGGCAATGTGCTCGACCGTGGCCGGGTCACCGAGCCGTTTGACCTCGGCGTGCGCGCCGTCAACGCGCTGCTGACCGCCGGGCGGGGCCAGCGCATCGCCATCATCGCGGGTTCCGGGGTCGGCAAGTCGGTGCTGATGGGCCAGATGATCGCGGGCGCCGAAGCCGACATCGTCGTCGCCGGCCTGATCGGGGAGCGCGGCCGGGAGGTCAGCGATTTCCTGGAAACCAAGCTTAAAAATTCGATGCACAAGTCGATCGTCGTTGCCGTGCCCGCCGACCATCCGCCGGTGCTGCGCCTCCGCGCCGCCGCCCGCGCCACCGCCATCGCCGAATATTTCCGCGCGCGGGGCAAGAAGGTGCTGCTGCTGATCGACAGCCTGACCCGCTGCGCCCATGCCCAACGCGAGATCGGTCTGGCGCTTGGCGAACCGCCAGCGATGAAGGGCTATCCGCCCTCGGCGCTCGCGCTCATCCCCCGGCTGGTCGAGCGGGCCGGCGTCGATTCGCGCACCGGCGGTTCGATCACCGCGCTTTATACCGTGCTGGCCGATGGCGACGATACCGACGATCCGATCGTCGACGCCGCGCGGGCCATTGTCGACGGGCATTTCGTGCTGTCGCGCCATCTGTCGGAACAGGCGATCTTCCCCGCCATCGACATCGGCAAGTCGCTGTCGCGCGTGATGGCCGATGTGGTGCCCGACGAGCATCGCATCGCCGCCGCCGCCTACCGCCGTCTTTGGGCCGCCTACGAGGAAAATCGCGACCTCATCCTGATGGGGGCGTATCGGCCGGGCAACGATCCCGTGATCGACGAGGCGGTGCAACGCCGGCAGGACATATTGGAGTTCATCCGGCAGGATCAGAAGAGCCATATCGACCTTCCCACCAGCGCCGGCGCGCTGATCGCTGAGTTCGGCGCATGAAGGGCGCGCTCAAGACTCGCCAGCGCATCCTGCGCGTCCGCCATGTGCAGCATGCCATGGCCGTGGCAGACACCACTCGCGCCCGCGACGAGGCGGACGGGATCGAGCGCAATGCCGAACGGCTGCGCAAAGTGCGCGGCGATCTTTTTTCCAGCCAGGGCATGGCAATTGGCGCGAATTTTGCAGCGATGCAGGAGTTGGCGGGCCGTCTGGAACAGGCGGGCCGGCAACTGGACGGTGCGCTCTACGATGCGCGCCGCAAGGTTGAGGTCAAGCAAGGCCTGAGCCTCGCGGCCAATCGGGATCGCGAAATCGCGCTGAAACTCCAGGATCGCGCGCGTGCGGACCTGGAGGAATGGCGCGAGACCAGACTGGCGGCGTTGCCGCGCTATCGCAGGATGCAGCGGACAGGAGATGTCTGACATGACCATGGTTTCGAGCCTCAAGGCTCTGCTTTTCTCCACCGCAGCGGCGGGCGCTCCCCAAGGGGTCGCGGCCGGCGCGGATGGGGGCGCGCCGGATTTCGCCGCGATGCTGGGCGACCGGATCGCCGGAGAGGCCGCGCCTGAGCCTGTTCTTTCCTTCGAGGTGACACCGCCCGTGGAAGGCGAGCCGACGCTTGACCTGCCGGTGGAGATTGCCGAGCCGGGCATGGAGGACCGTCCTGCCCGGTCTCATAAGGCTGGCATGGCCAATGGGCTGGCGGTTGCCGTTGCGGCCGGCAAGGGCGCGCCTGCTTCCCTGCCGCCCGGCCGGGCGTTGGGTCTGGTCCGGCGCATGGCGGAGGCTGAGCCCGCTTTGCCTGCCGTGTCGCAGGCGGGCGCCGAAGCAGGACCGTTGGACGAGGCGATCGCGCCCGCTGAGATGACGCTGTCGGAGGCGCCGGCGGAGACGATCGTGCCAGCGCCGCCGTCTCCCGTTCTGCCCCCAAAGGCCACCAAGACGCAGGAAGCGCCGCCCGTAGAGGCTGAAGCCTCGGCAGACCCGAGGCCGGCCAAGGAGCCCAAGGCGCGCGACAAGGAGGACAAGCCGGAGGTGAAGGTGGAAAGCCTCGCTGTGTCGACGCTTCCGGCGCCGACGATCGTTCCGCTGCCGCAGGCCGAAACCATGCCGACCCGGCCGCCGAAGAATGATGGCTCCGCGCAACCGGAGGCGGTTTCCTCCCCCGTCGCTGTTGCGCCAATGCCGGTAGCGCCCGAACTGCCGCAGCAAGGCCTGGTGAATGCCGATTCGCCGCCCCAGCTTCCGACGCAGCCCGGTCGGGCCGCATCGCCGGCCGCCCCGGCTGAGGATGGTCGTGCAGCGTCTGCGCGCGCCGTGGCCGCCGATGTCATGGTGGAAAATCTACCCGGCGAACAGGCCGCGCCGTCCCCGAGCGGCAGCGAGCCTGCTTCTGCGCCGGTCTCGCACGGCAAGCCGTTGAAATCCGAAGCGCTTGCCCTGCTTCAGCTGGCGCGCGAGCAGGTGGCCGCGCGTCAGTCCGGCGCGCAGGTCCGGGTGGGCGAGCAGGTTTCTGCCGTCGCGAAGAAGGGACAGCCCGCAGCCGCTGCGGCCGCCGAACCCGCGCCCATCTTTTCGCCGAGCGGGCCGTCGCCCGACCTGGCGCAATCCGCGCCGGTTCAGGCAGCGCAGCCTGCGCAGCCGCAGGTCGTCAGCACGGCCGCGCCGGTGGTCGACCTTTCCGCCAGCCTCGGCGCGCAGGCGATCGACATGGGCGTATCCGGCCAGTGGATCGACGGCCTCGCCCGCGACATTGCCGGGCTGTCGGCCCATGGCGCGCAGGGCCGGTTCCAGATCAAGGCCGAACAGCTCGGTGCCGTGCAGGTGGACATCCGCCAGGGGACCGATGGCGCAGCGGTCAATCTGACTGTCGCGAGCGAGGCGGCGGAAATGGCGCTGCGGCAGGATAGCGACCGGTTGAAGATCGACGCGGGTTTCGCCGCGGTGCGCATTGCCGACCTGAAGATCGAGCGCGCGCCGGTGGCGGAAGCGGCGCGGGCGGACGGAGCGGGCCAGCACGGCGCGCAGCAGCAATCGCAGCATAGCTCGTCCCAGGCGCATGCAGCCTGGTCGAATGGCAGCCAGGACATGAACCAGCCGCAGGGCCAGCAAGGTCGATCGCAGGCGCGGCAAAATAATGGTTTCGACCCTAAATCCTCCGACAATCCGGCCGTCCTTAACCAAGAACTGGCGCGCCCGGTCCGCAGCGAGGCTGCGCGCGCGCGCTACGCATGATGGATGAGCATGTCCGGGGGACCAGCAGATGAGCGACGATAAGAAGGCGAAGAAAAAGAAGGGCGGGGGCCTGAAGATCATCCTGCTTGGCGTCGTCGCGCTCGTCCTGGGTGGCGTGGGCACCGCTGGCGGGCTTTACGCCGCCGGCTTCTTCAGCGCGAAGGAAGAAGGGCCCAAGGAAGATCCGAACAAGCCCGTATTGGTCCTGGCCGGCGAGAACGCCGAAGAGGTCGCCAAGGCGCATGGCATGGGCGGCGAGGGCCATGGCGGCGGAGGCGGCGAGCATGCGTCGGGCCACAAGCCGGGCAAGGGCATCGACCTGCCGACGCCCGCCAATCCGGCCGCCTATCAGGCCACCTATTTCCAGCTGCAGGCGCCCTTTACGTCGAACATGTCGGACACGGACGCCTTCGCGCAGATTTCCGTGGCGGTGTCGACCTATTACGACCTGCGCGTGATCGAGGCGATTAAGACGCATGAAATGGCGATTCGCAGCCAGCTTCTGATGTTGCTGGCCCAGCAACCCGAGGCGATGCTTTCGACGCCCGAAGGCAAGCGTCAGCTTCAGGGCAGGATGAAGGCTCAGATCAACGATGTTTTGAAGCAGAAGACCGGATATGGCGGCATCGATAACATTTATTTTACCAATTTCGTTATTCAATAGGGATGCCTGAAAGGTCGGGAAGTCCCCTGACCCCGAGGGCAGGGGACTGACATGACCGACGTTCAAACCTACGCCTTCGGGCGTGGGGAATCGCAGACACCGCAGATGCTGTCCGGGCTCGACCGGCTGGGCGAAAAGCTTGGCCGGCGTCTTCGCGCACTGATCGAACCGATTTCCGGCGCGCGGCCGCATGTCGCCATGCAGGATGCGCAGGTGCTGGATTTCGCAGGCTGGTCTGCCGGCGTGCCCGCCTTCTCCAGCATTGGCGTCTATCGCGTGGCGCCGCTCAAGGGTCAGATGCTGCTGCGCATGGACGCGGCGATGATCTCGACCTTGGTCGACTGTTTCTATGGCGGCATCGGCAGCCGCCCGCTACCCGCGCGCGGCGAGTTCACGCCCACCGAAGATCGCCTGATCGCCCGCATTTCAGAAGCGCTGATCGCGCGCATGGTGGAAAGCTGGAGCGACATCCTGCCGCTCGACGCCGCCCTCATCATCCGTGAAACGGGCGTCGGCTTCGCTTCTGCCGCCCCGCCCAACGAACCGATGGTCCTCCAGCGCTTCATGCTGAGCATCACGCGCGATCAGGAATGGCCGATCGACCTTCTTTTCCCGCTCGCTTCGCTGCGGGCGGTCGAACCGCTTATGGGCGCCAAGAGTCCGGTCGACGAGGAACGCGTGGACCCGGTGTGGCAGACGCGCATTGCCGGCAGGATGCGCGACATCCGCCTGCCGGCGCGCACCGTGCTGGCCCGCCCCAATCTTTCGCTCGCCGACCTCATGCAGTTGAAGGCCGGCGACATCATTCCCGTCACGATCGGCCGCAGCCTGCCGCTGATCGTCGGAGACCGCATCGTGGCTCATGGCTCGATCGGCGAACAGGACGGCCGCGCCGCCTTCCAGATTGAAAAGCTTGCACAGGGATCCGATCAATGAGTGACATGAGCGACGCGCCCCGTATCGACGGTTTCGGCGACGAAGGAGCGAACCGCATGGCGAACAACCGCCAGTTCCGGCTGCTGGCCGACATTCCGGTCCGCATGTCGGTGGAGGTGGGCTCCACATCGCTGCGGCTGGCCGAGGTGATGGACCTGGCCGAAGGCAGCATCGTCGAACTGGACCGTCAGGCTGACGACCTGCTCGACATCATGGTCAACGGCGCGCTGATCGCCAAGGGCGAGGTGGTGACGGTGAACGGCCGCTATGGCATCCGCATCGTCGACATCGCCGCCACCGAGACGCGGCTGGCAGGGGTTGAACGGCGCGGCTGACCGCCCGCCTGCGCTTTTCCCTTGCTGCGCGGCCATCTTTCTGATTCGGATGCCGAATTAACCATCATAGCGGGCCGCTTTGCATGTTCTGGTATTTCGTCAAACTGCTGATCCTCTTGCCGCTGGTCGGCGGCATGGCCTTCGGCGCCTTGTGGCTGTGGCGCAAATATCAGCCGGGCCTGATCGGCGGGCAGGATGGACGGTCGCTGAAAATGCTGGAGGCGTTGCCGTTGGGCACCTTCGGCAAGCTCGCCGTCGTGGAGTTCGAGGGCAAGAAGATCCTGCTGTCCGTCACGCGCGGGCGGATCGAGAAGATTGCGGAAGGCGATCCATATCGTGCGCGCTGACAATCGTGGTTCCGTTCGTACTGAGCCCGTCGAAGCACGCGCGATACGAAGCGATGCGCGCGCCCTTCGACAGGCTCAGGGCGAACGGGTAATGGTTGGCGCGGCGATCGCCCTGTTGGTCGCCGTGCTGCTTTTCGCCACGCCCGCCTTTGCCCAGGCTGTTCCCGCCCCCCCGGCTCCGATCGACAATGGCGGCGCGCTGACCCGGGCGATGGGCGCGATCTCCGGCGACG
The DNA here is from genome assembly GCA_035281605.1 of Sphingobium sp. Classification (GTDB taxonomy): domain Bacteria; phylum Pseudomonadota; class Alphaproteobacteria; order Sphingomonadales; family Sphingomonadaceae; genus Sphingobium. The sequence goes on from DATEDR010000018.1 coordinate 11,588, forward strand.
GGCGTCCGATGTCGCTGTCGCTCCAGATCCTCATCCTCATGAGCCTGCTGTCGGTGCTGCCGTCGCTCGTGCTCATGATGACCAGCTTTACCCGGATCATCATCGTGCTGTCGCTGCTGCGCCAGGCGCTGGGGCTTCAGCAGACGCCGCCCAATCAGGTGCTGGTCGGCCTGTCGCTGTTCCTCTCGCTGTTCGTGATGCGCCCGGCGATCGACCAGATCAACGCCCAGGCCTTCGACCCCTATGGCAAGGGGCAGATCTCGATCGAGGAAGCCGTTGGCCGGTCGGGCAAGGTGCTGCACGGCTTCATGACCAAGCAGACGCGCGAGACGGACCTGAAGCTGTTCGCGAACATGGCCGAAGCGCCTGCATTTCGCTCGCCCGCGGATATTCCCTTCTCGATCCTGCTTCCCGCCTTCGTGACCAGCGAACTGAAGACCGCATTCCAGATCGGCTTCATGATTTTCCTGCCGTTCCTCATCATCGACCTGGTGGTGGCATCGACGTTGATGGCGCTCGGCATGATGATGCTTTCGCCCACGATCATCTCCATGCCCTTCAAGCTGCTGCTGTTCGTGCTGGTCGACGGATGGGCGCTGACGATGGGATCGCTGGCGGGGTCGTTCGCGACATGAGTCCTCACCTACCCCTATCCTTCGTTCGGTTCGAGCAGCTTCGAGCGCAGGCGAGAAGCGTCGTCGTGAAATGTTCTCGACAAGCTCGAACCGAACGGAAGTGAGGTAAGAGCCATGGAAAACGCCGATTTCTTCATGGGTCTTGCCCAGCAGGCACTGTGGATCACCGCGCTTGCCGCAGCGCCGGTGCTGATCCCGGCGCTGATCGCGGGCGTCCTGATCGGCATGGTGCAGGCGGCGACGTCGATCAACGAACAGACGTTGAGCTTCATTCCCAAGATCATCGTGGTCGGCGCGATGCTGGCCTTGTTCGGCGGATCGATCATGGTGCTGATCGCCGATTTCACGCGCGAGATATTCGAACGCATCCCGGACCTTCTGCAATGAAGGGGGAGCCATGATCGCGCCGGGCTTCGCGAATGTGGAAACGCAGCTGTGGATCTGGCTGATCGCCATGATCCGCCCCGGCGCGGCCTTCATCGCGGCGCCCGTCTTTGGCGCGCCGGCCGTGCCGCTGCCGCTGCGCTTCATCCTGTCGCTCGCCCTGGGGCTCGCCGCGCTCAACAGCGTGCAGATCCAGCTGCCCCAGGATGGCGTCGCCAGCTTCCAGGGCGTGATGCTGGTCGCGGGCGAGGTGCTGGCGGGTCTTGCGATGGGCTTTGCCGTGCAGATCGGCTACGCCGCCGCCTTCGTGGCAGGCGAGGCGATCGGCAACACGATGGGCCTCAATTTCGCGGCGATGGTCGATCCCTCCTCGGGCCAGTCGACACAGGCGGTGGGCACTTTCCTTTCGATTCTCGCTACCTTCCTGCTGCTCGGCATGGACGGGCATCTGATGCTCGCCGGCTTCGTGGTGCAGAGCTACAAGGCGCTTCCCCCCGGCGGAGCGATGCTGAGCAATGACGCGGTGTGGCATCTGGTCGAATTCGGCGGATCGCTGCTGGGCGCGGGCGTTACCGTCGCGCTGCCGGTCGGCTTCGCGCTGGTGCTGGTGCAGATCGTCATGGGCATGCTGGCGCGCAGCGCG
>DATEDR010000019.1:0-6651 GCA_035281605.1 Sphingobium sp.
TCCTTGCTGAGCGTACCGCTGGCCCTGCTGCTGCCTGACGCGTTCGATACGGCCTTCCTCGCCTGTTACACTATGATCCTTCTGATCGTTGCCGGGCTTCATGGCCTTTCGATCCGCCGGCTACTGACGGTCGGGAAACGCGCATGAAGGTGGCGATGGTCGATCCCTCGCTTTTCACCGGGCGGTATGACGACAGCCTTTGCGCGGCGCTGGCGCAGGCCGGGATGGACGTCAGCCTGCTTGGGCGCCCGATGCGGCCTACCGATGCCATTGTGCCCCAGGGCTACCGCTATCTGCCCCGCTTCTTCCGCGGCAGCGAGGCACTGCGAGGCCGGATTGGGGAGGGGCGCGCCTTGCGCCTCGTCAAGGCGGCCGAATATGGCGCGACCTGCGCGTTCGGCAGCCTGGCGGCGCTCGCGCGGTCGGATGTGGCGCATGTGCAATGGTTGCCGCTGGCGCCGGCCGACCGCCTGATGCTGCGCCGGCTGAAGGGCAGGACGGCGCTGGTCCACACCGTGCATAATGCCGACGCCTATCATGCCGATGCGGCGGTGCAGGGTAGGGGCTATCGCGCGCTGCTGGATCAGTTCGATACGCTCATCGTTCATGGCGAGACGACGCGCCGGGCGTTGGAGGGGCAGGGCGTGGACGCTCGCCGCATCCATGTGACGCCGCATCCGCCGATGCGCCTTGCCCCTGCTGGCCCTGCCGATCTCGCTGGGGTTCCTGACGCGGCGGGCCTGCGCATCCTCTTTTTCGGCACGATCCGTGCCTATAAGGGGTTCGACCTGCTCGTCGAGGCCTGCATCGCGCTCTGGCGGGCCAGCCATCGGTTCGAACTGGCGGTGGCGGGAAAGCCGTTCATGGACTTAGCGCCCCTGCTGGACCGCGTGCGCGCGGCGGGTTTCGCGGACAGGCTGGTCGCCGATCTCGGCTTCCTCACCGAACCCCGGCTCGACGCGCATATGGCGAAGGCCGACATCATCGCCTTTCCCTATCGCCAGATCGATTCGAGCGGAGCTTTCCTGTCCGCGCTGCATCATGGCAAGGCGATGGTGACGTCCGATATCGGCATGTTCGGCGCGCTGCCTGACGGCGTGGCGGCCCGCGTGCCGGCCGGCGATGCGCCGGCTCTTGCGCAAGCCCTCTTGCCGATCCTGGAAAGCGCGGCCATCAGGCAATCGCTCGGCGAACGGGCGAGGCTCTATGGCGAAGAAGCGGGCAGTTGGAAGGACATGGCGTTGGCGACGATCGACATCTACCGCTCCGTTCGAGCAGGCCGCGCATGAACCGCTATGTCCGCGAACTGACCGACAGGGCGCTGGCGCTGCGCCTGGCGGTCGCGGGGCGCGTTCACCAATATCCCGAGATACAGGCGCTGCGCCGGTTCCTGACTGGCTTCGCGATCGACTGCGTATTCGACGTCGGGGCGAACCGAGGGCAATATGCGGCGATGCTGCGCAAGGATGCGGGCTTTGCCGGCACGATGTTGTCGTTCGAACCCAATCCCGACATTTTCGCAGAATTGTCCCGCCGCGCCGCGGGTGATCGCGCATGGCATGTGTTCAACCTCGCTTTGTCGGATTTCGACGGGGCGGCAAGCTTCAACATCATGGCGGCGGACCAGTTCAGTTCGCTCAAAAAACCGTCGGACCGGCAGGACGCGATATTCAGCGATCGCAATCGCGTGACCCGCACGGTCGAAATGCAATGCCGCCGGCTGGAAACGCTGCTGCCGGAACTGGCGGCCGCGCATGGCTTTTGCCGGCCCTTCCTGAAGATGGACACGCAGGGCCATGACCTTGCCGTTTGCGAAGGGGCGGGGGCGGGGCTCCAGTCGATGGCGGGGGTGCAGACCGAACTCGGCGTGCGCCCCATCTATGAAGGCGGGACGAGCTATCATGCGATGATCGAATGGCTGGGCGAGCGATCGTTTCTCCCGTCAGCCTTTTTCGCCAACAACAAGGGGCATTTTCCCCTGCTGGTGGAAATGGACGGGATTTTCGTCAACCAGGCGCTGTTGCCGCGGGAATCCTGATGCACGCGCCCGCCCGATCCGTCGATGCGCGCCGTCTGTTCCTGGCGGGTGCGATCGGCCTGACATTGTGGCTGGGCGCGGCCTTTCTTTGGCATGTGACCTACCGGCAGGGCATCAGCCTGGCGGTCATCCTGTTCCTGGACCAGGATTTTCCGGCGCTGCTCGGCGGGCTGCTGCTGCTGACGCTCGCCGCGCCCTTTGCCGACGGGATGGGCTTTCGCCTGCCCGCGCCCCGCGCGCGGATCATCGTTCCGCTCATCGTCCTTTTCGGCCTGGTCGCCTGGGCGGGCCATTATTGGCTGTTCCAGAATTATTCGATCTCCCGCGACGAGGAGGTCGCCCGCTTCGCCGCCGCCTATATGCGCGAAGGGCTGTTCGCGCGGCCCATCCCGGTGCAGTGGGAGCCCTATCGTCGGGCGATCATGCCGGAATTCTTCTCCCCCTTCGGCGCGGCGGACTATTGGACCGCGGCCTATCTGCCCGTGAACAGCGCGATCCAGGCGCTGTTCTGGCAATTGGGCGATCCCAACCTGGCGGGGCCGGCGCTGCTGATGGCGGGGCTGTTCGCGCTCTGGCGGGTCGCGCTGCGCCTGTTCCCGACGCGCAAGGATGCCGTCTGGGTGACGATGCTGCTGGGGCTGTCCTCCGCGCAGCTTTGGGTCACGGCGATGACGCCTTATGCGATGACCGGGCATTTCGCGCTCAATATGATCTGGCTCGCGCTCGTGCTGCGCGGCGATGTGGTCGGTCATGTCAGCGCCGGCGCTGTGGCCCTGCTGGCGGCGGGGCTTCACCAGTGGCATTTCCCGCCCATCTTCATCGCCCCCTTCATTCTGTGGATGATCCTCGCGCGACGGTGGGCGGCGGCGGGATTCCATATCGTCGTGCTCATTGCGATCGTGCTCGTCTGGGCGAAGTGGTGGCCGGGCTTCCTGGTGCAGGTGCTGGGTCCGCCGACCGATGTCCGGCCCTCGGCAGGCGTGGCGGACAAGGTCGGCAGCCTCTTCCAGCGGCTCGGCGATCGCTGGCAACCGCTGGTCAATCTGAGCCGCTTTGCCGCGTGGAACAACATACTGATGGTGCCGCTGGCGGCGCTGGGCGTGTTCGCGATGCAATGGCGCAGGGCGATCAGGGGGCAGGAGATCGCGCTGCCGCTCGCGCTCGGCTGCTTCGCGGGGTGCGTTCTCGCGCTGGCGCAGGGCTATGGCTGGGGTTTCCGCTATGCCCATGGCTTCATCGGGCCCTTCTGCCTGCTGGCAGGGCTTGGCTGGGCGCGGTTCCGTCCGGCGGCGATGCGGCCAGTCTTTTTGGGCGTTTGCATAACCCTGCTGGCCGGCGCCTTTCTCGTATGGCGCACCCATGTCTTCGTCGCGCCTTATGCCGCGAGCCATCGCATGATCGACGCGTCGCAGGCCGATGTGGTGCTGGTCGACCCGCGCGGAGGCCTTTATGTCACCGATCTGGTCCGCGGGCGTGACGGTGTGCCGGGCCGGCCCATGGTCATGAACCTTGGCATGCTGACGCTGGAGCAGGTCGATGAGTTGTGCGGGAAATATGTGGTCGAACTGTTCGACCGCGCTGAGTTCCGCCCCTTGGGCGTGCCGCTGGCGCGCTGGAACCTGGGGCGCATGGATGCGCTGCGCGCCCATATGAAGGCGGAGGGCTGCGACAAGCCGGTACTGCCGCCGCTGCCCGAAACCATGGAAGATGCGTTCAACGCGTCGGGCGACGTGCTTTAGACTCGTTTCGGTTCCGATCGAACCGTAACAAGTCGAGCTATTCCCTTGTTATCCCACGATTTCTGGGTCGGTGGTGATTTCCCTGCCCTCAAATCCCTCTAGGGGCGAGCCGCCTTCATGAAGACCCGCTTGCCGCCGATCCAGGTTTCCAGCACCTGCGTCGCCCGAATGTCCGCTGCCCGCGCGACCGAAATGTCCCGGTCGAGGATCAGGAAGTCGGCGCGCTGGCCGGGGATCAAGCTGCCGAACCGCTTTTCCGCGACGCCGGCAAAGGCCGCCTGACGGGTATATCCATCCAGCGCCGCCTCGAAGGCCACGCGCTGTTCCGGCTTCCAGCCGCCCGCGGGCTCGCCCGTCTCGTCCTCCCGGCTCATGGCCGCCGCGATGCCGATGAAGGGATTGGGACGTCCACCCGGGGTTCCGGAGCCGAAGGCCAAGGGAACGCGATGGTCGAGCATTGCCTTCCAGGCGTGGGCGCCGTTCAGCCGCGTCTCGCCCAGCCGCCGTGTCGCCATGCGCCGATCAGCCCCCGCCTGCGCCGGCTGCATCGACGCGACGATGCCGTTCTGTCCGAAGCGCGGCAGGTCGATCGGATCGACGATCTGCGCATGTTCGATGCGCCACCGGCGATCGCCCTTGTAGGTTTCGCCGAGTTCAGTGATCGCGTCGAGCAATTCGCTGTTCGCCGCGTCCCCGCTCGCATCCACGGCGATCTGGAAATTGTCCATCGCCGCCCGGCTCATCATGTTGCGCAGCTGAGTCGCGGGAATGATCGGCAGGCCCCGCTGCCCCGTCGCATCGGCATAGTCGGCCTTCAGCCAGGCGCCGCGCGATCCCAGGGTGCCGTCCAGCACGAGGTTGAGGCCACCCATACGCAGATGGTCGTCATACAGCCAGGGCGTCGGCTCCGGTCCCGCGATCAGGACCATATTGTCGAGGCCCGAGGCGTAGGAGATGATCCGCACGCGCAGCGCGCCGCGATCCGCCGAGCGCCGGAACGCCTGCCAATCCTCGATGCTGGTGCCCATGTCGGCAATGCCGGTCACGCCGTTTGCGAGCAGCGCCTGTTGCGCCTTTTCCAGCGCGATGTCCCGATCCTTGGGCGCGGGAGGCGGGGCGACGCGCCCGACAAGGTCCATCGCAGGCCCGACGAAGACGCCCGCCGGCTTCCCGCCTGCCATCTCGATCCGGCCGCCCACAGGAGCCCTGGTTGTCGCGAGGATGTTCGCCGCGCGGATCGCAAGGCTGTTGGCCCAGCCTGCCTGCCCGTCGATCCGCTCAAGCCAGACCGGCACGTCGCCGACCGCGGCGTCCAGATCGGCCGCGGTGGGGAAGCGATCAAGGCCCCATCGGTCCTGGTCCCAGCCGGTGCCCAATATCCATTTCCGGCCGGGATTGGCGGCGACATAGCTCCGGATCTTCGCCTGCGCTTCCGCCAGCGAGCGAGTGTCCGACAGGTCGAGCGTGATCAGCGACAGGCCCAGCTTCATGACCTGCCCATGCGAATCGATAAGACCGGGGATCAGCGTCTTTCCGCCCGCATCCAGCTTGAAGGAGGGCCGCCCGGTTGCGACCGGCGCGGGGTCATTCTTCTTCCGCTTCTTCGCGCGCTGGACCGGTGGCTCCTGATAGCGGCCGGGTAGCAGTCTTTCGACCTTGCCCTCGTCATCGATCAGCATCGATCCAAAGCGCACGACCTTGCCGTTCGCGTCGAGCGCGATCCCGTTTACATTGTCGATGATGCCCGACGCCAGCAGCGGCGAGGGCAGGGCGAGGGCGGCGACGGCCGCCAGCAATCCTGCCTTCATGCGCGCGTGATCCGCCGCACCAGTGCGCTCGTGTCCTGCCGGTTGCCGCCCAAGGCCTGCACGTCGGCATAGAATTGATCGACCAGCGCGGTGACCGGCAGGGTCGATCCGTTGGCCCGCGCCTCATCCAGTGCCAGCCCCAAATCCTTCCTCATCCAATCCACCGCAAATCCGAAATCGAAACTGTCCTGCGCCATCGTCTTCCAGCGATTCTCCATCTGCCAGCTCTGCGCCGCGCCACCGGAAATCGCCTCGAACACCCGGTCGAGGTCCAGTTCGGCGGCCTGGGCGAAGCGCACGGCTTCGGCCAGTCCCTGCACTACGCTCGCGATGCAGATCTGGTTCACCATCTTGGTCGTCTGGCCCGCGCCGGCGCCCCCGACATGGACGATGCGGGCGGCATAGGCCTGCATCACGATCTTCGCCGCGTCGACGGCGGGTTCGGCCCCGCCGCACATGATCGACAGCCGGCCATTCTCCGCCCCCGCCTGTCCGCCCGACACCGGCGCATCGACACAATGCAGCCCAAGGCTCTCGCCCTCGACGAAAAGCTGGCGCGCGATCCGGGCGGAAACGGTGGTGTGGTCGATGAACAATCCGCCCGGCTTCATCGAGCGGAACGCTCCCTCCCGGCCCATGGTCACCTGGGCCAGATCATCATCCGTGCCGACGCAGCTGATCACCACATCGGCCCCTTCCGCTGCCTTCGCCGGGTTGACGGCCACGGCCCCGCCATAGGCCTCCGCCCAGCGCTTCGCCTTCCCGATGGATCGGTTGTAGACGGTCAGGCCGTGCCCTGCCTTCGCAAGATGTCCTGCGATCGGGCCGCCCATGACGCCCAGGCCGATAAACGCGATATTAGCCATATGCCTCGTACATTCAGCCGCGTGGCCTTTTGCCATAGGGTTAGTTTTCGGCGAGGGCCAGTTTCTTCCGCCGCAATTTTCAGGTAGGGGCGCCCCATGAACACGCTGAGCAAGATCGAAAGCGCAATGCCGCTGCCCATTTCCGTCGACGACATATTGGCGGCGCGGGTGCGAATTTCGGGATCGGTCGTGCATACGCC
>DATEDR010000020.1:0-4143 GCA_035281605.1 Sphingobium sp.
CCACGCGATCATCCAGCGCGAGACGGAGCGGCTGGAGCACAACCTCGAGCTCATCGCGTCGGAGAACTACGTCAGCGAGGCGGTGCTCGAAGCGCAGGGCTCGATCCTCACCAACAAGTACGCCGAGGGCTATCCGGGCAAGCGCTATTATGGCGGCTGCGAATATGCCGACATCGTCGAGACGCTGGCCATCGAGCGCGCAAAACAGCTGTTCGGCGCCAATTTCGCCAACGTCCAGCCCAATAGCGGCAGCCAGATGAACCAGGCGGTGTTCCTCGCGCTGCTCCAGCCCGGCGACACCTTCATGGGGCTCGACCTGTCGTCGGGCGGCCACCTGACCCATGGTTCGCCGGTCAACATGTCGGGCAAGTGGTTCAAGCCGGTGGCCTATGGGGTGCGTCCCGACGATCATCTGATCGACATGGACGAAGTCGCCCGCATCGCGCGCGAAACCAAGCCCAAGCTCATCATCTGCGGCGGCACCGCCTATTCGCGCATCTGGAACTTCCAGCGCTTCCGCGAGATCGCCGATGAGGTGGGCGCCTATCTGCTGGCCGACATGTCACACTTTTCGGGCCTGGTCGCCGGCGGCGCGCACCCCTCGCCGGTGCCTCACGCCCATGTCACGACCACCACGACCCACAAGTCGCTGCGCGGTCCGCGATCGGGCATTATCCTGTCGAACGACGAGGCGATCGCCAAGAAGCTCAACAGCGCGATCTTCCCCGGCCTTCAGGGCGGCCCGCTGATGCACATCATCGCTGCCAAGGCCGTTGCCTTCAAGGAAGCGCTGAGCCCCGAGTTCAAGGCCTATGCCCATCAGATCGTCGCCAATGCCCGCGCGCTGGCCGAAACGCTGGCCGATGCAGGGCTGTCGATCGTGTCGGGCGGCACTGACAATCACCTGATGCTGGTGGACCTGCGGGCGAAGAACAGCACCGGCAAGGCGGCGGAAAAGGCGCTCGACCGCGCGTACATCACCTGCAACAAGAACAACGTGCCCTACGATACGGCCAGTCCGTTCGTGACGTCGGGCATCCGCCTGGGCACCCCCGCCGGCACGACCCGCGGCTTCGGCGAGGAGGAATTCCGCCAGATCGGCGGCCTGATCGCCGAGGTGGTCGAGGGCCTCAAGCGCAACGGGGACGAGGGCGACGGCCAGGTCGAGGCGCATGTCCGGGAAAAGGTGCTGGCCCTGACCGCCCGCTTCCCGATCTACGAAGGTTGATCTGGTCCGTTCGTGTCGAGGGTAGTCGAGACGCGGTTGCTGTGCCATCTGAGGTCTCGACTCGCTCGAACGACGGAGCCAAATGCTGAATGCGCTGCCCTTTTTGTGCCCATGACGACAGCCAGGTGAAGGACAGCCGCCCGACGGAGGATGGCGCCGCCATCCGCCGCCGGAGACAGTGCGAAGCCTGTGGCGCCCGCTTCACCACGTTTGAGAGGATCCAGCTCCGCGACATCTGGGTCGTGAAGAGCGAAGGGCGCAAGGAAGCGTTCGACCGCGACAAGCTGGCCCGATCGATCGAGATCGCGTGCCGCAAGCGGCAGATCGATCCCAGCCGTCTGGAAAAGCTGATCTCCGGGATCCAGCGGCAGCTCGAGACGAGCGGTGAAGGCGAAGTGCCCGCGCGCGCGATCGGCGAGATGGTGATGGAGGGGCTGAAACGCCTCGACAGCGTCGCCTACATCCGCTTCGCCAGCGTGTACAAGGACTTCACCGACGCGCGGGATTTCGAGGATTTCGCCGGAACGGTGAAGGAGGTGGGAAGTGACTAACCCCTTCCCGTTCGCCCTGAGCGAAGTCGAAGGGCCAGTTCGAGCGCAGCGAGACATCTGATCCATCATGGCTTTTTACGCCTACATCCTGCGCTGCGCTGACGGCTCCTATTATACCGGGCATACCGACGATCTCGAAACGCGTATCGCGCAGCATCAATCGGGTTCCATACAAGGCTATACCTTTGAACGGCGCCCGCTTGAGCTGATGTGGTCGGCCGAATTTGCCAGTCGGGCGGAGGCCTTATCTTCGGAACTCCAGATCAAGGGCTGGTCGCGCAAGAAGAAAGAAGCGCTGATTGCGCAAAACTGGGAAAAACTGAAAAAGGCTTCGATTTCCCAATCTTCGCCTTCGCTCAATAATGCTCTTCGACTTCGCTCAGAGCGAACGGAGGAGGGCCCTGCTACCCGGACGAACGGAAACATGGAACAAGCAAGAGCGCCCTCTCCCGTCATCGTCCTGGTCCGCCCGCAATTGGGCGAGAATATCGGCAAGGCCGCGCGCGCCATGCTCAATTTCGGCCTCACGGAGCTGCGGCTGGTGTCGCCACGCGACGGTTGGCCCAATCCGGACGCAGGCCCTTCGGCGGCTGGGGCCGACCTGGTGCTGGACAATGCCGCTCTTTTCGAAACTCTGGCCGACGCCGTGGCGGACTGCGCCAATGTCTATGCCACCACCGTGCGCAAGCGGGGCGTGACCAAGCCGGTCGTGACGCCCGAGGAGGCCGCGCGCGAAGTCCATGCCGCGTCCGGACGCTCTGCCTTCGTCTTCGGCCCCGAGCGGTCGGGACTGGAAACCGAAGACGTCGCGCTGGCTCGCAAGATATTGACCGTGCCGATCAACCCTGAATTCGGATCGCTCAACCTCGCGCAGGCGGTGATCCTGTGCGCGTACGAATGGTCGAAGCAGGCGACGCTCGATCAGCCGACGGTCACCGATCTTGGCGAACCGGCCCCGCAGGCGGAACTGGAAGGCATGATCGCGCAGTTCGAGACGCTGCTGGATGGCGCAGGCTATTTCTTCCCGCTCGATCGGGCGCCGGCCACCAAGCGGACCTTGCGCAACCTGCTCACCAAGCCGGGCTGGAACCATCTGGAAGTGCGGACGCTGCGCGGCGTGCTGTCCGCATTGGGCAATCCGCGGTCGCGTTAGTCCCGCAGCCGGTCGAACTCGCTCATTTCATAAGCGATCGACGCTTCGACCAGTTGCTCCCACAGGTCTGCGACGATCTGGCCGGGGATGCCCAGCCGTTCCGCTTCCGCCCGGGCATTGGCGATCACCTGCGCCTTGCGGGCTTCGTCGCGAACGGCCGAACGGTCGGGCTTGATACGGGCGGCGGCGCGCATATGGGCAAAGCGCAGATCGAGCAACGCGACGAGCTGCCGGTCGATCTCGTCCACGCCTGCGCGCACCTGCGCCATCGTGCTGTGGGTCTCGGGATTCATGGGCTCGCTGACTAAGCCGGGAGCGAGCCCCTGTCGAGGGTTGACATGCCCCCTTCCCTTCTCCATAGGCGCGCCTTCGTGATTGGCCCCGTATCCCGGTGAAACGGTGGCCCTGCCCCTTCATGGCAAGCAGGCGATGACCGGGAATAACTTCACTCTCCCCGAAGAGCGGGAACCGGTTTTCGGATCAGGAGGGTGAACAAACGTTGTTTGCGATTGTAAGGATTTATCATGTCGAAGCGTTCCAGCGCCAAGTATAAACTCGACCGCCGCATGGGCGAGAATATCTGGGGTCGCCCGAAGAGCCCGGTCAACAAGCGTGAATATGGCCCCGGTCAGCACGGTCAGCGCCGCAAGGGCAAGATGTCGGACTACGGCATCCAGCTCAAGGCGAAGCAGAAGCTGAAGGGCTATTACGGCGACATCACCGAAAAGCAGTTCAAGAAGAACTATATCGAAGCCGCCCGCATGAAGGGCGACACCGGTCAGAACCTGATCGGCTTGCTCGAACGCCGCCTGGACGCCGTCGTCTATCGCGCCAAGTTCGCGCCGACCATTTTCTCGGCTCGTCAGATTGTTTCGCACGGCCACATCTATGTGAACGGCGTGAAGTGCAACATCGCGTCGCGTCTGGTGAAGCCGGGCGACGAAATCACCCTGGGCAAGAAGGCGCAGGAAATGGCGCTCGTCCTGGAAGCGCAGAGCCTGCCCGAGCGCGACATCCCCGACTATGTGTCGCCCGATGGCGCGACCAAGGTCACCTATGTCCGCGTGCCCTCGCTGGACGAAGTGCCCTACCCGGTGAAGATGGAACCCAATCTGGTCGTCGAATTCTATTCGCGCTGATCGGGTCCGCTCCGGCGGAACACAAGAATGGGCGGTCCTTCGGGGCCGCCCTTTTCTTTTGGCGGACAAGCC
>DATEDR010000021.1:0-10522 GCA_035281605.1 Sphingobium sp.
AAAAGCGCTGGAATGGCGGGGAAAGGGGCATTAAGGCCCCAGCCATGACCGAACTGCCCAAGACATTCGACCCCGCCGAAATCGAGTCCCGCTGGTACGCCCATTGGGAGGATAAGGGCCTGTTCCGCCCGGAACGCCCCACGGCCGAACCCTTCACCATCGTCAATCCGCCGCCGAACGTGACGGGGTCGCTGCATATCGGCCATGCGCTCGATAATACGTTGCAGGACATCGTCATCCGCTACGAGCGGCTGCGCGGCAAGGACGCCTTGTGGGTGGTGGGCACCGACCATGCGGGCATCGCCACCCAGATGGTGGTCGAGCGGCAGTTGAACGCGGCCGGGCAGAAGCGCACCGATTTTTCGCGCGAGGATTTCGTCGCCAAGGTCTGGGAGTGGAAGGCCGAGAGCGGCGGCGCGATCACGCGCCAGCTGCGCCGTCTGGGCTGTTCGATGGACTGGGCCAATGAGCGCTTCACCATGGATGAGGGCTTTTCCAAGGCCGTCATCAAGGTGTTCGTGGAGTTGCACCGGCGCGGGCTGCTGTACCGCGACAAAAGGCTGGTGAACTGGGACCCGCATTTCCGCTCGGCCATTTCGGACCTGGAGGTCGAGACCAAGGAAGTGAAGGGCGGCTTCTGGCATTTCCGATATCCGCTGGCCGATGGGGTTCGCCTTGCCGATGGCGCGGACCATATCGTCGTCGCCACCACGCGGCCGGAGACGATGCTGGCGGACATGGCGGTCGCGGTGCATCCCGACGATCCGCGCTACAAGGATGTGATCGGCAAGGAGATTCTCCAGCCGATCACCGGCCGCCGGTTCAAGATCGTGGGCGACGACTATGCCGACCCCGAACTGGGATCGGGCGCGGTCAAGATCACGCCGGGGCATGACTTCAACGACTTCGAAGTGGGCAAGCGGGCGGGCTTCAGGCCGGCCGAGATGCTCAACATGTTCGACGCCGACGCCAATGTGATCCAGACCGCCGACGGGCTGATCCCGGAGAATTTCCTGGGGCTGCATCGCTTCAAGCACGATGGCGTGGACGGCGCGCGTGAGCTTGTGGTGGCGGAGATGAAGGCGCTCGGCCTCCTTGTCCCGCATGTCACGAAGACCAAGGAAGGCGAGGAAGTCGAGGCCGATTTCGAGCCGCGCACCATCCAGACGCCCTTTGGCGATCGGTCGGGCGTGGTGATCGAGCCGTGGCTGACCGATCAATGGTATGTCGATGCCGAGAAACTGAGCGTCGCGCCGATGCAGGCGGTGCGCGACGGGCGCATCGAAATCGTCCCGAAGACGTGGGAAAAGACCTTCTTCAACTGGATGGAGAATATACAGCCCTGGTGCGTGTCGCGGCAGCTTTGGTGGGGGCACCAGATTCCAGCGTGGTTTGGGCCGACCATCAATCCAGAAGGCGAGCCAGTCTACGATTTTGCCCGTGGTCAGTTCGAGCATTTCGTTGCCGAAACCGAAGAAGAGGCCCGGCAGCTGGCCGCTGACTTCTATGGTCCAGATCATGATGTCGTCATCGTGGGCGAAGGCATCGATGCATTGTCGCTCGGGTTTGGCGACCCCGACCCCCGCAGGATCACCATCTGGCGCGATCCCGACGTCCTCGACACCTGGTTCTCCTCGGCGCTCTGGCCCTTCGGCACGCTGGGCTGGCCCGAACAGACCGAGACGCTGAAGCGCCATTATCCCAACGACCTGCTGATTTCCGGCTTCGACATCCTGTTCTTCTGGGATGCGCGCATGGCGATGCAGGGGCTGGAGTTCATGGGTGATGTGCCATGGCGCAAGCTCTACCTCCATGGGCTGGTGCGCGCGGCAGACGGGCAGAAAATGTCCAAGTCCAAGGGCAATGTCGTCGACCCGCTCGGTCTGATCGACAAGTTCGGCGCGGACGCGCTGCGCTTCTTCATGTCTGCCATGGAAAGCCAGGGCCGCGACGTGAAGATGGATGAGAAGCGGGTCGAGGGCTATCGCAACTTCGCGACCAAGCTGTGGAACGCGGCGCGCTTCCTGCAGTCCAATGGCGTGACCGCCTCGACGGCTCATGAAGCGCCCTCCGCCGACGCCCCGGTCAACCGCTGGATCATTGCCGAGACGGTCGCGACCGTGCAGGCGATCGACACCGCCATGGTTGAATTGCGCTTCGACGCAGCGGCGAACGCCATCTATCACTTCGTCTGGGACCAGTTTTGCGACTGGTATATCGAGCTGACCAAGGGATCGATGGACGAAGAAACCCGCGCCGTCGCCGGCTGGGCGTTCGACCAGATCCTGGTCATGCTCCACCCCTTCATGCCCTTCATCACCGAAGAGTTATGGAATCTGACCGGGACCCGCGAGACGGCGCTGATCGTCGCCCGATGGCCGCAGGCGCTCTACGCGGTCGATAGCGAGGCGCAGGCCGAGATCGACTGGCTGATCCGCCTGATCAGCGCGATGCGCACCGCGCGCACCGAACTGAACGTACCGCCGGGCGCGAAGCTCGGCGTCGTCGTCCATGACGCGTCGGAGGGCACCCGCCGCCGGATCGATCGTCAGGGCGCGGCGCTGGCGCGGCTGGGTCGGGTCGAAAGCCTCTCTTTCGGCGATACGGTCGCCGGGGGCGCGGCGCAGATCGTCGTCGACGAGGCGACCTTCATCCTGCCGCTGGAAGGCGTCATCGACATCGCCGCCGAAAAGGCGCGCCTCGCCAAGGCATTGGCCGCAGCTGAGAAGGAGCGCGATTCCCTCTCCGGCCGTCTGTCCAATCCGAGCTTCGTTGAAAAGGCCAAGCCGGAAGCGGTCGCCAAGGCGCGCGAGGATCATGGCGAAAAGGCTGCGGAAGCGGAGCGGTTGAAAGCAGCGCTGGAAAGGCTGGCCTGATCAGGTCCGGCCAGCCGTTCGCGTCGAGCGTACCTCGCTCGACGCGAACGGAACAGGCTCGCCCTACCGCCCCTGACTACGCCAGCGCGTGATGGTGCGGTCGAGAATGTCGTGCTCGCTGCCCGCCTGGCGCCACAATTCGGTGAAGCTGGGATCGCCCGAGGCAGGGCGGCGCGCTTCTTCCAGATTGTCGAGCGCCACGCGGATCGGCACGGCGACGCCCTCGCCGCAGATGATCGCCTCGCGGTTGCGGAGCGCGGGGATCGAATCCAGGAAGCCACGCGCGCCTTCGGGCATCGCGGCCTTCACGAAGGCCTGGTCGCGGTCGTTGTTGAGGCGCATGGAAATGATCGTGCCGCATTGCGACAGCACGCCTTCGGCCAGATCGGACGGGCGCTGGGTGATCAGGCCCAAGGACACGCCATATTTGCGCCCTTCCTTGGCGATCCTTTCCAGGATGCGCCGCACCGCCTGACCGCCGCCGGTCGTGGTCGCGGGGATATAGCGATGCGCTTCCTCGCAGACGAGCAGGATCGGCCGCTGCGGTTCGTCGCGCGCCCAGATGGCATAGTCGAACACCAGCCGCGACAGCACCGATACGACGACCGACGTGATGTCGGACGGCATGGCCGACACGTCGATGATGGAAATCGGCTTGCCGCCCGAAGGCAGGCGGAAAATCTTCGCGATGAACTCCTGCATCGTGTCCGCGACCAGCATGCCCGAAAACATGAAACTGTAGCGCGGGTCGGCCTTGATCTCGTCGATCTTGGTCTTCAGCCGCATATAGGGCAGGGCGCCCGTGCCCTTGTCGAGCTTGCCCATCTCATTTTGCAGGATGTTGGTGAGGTCGGACAGCAGATAGGGGATGGGGGAATCGACCGTCAGCCGGCCGATGGCCTCCGCGAGCCGGTTCTTCTGCCGCGCGGCGAGCAGGCATTTGGCGAGGATGTCGCGATCGACCGTGCGGTCGGACCCCTCGGAGGTGACGAACACCTCGCAATGTTCCTCGAAATTCATCAGCCAATAGGGCAGGGCAAGATTGTTGACGTCGAACACCGCGCCATTCTGCTGGAACGCTGCGCCATATTCGCCATGCGGGTCGATCATGACGATGTGGCCCTGCGGCGACAGGTCGCAGATGCGGTGCAGGATCAGCGCGGCGCTGGTCGATTTGCCCGTGCCGGTGGAGCCGAGCAGCGCGAAATGCTTGCCCAGCATCGAATCCACATAGAGGGCTGCGCGGGTGTCGGCGGTCGGATAAACGGTGCCGATCTGCACGTGGGGCCGGTCGTCGGCGGCATAGATTTGCTGCATGTCGGCGCTGGAAACCGGGAAGATATCATTGCCCGGCGCGGGGTAGCGCGTCACGCCGCGGCGGAAGCGGAAGATGCGGCCGGTCAGCTTTTCCTCATCGCCCTCGCCCAGGAAGTCGATGTCCGCGACGATCAGGCCGCTGTCCTGCCGGTCGAGCGCCATGGCGCGGACGCTGGCGATCAGCCAGCTGTTGCCCACGCGCATCTTCACCTGGCTACCCACCTGGCCCGCCATCGCGATGCAGGGGTCGGCATCCTGCGCCAGTGCGCTGATGGCGGCAGCGTCGATCAACACCTTGGAGCTGGAACCCGCGATCTGGAACACCGCGCCCATCGCGGCGGGCGGCCCTGAATGCGCCTGCGGCACGACAGTCGCGAATTCGGTAGCCCCTGGCACGTGGCTCATACGCCCTCTCAATTCCCCGCCCGTCAGATATTGCGGGCGCCCCACGCGGTTTTACCGGCTCACAGGTAAAGAAATGGCTTATCGAAAGCCCGTCCACCCCGGCCGCGCCACTACCCGCCGCGCAATGGCAACCTCGTGCTGGCGCGAATCGTTTGAGGCCCGTATCGACCCTGTCTTGATTGGAACGTAGGCAGCGCGCGCCGTCAGGGGCCTGCCAAAATTCGGGATTTCTGCTTGCAAGAGACGATCACGGCCGACGCGGCGCGCCGATCCGATGCGATCTCCATAGCGCGTGTCATTTGCATATTGGGCGTGGTCTATGTCCACGCCTGGACGGGCTTGAGCGGCCACGACCTGGAAATCGCCCGGGGCACGCCGCAGGAAAGCCTGCGCTGGCTGCTGATGGAAATTTTCGGGCGCAGCGCCGTGCCTCTGCTCGGCCTCATTTCCGGCTGGCTCGTCGCGGGATCGTCGCGGACGCAGAACTGGTTCCGCCACGTGGTGCGCAAGGCGCGGACCATCCTGCTGCCGATGGTCGTATGGAACGGCCTCGCCATCCTCTTCGTATCGGGGGCTGCCTGGCTGCTGGGGCTATCCGCGCCTGTGCCCGTCTCGCTCGACTGGATGTTCGAGGAGATGTTCATCGTCAGCCGCAATCCCGACATCAACGTCCAGATGCCGTTCCTGCGCGACCTCTTCCTGTGCATGATCGCCGCGCCGATGCTGGTCCGCTTGCCGAGCTGGATGCTGATGACGGTGGCGGCGTCGGCGGCCTTTGCCCAGTTGATGGGGTGGGGTCCGCCGATCCTCATGCGGCCTGCGATCCTGTTCTTCTTCACGATCGGCATGGTCGCGCGGCGCGGTGGCCTGGCCGATCGGGTCGCGGCCATGTCCTGGGCCCGTGCCGCCCTGCCGTTTCTGCTGCTGATGACGGCGCAGCTCCATTTCTCGCTCCAGGCGACGCCAGGGTCCGGCCTTGCTATAGGCCTGCTCGACCTGGCGGTGCGCGTGGCGGCTGCGGCCTGCTTCTGGCGCTTGTCCTGGGCGCTGGCGGGCGGACCGGCGCGCGGCATGCTCTTGCGGATCGAACCTTTCGCCTTCTTCCTGTTCTGCTCGCACCTCATCCTGATCTGGCTGGGCGGCCCCGTGCTGGGCGCGCTCTTCGGCAAGTTGGGATCGCCGCTATATCCGGCCTATCTGCTGGTCCAGCCGCTGCTGGTGCTGGTCGCCGTCCTGCTGCTGGGATCGATGCTCAATCGCGCCTGGCCGGGCCTGGCGACGCTGCTCAGCGGGGGGCGGCTGAAGGCGGCTTAGGTCGGGGCTCGGGCGGCCACCGCCTGGCCCGCCGCCATGGCAATTTCCAGGCTCCGCTTGCGTGCGGCGAAATCATATATCTGCCCGCCGATGATCAGTTCATCGACGCCCGTCCGGTCGATGAAGGCAGCCATGTCGCGTTCGACATCGGCCTGGGTCCCGATGCTGGTGGCCCGGAGCGCATCGTCCAGCATGGCCCGCGCCCCCGGCGGCAGGCTCTCATAAAAGTCGGGGACCGGGGGCGGCAGCTTGCCGGGCTGGCCCGTGCGCAGGCGGACGAAGGCCTGCTGCATCGACGTCGCGATCAGCTGCGCGTCCTCTTCGCTGTCGGCGGCGAAGACATTGAAGCCAGCCATCACATAGGGCTGCTCCAGCTGAGCCGAGGGCCTGAAGTCGCGCCGGTATATGGCGATGGCCTCATCGAGCGCGGCGGGCGCAAAGTGCGAGGCGAAGGCGTAGGGAAGGCCGAGCGCAGCCGCGAGCTGGGCGCCATAAAGGCTCGAGCCCAGAACCCAAAGCCTGACATCCTGGCCCACGGCAGGGGTTGCTTCGAAACCGATCCGGCTGTCCCCGGCAAAATAGGCCTGCAACTCCATGATGTCGCGGGGGAATGCGTCGGGGCCGCCGGCCAATGTTCGCCGCATGGCTTGCGAGACCCGCTGATCCGAGCCGGGCGCGCGTCCAAGGCCCAGGTCGATGCGGCCGGGAAACAGGGCCGCGAGCGTCCCGAACTGTTCGGCTATCGCCAGCGGCGCATGATTGGGCAGCATGATGCCGCCCGCGCCGATCCTGATCGAGGATGTCGCCTGGCCGATATGCGCGAGCACCACCGATGTCGCGGCCGATGCGATACCGGGCATGCCGTGATGTTCCGCGACCCAGTAGCGGTGGAAACCCAGCGACTCTGCGTGAACCGCGAAAGCTGCGGCATTGGCGAAGGCACTATGCGCGGTGCTTCCTTCGGCGATGGGGACCAGGTCCAGAACGGAAAAACGGATCATGAGCCGTATATGGGGTCATAATCCGTTTCATTTCAATACGTGATGTGCGCAGCGATCAGACCGCGCGGCCGAACCCCTGCGGCGTCGTGTCCGAGCGCCGGCCGAAGGTCGCCGGACGCCGCGCCACCAGCGGGTTGGCATCCCGGTCCAGCAAGGCCATAGTCTCGGTAAAGCAGGGCCGCAGTTCGACCACGATCTCGATCAGTTCGTCCGGCCCTTCGCGCGTTTCCACGCAGCGGCGCGCCACCATCTCGATCCGCTCGGCCATGCTGCTCAGGCGGTATGCGCCGAACTGGGCCGATTCGCCCTTCAGCGTGTGGGCGGGCGTGACCAGCGCGACGGCGTCGCGCTCCCTGATGGCCTGTTCGATCGTGCCGATGGCCTTGTCGCCATCTTCGCGGAAATAGCCGAGAATGCGGAGAAAGGCGGTCCCCAACTCCGAACGCGATTTCGCGAACTCGGTCCAATTTACCAGTTCGGCATCTTGATAGGGCACCTGCGACACTCCCTGCTTTGCCCAAACAGGATAAGAGCCTTGCGTAAACAGCAGGTTAAGCTCTGGGTCAGACCGGCGCAAGTTTGCGCGACAGCGCGAAGCGATTTTCTGCCAAGGCACTGAAAAGCCAGTTTTGTTGTTCGGCCAAAGCCTCGAGTTCGCCTGGCGCTATCGGGTCGTCCGCTTCGATCGTCACGGCATCGGCCGTGCGCATGGCCCGCGCGGCGCGCAGCGCGGGCCAGGGACATTTCATCCCCCGGGCGTCGACATGGACGGGTTCATTTGCTGGCATAGGGATTTTTGGCGCTGCGCAGCGTCAGGCGGACCGGCACTGCGCCGAACCCCAATTCCTTGCGGATGCCGTTGACCAGATAGCGGCGATAACTTTCCGGCAACTCGTCCAGCCGCGTGCCGAACAGGACGAAGGTGGGCGGGCGGGTCTTGTTCTGGGTGATGTAGCGCAGCTTGATCCGCTTGCCGCCGGGGGCAGGCGGCGGATTGGCCTCCAGCGCCCGCTCGAACCAGCGGTTGAGGATGCCGGTCGACACGCGCTGCGACCAGGCGGTGCGGGTTTCGAAGGCCACCCGGATCAGGTCGTCCAGTCCTTTGCCGGTCGCGCCCGACACGGTCATGATGGGGACGCCGCGCACCTGCGCCAGGCCGTCCGACAGCGCCTGCTTGATCCCTTGATACAGGGCCGAGCCATGCTCGACCGTGTCCCATTTGCTGAGCGCGACGACCAACGCGCGCCCTTCTTCCAGCACCCGGTCGGCGATGCGTAGGTCCTGCGCTTCCAGGCCCCGGGTGGAATCGAGCAGCAACACGACGACCTCGGCGAAGTTGACCGCGTTGAGCCCGTCCGACACGGCGAGTTTTTCGAGCTTGTCCTGCACCTTGGCGCGCTTGCGCATGCCTGCCGTGTCGATCAGGCGGACGGGCCGTTCATTGCCGTCGGGATCGGTCCATTGCCAATCAACCGCGATGCTGTCGCGCGTGATGCCGGCCTCGGGCCCGGTCAGCAGGCGGTTCTGGCCCAGCAGCCGGTTGATGAGGGTCGACTTGCCCGCATTGGGCCGGCCCACGATGGCGAGCTTGAGCGGAGCGGACTCGATGTCGGCTTCCTCGGGCTCCGCCTCCTCTTCCTCCTCCTCGCGGTCGATATAGGGAAGCAGCCCCTGGAACAGGTCGGCCATGCCCTGGCCATGTTCGGCGGAGAAGGGGATGGGGTCGCCCAGGCCAAGGCTGAACGCCTCCATCACCCCATCGTCGCCGGCCTTGCCTTCCGCCTTGTTGGCGACCAGCACGACCGGGGCGTCGCCTTCGCGCAGCCAGCGGGCGATTTCCTCGTCCAGCGGGGTGATGCCCACGCGCGAATCGATCAGGAACAGCGCGACGTCCGCGCTTTCGACCGCGGCCTGCGTCTGCATCCGCATCCGGCCGGGCAGCGTCTGGGGATCCTCATCCTCATAGCCCGCCGTGTCGATGATGGTGAAATCGACGCCCAGCAGGTTCGCCTGCCCCTCGCGCCGGTCGCGGGTGACGCCGGGCTGGTCGTCGACCAGCGCGAGCTTCTTCCCGACCAGGCGGTTGAAGAGGGTGGACTTGCCCACATTGGGCCGCCCGACAATGGCAACTGTGGGCAGCATGATGTGGGCCCGTTCCTTTCCCTGGCGGCGTTACCGGAACGCGGTCAGCTTGCCGTCGTCGGCAAGGATATAGAGGGTGTTGTTCGCCACGACCGGCGACAGCGACATGGATCGATCGATCTCGACTTCGGACTGGATCTTGCCGGTCGTCGGATCGACATAGTTGAGGTCGCCATGGGTCGAAACCAGGATGAGGCGGCCGCCCGCCAGCACCGGCCCGGTCCAGCGGATGGCGTTGGCCTTCTTCTTTTCCTTCTCCCAGCGGCGAAGCTGGCTGATCCAGCGGATCTTACCCGTGGCGCGGGCGACGCAAAGCAGCTTGGCGTCGCTGGTCACGACGAACACCCATTCGCCGGCGACCCAGGGGGTCGAAATGCCGGCGATGTTTATTTCCCAAAGGCGCTGGCCGCTCACCAGTTCATAGGAGGCCATGCGGCCGCCCTGGCCGATCGCGAATACGCGTCCGCGGTCGATCACCGGATTGGCGTCGATGTCGGTCAGCGTGGCGACCGCCGTGGAGATGCTGGTGCGCGACAGGGCATCGCCCCACAAAGTGCGGCCATTTTCGTAGCGATAGGCCGTCAGTTCGCCCGAGCTGTAGCCAGCGATCACCGTGCCCTGCGCGGCGGCGGGCGCGGCAACGCCGAACACGCCGGTCACCTGCAACGTGCCGCTGTCGGTCCACTGCACTTCGCCGTCGCTCTGGTTGAGGGCGAAGATCTGGTTGTCCTGCCCCATGACGTAGACATGGCCGTTGGCAAGCGTCGGGGCGCCACGCAGCGGGCCGCCGGGCCGCTTCTTCCAGAGGATCGAGCCATTGGCGGCGCTGAGCGCGGCGACGTCGCCGACGCCCGTGCTGGCGAAGATCTTGTCATCGACGATGCTGACGCCGCCGCCGAACAGGGCACGGCCGCTGCCCTCGGCGGGCAGGGACGTTTGCCACAGCTTGGCGCCGCTGGTGGCGTCGAAGGCGATGACATGAGCGCCCGCGTCGATGACGTAGAGCTTGCCGTTCGCGATCACGGGCGAGGAGGCGAGCCGCGCGCGGGGCGTGCTGCCCTCGATCGAGGTGCTCCATGCGCTTGCGGGGGAGGCGCCCAGGGCCAGATGGCCCATCGCCTTGGCAGGACCGCCGCCGGGCTGCGACCATTCGGTGTTCGCCAAGGCTTCCGGAAGCGATACGGGCACGTCGGCCAGGGTCGGATCGACCTCCACGCCCTGCTCGTTCGTCAGGATGGACAGGCGGTTGCCCACGACCGGCGTCTTGGGCCCGCCCTTCTTGCCGCCTACTATCCCGCAGCCGGCCAGCAGCGCGACCATCGCCGCGACAGTCACCGCGCGGCGCGCGCCCGCAAATTTCGTCATGCTGTGCATCATCCCCATGCGCTTATCTTCATCCCTGTCCCGGCTCGGCGGGCGTTTCGACCGCGTCTACCCCCAATAGACCAGCCATCTGACGCGCGCGTG
>DATEDR010000022.1:0-4876 GCA_035281605.1 Sphingobium sp.
AGCGGGTCCGGGCGGAGCGCGAGATGCTGGCCGACCGGACGCGGCTGTGGACGCTGGCGCGCGATCCCTTTCTGGTGGCGGACCAGGCGGGCATGTGGCTCGCGGCGAGCCCGGCCTGGACCGACATATTGGGCTGGAGCGAAGAGGAGCTGATCGGCCGCACGTCCGAATGGATGGAGCATCCGGAAGATTTCGCCAGCAACCGGCAGCAGTTGGCCTCGCTGCAGGACGGCCTGCCCACGCTGCGCTTCGACAATCGGTATCGCGCGAAGGACGGCAGCTATCGCACCTTCAGCTGGACGGCGGTGCCGGACAAGGACCTCATCTACTGCGTCGCCCGCGACGTGACCGAACAGCGCGCCCATGCCGCCGCCCTTGCAGAGGCAGAGGCCGCCCTGCGCCAGGCGCAGAAGATGGAGACACTGGGGCAGCTGACCGGCGGCGTCGCGCATGATTTCAACAATCTGCTGCAGATCGTGACCGGCAATCTGGAGCTGCTGCAGCGTGGCCTGAAGGATCAGGACCGGCTGCGCCGCGCCGCCGACAACGCGATGCAGGGGGCCGAGCGCGCCGCGATGCTGACGCAGCGCCTGCTCGCCTTTTCCCGCCGCCAGCCGCTCGCGCCGGAACGGATCGATCCCAACCGGCTGGTCTCGAGCATGTCGGACCTGCTGGCACGCGCGCTGGGCGAGATGATCGAGGTGGAGATGATCCAGACCGCCGGCGCCTGGCCGATAGAGATCGACACCAACCAGATGGAAAACGCGCTGCTCAACCTGGCCGTCAACGCGCGCGACGCGATGCCGGACGGCGGCAAGCTGACGATCGAGGTCGCCAACACGCATATCGACGCCCATTATGCCGCGCTGGAAGAGGATGTCGCGCCGGGCCAATATGTCATGGTCTGCCTGTCGGACACCGGCGAAGGCATGGACGCGGAAACCTTGAGCCATGCCATCGAACCCTTCTTCACCACGAAGGAGGTCGGGCGCGGCACGGGCCTTGGGCTGTCGATGGTCTATGGCTTCATCAAGCAGTCGGGCGGGCATATCCGGGTCTATTCCGAACGCGGCCACGGCACGACGGTCAAGATCTACCTGCCCCGCGCCCAGGGCCCGGCGGCCGCCAACGACCGCGAAGTCGAACCGGCGCATCCGCCCCGCAGCGCGGGGCAAGAGACCATATTGGTCTGCGAGGATGACGAAAAAGTGCGCGCCTATTCGGTCGAGGTGCTGGGGGAACTCGGATATAGAGTGATAGAGGCGGGCCATGGTCAGGCCGCGCTGGAGGCGCTGGACCGCGCGTCGCCGCCGGTCGACCTGCTCTTCACCGACGTCGTGCTGCCGGGCGGGATGAACGGCGCGGACATAGCGCGCCAGGCGCTGGCCCGGCGGCCCGGGCTGAAGGTGCTGTTCGCGACGGGCTACGCGCGCAACGCGATCATCCACCATGGGCGGCTCGACCCGGGCGTGGAACTGCTGACCAAGCCGTTCACCTATGCCGACCTGGCGCGGAAGGTGCGCGAAATGCTTGATCGGGTGGAGGAAAAGGGCGTGGCCTGACCCCTCGGGGCGCGGCAATCCCCTGCCGAACATCAGGCGGTCATCCCCGGCACCGGTGCGATCCACGACCCCGCCTTACGCCCGGTCCAGCAATTCCCGCAGGCGGCCCGCCAGTTCCTTGACGGTGAAGGGCTTGGGCAGCAGCTCGATGCCCGGGTCGAGCTTCCCGTCACGCAGGAAACCGTCGCGCGTATAGCCGCTGGTATATAATATCTTGAGGTGGGGACGGATCGCCTGCGCGCGCGCGCTCAGTTCCTTGCCCGACAGGCCCGGCATGACGACATCGGTGAACAGCAGGTCGATGGCCTGCCCCTCCCCTTCGATCAGGCGCAGCGCGGCTTCTCCGTCCGGCGCCTCGATGGCGCGATAGCCCAGGTCGCGCAATATCTCGACGGAATAGGCGCGGACGCCCTCGTCATCCTCGACGACCAGGATGGTCTCCCCCGATGCCGCGCGATCCGCCACCGCTGCCGGAGCGCCTTCTGCCAACGCTTCCGCCTCGCCCGTGAAGCGCGGCAGGTAGATGCGGACCGTCGTGCCCTGCCCCGGTTCCGACAGGACCTCGACATGGCCGCCCGACTGCTTGACGAAGCCATAGACCTGGCTGAGGCCCAGGCCCGTGCCGCGCCCGATCTCCTTGGTGGTGAAAAAGGGTTCGAAAATGCGGCTCAGCACCTGCGGCGGCATGCCCGTGCCGGTGTCGCTGACCGCGATCATCACATAATCGCCCGGCGCGACATAGGCATGGGTGGCGACATAGGCGCCGTCCAGATGCGCGTTGGCCGTTTCGATGGTCAGCTTGCCGCCGTCCGCCATGGCGTCCCGCGCGTTGACGGCCAGGTTCAACAGCGCGCTTTCGATCTGGTTGGGATCGGCTTCCACCGCCCACAGATGCGGGTCGCCGGCCGTCTCCAGCTGAATAAGCTCGCCCAGCGCGCGCTTTAGAAGGTCCGACAGTCCCGCCACGACGCGGTCGAGATGCAGCGGCTTGGGCGACAGCGGCTGGCGGCGGGAAAAGGCGAGAAGCCGCTGGGTGAGCGACGCGGCGCGCTCCGCCCCCTGCATGGCGTTGGCGATGGCGCGCTGCGCTTTGGCCGGATCGCTGTGCAGGCTGCGCTCGGCCAGCTCGATATTGCCGTTGATGACGGTCAGCAGATTGTTGAAGTCATGGGCGATGCCCCCGGTCAGCTGGCCCACCGCCTCCATTTTCTGCGCCTGACGCAGCTGTTCCTCCACGGCGCGTTTCTCGGTCAGGTCGCGGGTGACCTTGGCAAAGCCGATCAGGCGGCCATGATCGTCATGGATCGCGTCCATCACGATATTGGCCCAGAATTGCGATCCATCCTTGCGGACGCGCCAGCCCTCCGCCTCGAACCGGCCCTCGGTGGTTGCGACCCGCAGCGTATGGGCGGGCATGCCGGCCTGCTGGTCGGCCTGTGTGTAGAAACAGGAAAAATGACGGCCGACAATGTCCCGCGCCGCATAGCCCTTGATCCGCTCGGCGCCGGCATTCCAGTTCGTGACCTTGCCCTCCGCGTCGAGCATGCAGATGGCATAGTCCGTCACGCGCTGGACCAGCATGCCAAAGCGACGCTCGCTCTGTTCCAGTTCGCGAAAGGCGCTGCGTATCTGTTCGGTGCGCTGCTCGATCCGCTGTTCCAACGTGGCGTTCAACTGGCGCAGGTCGCCTTCCGCCACGGTGCGCGCGACGATTTCGCGCTGCGCCTTGTGGTGCAGGCGGGCATTGTCGATCGCGATGGCGGCGTGACCGGCGACCCCGGCCATGATCTTTTCATGCTCGGCGGTGAAGCGGGCGGTCTGATGATGGCCGAAGAACAGGCCGCCATGCACTTCGCCGCTGTGCGACACCACCGGCACGGCCAGATAGCTGACGACGGGCAGATGGCCGGGCGGCATGCCCTGATGGGGAGCGTTGCGGCCGTAGCGGGGGTCGCTGCGTATGTCGTCGGACCGCACCATTCCCTCGCCCGCGAAGGTCGGCGCGAAAACCGCCGTGTTGCGGGGCATGGGGAAATCGGCGAACGCGGCGCGCGACACGCCCGACAGGCTGTAGAGCATGTAGCTTTCGCCCGCCTCGTCGACCAGATTATAAAAGAAGGCGCCGAACTCCGCGCCGGTCAGTTCCACCGACCCGTCAAGGATGGTCTGGACGATTTTCTCCAGATCCTGCTCCGCGGCGACTGCGGCGCCCATGCGGTTGACGATCTCGAACGATGTCTGGAGCGACACGTTGCGAACCGCCGCGCCGACGAGCCGCGCCAGTTGGTCCAGCAGGTCGATGCACAGGTCGGTGGGCGCGTCCTCCCTGCCCCAATAGGCGCCGATCGCCATCGGACGGGCGCCCGTGTCGACCGGCATCATCACCAGGCTGCGGACGAAGGTGGCCTCGTACAGTGCGTGGGGGATGCGCGGATCGGCGGAAATGTCGGGGATGATCGCCGGTTCGCCATGGATCATCACCCAGCCCGAAATGCAGCTGGACTGCGGAAATTTATGGCCGGCCCATAGCGGGGCGATCGCGTCCTCGGCGACATAGTGGCACAGGTCGCCCTCGCCCATGACGATGGTGATGCCTTCCGCGCCCACCACGCTGCGCGCGGCGCTGCGCACCACCTCCACCACATCGTCCAGCGAACGCGCGTTGGCCAGCCGTTCGGCAGCTGCGAACAGCGGCGTCCAAGCGCGGGACGCATCGTGGGTCGGCAGCACCATGTCCACTAATTCGACCTCACCCAAGCTTCGCCTTACCATAACCCGTTGTTTTTCCACCGCCAACTGTTGCTTGTCTAGGAAGATGATGAAAATCCCGTCAGTCCCCGCGAAAAAAAACGGCGGGACTGATCGAGGACAAGGGCTTCGCGCAGGCGGGCGGCCTGCGAACAGGCTATGATGGAAAGCGGGTGGCGCGCGAGTCGTCGCTGGACATGGAGGCTTGGGGCGACGTGGCGGACATGGAACGCCTGCGCCAGGCAATGGTCGACCGCCAGATCGCGCGCCGGGGCATTCGGGATGCCCGGCTGCTGGCCGCGATGCGCGAGGTGCCGCGCCATTATTTCGTGGCGGAAGAGCTACAGGCTCATGCCTATGACGACATGCCGCTGCCGGTCGAAGCCGGGCAAACCATATCCCAGCCTTATATCGTCGCCGTTATGATCGAGGCGGCGGCGATCGGTCCCGACGACCGCGTGCTGGAGATAGGCGTGGGGTCGGGCTACGCCGCCGCGATCATGAGCCGCCTGGGCGCGCAGATATTCGGCATCGAACGGCATCGCGAACTGGCGGAGCTGGCGCGG
>DATEDR010000023.1:0-4345 GCA_035281605.1 Sphingobium sp.
AGTTCTTGGGAGCGTCCGCTGCCCGGCGCGCCTGCCACGCCTCGCGCGCAGCCTGCCGGGCCGCCTTCACCTCGTCGGCGGTGACGAACCCGTCCTTGTTGCCGTCGGCCTTATCGAACATCGTCAGAGGCCCGGCCACGAACTCGGCGCGCGTCAGTTCACCGTCCTTCATCGCCTCACCCCGGCCCGGACCGCCGAACAGGCCACCCATGCCATGTCCGTGATGGCCATGCCGGCCAAAGCCGCGCCCTTCGCGTCCACCGGGACCAGCCGGCCCGTCGCCATCGGGCAGCCCCGCCTTCGACTGATGACCGGCGGCGAACTCCGCCTTGCTGATCTGGCCGTTCCTGTCGCTGTCGAGTGCAGCGAAATGCGCATCCAGCCGCGCCAGGCGAGCCGCCTCGCGGTCCTCCTTCGTCAGCTTGCCGTCGCCGCTGATATCCATCTTCGTGAATCGCGCGTCGAGTGCGGCGGTCAGTTCCGCCTTGCTGACTTTGCCGTCCTTGTTCGCGTCGGCCATCGCGATCAGGCCGCCGCGGCGCCCTGCTTCCGGACCGCCCAGGCCCGGCTGCGCCAGCGCCAGATGCGAAACCGCCAGCCCGCCGACGAAGAGCGAGCCGAGCGCGACGGGACCCAGAAATTTGCGGATCATCTTCAAATCTTCCTTCCAAGGGGTTCAAGCGAACGGCGACCGCCATTCTTGAACGCCTTATGAGCAAGATTTGTCCCGCAACCTTGTCATGTCACGCAGGAAACTGTCGCAATTTGTATCGCGATCCGACAGCTTTTGAGATGGCCTCCCGCGTCCGCGGGGATGATCGTCGGACCTTCGTCTTACCGATCCCGACGCCCGAGTAAACGAAGCCGCAGCGCGTTAAGCTTGATGAAGCCCGCGGCATCGCGCTGGTCATAGGCACCGGCATCATCCTCGAAAGTCACGACCTTTTCGCTGTAGAGCGAATAAGGCGACTTACGGCCCACGACATGGACGCCGCCCTTGTACAGCTTCAGCCGCACGGTGCCCGTGACCTTCTCCTGGCTGTGATCGATCGCAGCCTGCAGCATCTCGCGCTCGGGCGAGAACCAGAAGCCGTTGTAGATCAGTTCCGCATAACGCGGCGCCAACTCGTCCTTGAGGTGCGCTGCGCCGCGATCCAGCGTCAGCTGCTCGATGCCGCGATGCGCCAGATGATAGATGGTGCCGCCCGGCGTCTCGTACATACCGCGCGACTTCATGCCGACGAAGCGGTTCTCCACCAGATCGAGCCGGCCGATGCCATGCTTGCGGCCATAGTCGTTCAGCGTTTCCAGCAGCGTCGCGGGCGACATGCCCACGCCGTTGATCGCCACGCCATCGCCGCGCTCGAAATCGATCGTGATATATTCAGGCGCGTCGGGCGCATCCTCCGGATTGACGGTGCGCGAATAGACATAGTCGGGGGTTTCTTCCCACGGATCTTCCAGTACCTTGCCCTCGGACGAGGTGTGCAACATGTTCGCGTCGGTCGAAAAGGGGCTTTCGCCCCGCTTGTCCCGCGGAATCGGGATCTGGTGCTGCTCTGCAAATTCGATCAGCTTGGTCCGACTGGTAAGGTCCCATTCCCGCCAGGGAGCGATGACCTTGATGTCCGGCGCGAGGCCATAATAGCCCAGCTCGAAACGCACTTGGTCATTGCCCTTGCCGGTCGCGCCATGGCTGACCGCATCGGCGCCGACCTGCCTCGCGATCTCGATCTGCCGCTTGGCGATCAGGGGGCGCGCAATCGAGGTGCCGAGGAGATACAGCCCCTCATACAGCGCGTTGGAGCGCATCATCGGGAAGACATAATCCTTGACGAATTCCTCGCGCAGGTCGTCGATGAAGATATGCTCGTCCCGGACGCCCATCAGCTTCGCCTTGGCGCGCGCCGGCTCGAGCTCCTCGCCCTGGCCCAGATCGGCGGTGAAGGTCACGACTTCGCAACTGTAGGTCTGCTGCAGCCATTTCAGGATCACGCTGGTATCGAGCCCTCCGGAGAAGGCTAGAACGATGCGGTTGATCTTGTCGGACATGGGTGGAGCGACCTTCCTTCAAACTGGCCTTCAAACTGGCGCGAAATCACCGGCGCGCCGGTATCAGGGGTGGGGGCCAAGTGCAACCGAGTCGATGCAGGCCGCCATGCGCCAGCGCATTTCCGAGGCGCGAAGGCCGGCTAGTCCGCGTCCTTGTCGCCCGGTTCGCGCCTGATGCCTTCCAGTTGGCGCTCCCTGCGCGCTTCTTCCTGCCGCAACGCCTCTTTCTCAGCCTTGGCCCGCCCGAATTTTGCCCGATTGGCCTCGGCAAGGCGCGCCTTGCCCACCCGCACTTTCGCCTTGCGCGCCTGTCTCAGATTGATGATGTCGGCCATGGCTGCTCCTTTGGCAGCGGTCCTGCTCGAAAGGACGGTGGAGCGGGTAGCGGGGATCGAACCCGCATCACAAGCTTGGAAGGCTAGTGCTCTACCATTGAGCTATACCCGCCCGTCAGGCCAAGCGCCCTGCCACCTTTCCACCGGCCTCGTCAATATCACAATGTGCTGACGGCCGAGATCCTGCTTAACCCGGCCACATATTTGGACTATCACCCCCGCATGGCAACGCCTTCCCTGCGCCAGTTGGACATATTCGCGCAGATGGTGGCGACCGGCAGCATCTCGCGCTGCGCCCGGGATCTGGGGCTGGCGGCCGACGATGTCGCGCGCGATCTCGCCTCGTTGGAAATGCGGCTGGGTTTTCGCCTTTTCGAGGATCTGGCGCATGGTCGGCTAACGCCGGCCGGTCGCAAGACCGCAGAGGCCATGACCCTGCTGTCGCAGGACCGACCCGAAAGCTGGGTGGAAAAATCCGGGTCCGGTGATGCCGAGGCCCTCCCAGCCGTCCCCTCCTCTGCCTCGTCCGCGCCGGGACGACAGGCCATCGTCCTCGCTGCGCCGGCGCCGGTCTTCGGTCATTTCCAGGAAGCGCTCGCGGCATTCGAGTCCGCCAATGAAGACGTAGCGATCACGCTCGACCTCAGCGTCCATCTCGCCGACGAGGCTGCTACAGCGCTGGAGTGCGGCAAGGTCGACATCGCCTATTTCTATGCGCTGGGCGAAAGCGACGCGCTGCCGTCGCGCTATGGCTGGTCTGAGCAGATCAACCTTTACGCCGGACAAGACCATCCGCTGGCGCGGCAGGACAGCGTGCAGCCGGCCGACATCACGGCCACCCCGACGCTGACGATGGAGCCCAGCAACGCGCTGCGGCGGATCATCGACGAGGCGTTGGCTCGTGAAGGCATCAGCCTGGGCCCGCCGGTACTCGAAACCGACAATATGTTCGACGTCATGACGATCCTGCGGGAGAGCGCGGGCTGTTTCGCCGCGTTTGGCCCTCTGGCGCGCGACTTGGGGCGCATCAGCGGCATACGCCGCCTGGCGCTGGAACGCCCCCTGCCGTCCGTCGAAATACGACAGGCAATCCATCCACAAGCCGAGGACAGTTCCGCTGTCGCCGCGCTCGCCGATTACCTGTTTCTTTAGAGCCAGCAGGATCGACCAACCGAGCCCCGGGCACGACGTTCGATGGTCAGACCCTCGCTTCTTTGTTGATATGTTATATCATTTACGCTAGCAGATCTTCGACATACGCTTTTCGAGGGTCTCGTTCATGCCTATCCTTCCGCTGTTCCGCGCCGGGTGCGCCATGGGCGCGCTTTGCCTCGCCCTTCCCGCCGCCGCGCAGCCCGCCGCTGCCCCCACCCAGCCGCAGAACTATCATGATCAGCAGGCGGACATCATCGTCACCGCCATCATCCCGCGCCGGCAGGGCGACATCCTTTCGGGCACATCCGTCATTTCGGGCGCGGAATTGACCCGCGCCCTGCGGCCCACGATCGGCGAAACATTGGCGCATCAGCCCGGCGTCTCCGCCACCTCCTTTGGCCCCAACGCGTCCCGCCCGGTGCTGCGCGGTTTCCAGGGTGAACGCGTCCGCATATTGACCGACGGCATCGGCAGCTTCGATGTGTCCAACACCTCGGTCGACCATGCCGTGGCGATCAATCCGCTGACGGCCGACCGGATCGAGGTGCTGCGCGGCCCGGCGGCGCTGCTCTACGGCTCCTCGGCGATCGGCGGCGTGGTCAATGTGATCGACAGCCGCATTCCGCGCCGCGTGCCGGACGAACCGATCCATGTCGACGGCATAGCCACTTATGGGTCCGCCGCCGACGAACGCACCGGATCGGCGGAGATCGAGGTGCCGGTCAGCGACAAGATCGTGGTCCATTTCGACGGCAGCTATTCGAAGAGCGGCGATCTCGACACCGGAGCCTATCTATTGACTC
>DATEDR010000024.1:0-11908 GCA_035281605.1 Sphingobium sp.
AGCCCAGGCGCGAATCCGCAACATGGTCGAGCTGCCGGCGAAGCAGGTTCAGAACGTGCCGCCGGGCTACCGACGCGTCTATCTGGAAGCGGAAGTGAGCAGTTTGATTCGCGGCGAAGGCGGAATCAGCCCCCGGGTTCGGTATCTTTATGACGCGCCGGTGACCGCTCGAGGAAAACTGCCCAAGTTGAAAAAGGCGCAGGTCATCCTGTTCGCGCGTCCGGCTGGCCGTCCCGGCGAGATCCAGCTCGTCGCCCGCGATGCGCAAGTGCCCGCCACCCCCGCGTCCGTCGCAAAGGTCAAGTCGATCCTTTCCGAACTGGTCGCGACCGGCGCCCCGCCCCGAATTGTCGGCGTAGGAGACGCATTCCACGTGTCCGGCACCGTTGCCGGCGAAAGTGAAACGCAACTGTTCCTGCGGACCGAAAATGGCGAGCCGGTATCGCTTTCCGTGCTGCGCCGACCCGGCCAGGAACCGCGCTGGGCTGTGGCTCTGGGCGAGATCGTCGACGAAGCGGCACGGCCTCCGGCGCGGGGCAGCCTTCTCTGGTATCGCCTCACCTGCAGCCTGCCAGCCGCGCTGCCGGCGCGATCGGTGCGCGCGCTGTCGCCCCAGGATGCCGAGGCCGCGCGGGTCGACTATGCCTTCGGCCTCCAGGCCCTGGGTGCCTGCGACCGGACCAGGCCAGCACTATAGAATGGCCTTCGTCCACGCGCTTGTCCTTTTCCTTGGACAGGCGCGCAATGGCGGCTATCAGCGCGGCTTCAGGCCAGCCCGCAAGGACGAGAAAGACGAATCATGACCAATCTGCACCGCCATGCCCCGCTGCGCGTCGCGCTTGTCGGCCTCGGCACGGTGGGCGGCGGGGTGATCCGGCTTCTGCAGACCAATGCCGACCTGATCGCGCGGCGAGCAGGATGCCCGATCCAGATCGTCGCCATTTCCGCGCGCGACCGGAACAAGGATCGGGGCGTGGACCTGTCCCCCTATGAGTGGGTGGACGATATGACCACTTTGCCGACCCGCGACGATATCGATGTGGTGGTGGAACTGATTGGCGGGGCGGACGGCCCTGCCCTGACCCTCGCTCGGCAGTGCCTGATGGCGGGCAAGCCCTTCGTCACCGCAAACAAGGCGATGCTGGCGCACCACGGGATGGACCTGGCCGCCCTGGCCGAAAAGGCGGGCATCGCGCTCAAATATGAAGCGGCGGTTGCAGGCGGCATCCCGGTGATCAAGGGCATGCGCGAGGGCGCCGCGGCGAACGAGATCAGCCGCGTCTACGGAATCCTGAACGGCACCTGCAACTACATCCTTACCACCATGGAGAAGGAGGGCCGGGGTTTCGACGAGGTGCTGAAGGAGGCGCAGGAACTGGGCTATGCCGAGGCCGATCCCAGTTTCGACATCGACGGCGTGGACGCTGCGCACAAGCTCACCATCCTGGCCGGCCTGGCATTCGGCACCGAACTGGATTTCGACGGCGTCGCGATCACCGGCGTTCGCCACGTCATTGCCGCCGACATCGCCGAAGCCGCCGCGCTCGGCTATCGCATCCGGCTCGTCGGCATGGCCGAGAACGGACCTGAGGGCCTGTTTCAGCGCGTCCATCCGATGCTGGTGCCGCTCGATCACCCGCTCGCCCATGTCGATGGATCGCTGAATGCCGTCGTGGCGGAAGGCAATTTCGTCGGCCGCCTCTTCTTCCAGGGACGTGGCGCGGGCGATGGGCCCACGGCTTCGGCCGTCGTCGCGGATCTGATTGATGTCGCGCGCGACGAATATGGCGACGCGCTTGCCATGCCGGTCGCCGCCCTTGCCCAGCAGAAGCCCGCCGACGCCGGCAAGCGCGTT
Organism: Sphingobium sp.; assembly: GCA_035281605.1. Classification (GTDB taxonomy): domain Bacteria; phylum Pseudomonadota; class Alphaproteobacteria; order Sphingomonadales; family Sphingomonadaceae; genus Sphingobium. Next base: position 1,856 of record DATEDR010000024.1, read on the forward strand.
GGCCGGGCCTATCTACGCTTCAAAGTGCAGGACCGTCCCGGCGTACTGGCGGAAATCGCGGCCGCGACGCGCGATGCCGGCGTATCGATTGAAAGCATGATCCAGCGCGGCACGAACAAGGACGACGGCGTCCTGCTGGTCATCGTCACCCATTTGGGCGAAGAACGCTGCGTCCTCGACACGCTGGACCGGCTGGCAGGGTCCGACAGCCTGTTGCAGGCACCGATGGTTATGCACATACTGGACTGAGCGGATCGTTACCGCGGGGCAAAGGTGCGGGCGAGCGTCTCGCGCAACGGTTCGCCCAAGCGGAAAAGGCGCAGCCGCGCCTGCTTGGGACAACCGAGGTTACCGATGATCCGGCAGGGACGAGCATCGAAGCGAAAGGCGCTCATCTTGTTGTCAGCGCCAGGTGCCTGCCTGTCGATGAGCGGCCTCGCGCCATTCTCCTCGCTGGTCAGGCACAGCGACGGCACGGCTTGACAGGGCGCGGCGGAATGGACGTCGTGTCGGCGGGACGGCAGGGGCGCTGCATGGGAGGCAAGGCTGGCGGCAAGCAGCGCGGCGATCATCAAGCGATCCTACAGGTTTCGATCCCAAGGGAACGCGGCAGGCGACTTTCCGTTGCACGAGCGCCACGAAATGCGCCGCTGACCCGTCCCTATGGCTCGACAAGCCTCAACCGACCTCTTATCGCCCCTAACCAATAGCGACAGCAGAGGAATTATCATGGTGCAGGCTAGCTCGATTCTCGACCGCGTCTTGGTGCTGGAAATGGTGCGCGTCACGGAAGCGGCTGCCATCGCGGCCTCCAAACTGATTGGGCGCGGTGATGAAAAGGCTGCCGATGCCGCGGCGGTCGAAGCCATGCGCCTCGCCTTCAACGACCTTTACATGGACGGCACCGTCGTCATCGGCGAAGGCGAGCGGGACGAGGCGCCGATGCTTTATATCGGCGAGAAGGTCGGCAACGCGATCGGCACCGGCCCCCGGATCGACATCGCGCTCGATCCGCTGGAAGGCACGACGATCACCGCGAAGGCTGGCCCGAACGCGCTCGCGGTGCTGGCGATCTCGGAAGAAGGCGGCCTGTTGAACGCCCCGGACGTCTACATGGAAAAGCTGGCGGTCGGACCGGGCTATCCCGACGGCATCATCGACATGAACAAGTCGGTGCGGGAAAATGTCGAAGCGGTCGCCCGCGCGAAGGGGGTGGATGCCCACGAGATCATCGTCTGCGTGCTGGATCGCCCGCGCCATGAAAAGCTGATCGCCGAACTGCGCGCCATCGGCTGCGGCATCATGCTGATCCCCGACGGCGACGTCGCAGGCGTGATCGCGACGACCAATCCGGAGACCAATATCGATATGTACATGGGCTCGGGCGGCGCGCCGGAGGGCGTGCTCGCCTGCGCGGCGCTGCGCTGCGTCGGTGGCCAGTTCAAGGGCAAGCTGCTGTTTCGCAACGATGACGAGCGGGCGCGTGCCTATAAATGGGGCATCACCGACCTGGACAAGATCTACGACCTGAAGGAATTGGCCAAGGGCGACTGCATCTTCGCGGCGACCGGGGTGACGGACGGATCCCTGCTGGGCGGCGTGAAGCGGTTGCCGGGCGGCAAGCTTACAACCGACAGCGTCGTGATGCGCGCCAGCACTGGCACGGTGCGCTGGGTCAAGGGCGAGCATCGGGTGGACCGCAAGCAGATCTGAGCTGCCTTCGAGAGAACAAGTGCAAAAGGGGGCCTTCCGGTCCCCTTTTTTTCATGGCTCTGATAGAAGGATCAGCGCCCGGCGCGGTGATTGAGATCGTGGCCGAGCGAGAGGATGGCGACGCCCAGAAGCGTATAGGCGCTTTCCTGCCACCCATGGTCCAGTGTCATCGCGCCGGTCATGATTCCCAGCCCCAGCGCGCCGACCGCAGCCGGCATTATGAAGCCATGCGCGATCGCGCCATGTCCGAGCGCCACCGCGCCGAGCAGGATCGCGACGACTAGTCCGACTTCATGAAAAAGCGGGTTTTCGAAGATTCCCCCCGCCGACGCCAATACGCCAAGCAGCACCGCTGTCCCGAAACAATGCGCCACGCACACGCCCGACAAGGCGATCGCCAGCCGATCTAGGCGGCCATTTGACAGGCTGGAACGCAAGCTGATCGACATGGTGCCGGATACATAGGCGAGCGCGCATGAAGTTACAACATATCATTACATATTGGGCTGAGATAGGTAGAGCGGCACGTCTCGGCGATTGCTATGCCGTCAGGCGGCCAGTCGCAGGCAGTTGCGGCCACCATTTTTCGCGCGATACAGCGCCTTGTCAGCCGCTTCCAACACTTCTGCCCTACCGTCCCTGCCGTTCAGCTCCACCAGCCCGGCACTGAACGTCACGGCAATATCCTCGCCCTGGTCGGTCCGCATCGGGCGGGCCGCCACCATCGTCCTCAGCCGCTCGCACACCATGCTGGCGCGATCGATGTCGGTGCCGACGAGCAGGATGGCGAACTCCTCGCCCCCCAGCCGGCCGATGCCGTCGACGCCGCGCAAGCCGGGCCGCAGCCGCTCAACGAAGCCCGCCAGTACCTGGTCGCCTGCTCCATGACCAAATCGATCGTTGACGGACTTGAAATGATCGATGTCGATCAGCAGCAGGCATGACCTGCCGCCCCGCGCGACGCGCTGGATTTCCTGATCCAGCTTTTGAACGAAGGCCCGGCGGCTGTCGGCGCCGGTCAGCGAATCGGTAGCCGCTGCCATTTGCAAGGCACGCTGCCGCGCCTTGTGGCGGGACATGTCGCGGATGGTGCTGATCACGCCGGTGGGCATGCCCCTTTCGTCGAGGACCGCGCGCGTCACCATCTCACACCAGTCGAGCCCTTCGGCGGAGAGCGACGGACGGAATTCCACGGTTTGAACGTCACCGGGAGATGCCAGCGCGCGCCGATGCGTATTGACCACCTCGGCCCGACCCTGTGGTTCAACCAGATCTGCGATCGGCTGGCCGACCAGCGTTCCGGGGGCGCACCCCATCTGCTCGGCCGCCGAGGGCGACGCATATTTGATAAGGCCATCGAGGCCGACATTCAGCACCATGTCGCCGCAATGTTCAGCGATGGCCCGATAGCGCGCTTCGCTTTCCTGGAGCATCTGGAACAGGCGGCGGCGGCCGTTCAGTTCAGCGGCGATCGGCATCGACAAGAGGAAGCTGAACGCGAGGTACAGCTGGAAGAACTGCGTCCGCTCGCCCATGGAGCCGGGGACCATATGGAAAGGTCCATGACCGGTCATCGTCGCCGCGCCGCCGATCACGGCCAACAGGACGACGGAGGCCGCCGCGCCCAGATAGCCAATGCGAAAGGCGATGGCGACCATCGGCAGCAACAGCACGAACAGCATCGGATAGCGGGCCCAGAAGAAGACATGGGTCGCAACCAGCGCGAACAGGGTCAGAAGGGCCAGCGCTTCCCACTTGCCTCGTGCAGGGGTGTCGCGAAACCAGCGGCTGACTTCGCCTTGGAGCAGCATCATCAGGATGGGCGCGCAGGTGAGGCCGCCCAGCACGTGGCCGCTATACCATTGCAGCCAGGAGGTAGCGAAGGACACCTGCGTCAGGGCGGACGCCACGCAGGCTGCGGCGGCGCCCGCCAGCAGGTTCGCCGGCAGGCAAAGCGCCAGGATGAACACCGCCAGCGGTCGTCTGGAGCCATCCGACAGTCGGCGCATCGGCGCGAACCGACGGCACAGCAAGGCCACGATAAGGGCTTCGGCGATGTTGATCGCGCCCATCGGAACCGCCGCCAGCGGGCCCATGCCAAATAGGGCGGTGGAAATCATGCTGGCAAGCCCGCAGGCAATGAGGAGGCCGGGCCAGTGCCGGATCTGCGATGTCTGCAACACCACCATAAGCAACGCGTTGGCCACCCAAATATAGGCCAGCCCGCCTTCAAAACGCGACGTCAGCAGGGCCAGCGACGCCATGATGAAATAGGCGATCCCCGCAGCGAGTGGCGCGAAACAAGAAAAGGGAGAAAAAGACGTCCGCATGATCCTGAACGGACCTACGCGTTTATCCTTAATATATGATAACCACGTCACACACTCGCCATCCTAGACAGGGCGATGAACATATTTGGCTTGCGGAGCCGCGAGGTTCGGCAAGGCGCGGTCACATGGCAAGGGCAAGGCACACCGCGGCAGTTCAGGCCTTTTCCAGCGTGCATTGCAGCGGATGCTGGTTCTGCCGGGCGAAATCCATGACCTGGTTCACCTTCGTCTCCGCGACTTCATAGCTGAAAATTCCGCAGACCCCCACCCCGCGCTGATGGACGTGCAGCATCACGCGGGTGGCTTCTTCCATGTCCATGCGGAAGAATTGCTGCAGCACATGGACGACGAATTCCATCGGCGTATAGTCGTCGTTCAGCATCAGCACCTTGTAGAGGGAAGGCTTCTTCGTACGGGCACGGGTGCGCGTGGCGATGCCGACGTTCGGCCCGCCGGGGCCTTCGCCCTGGTCGTCCTGATCCTTGCCCGCCATTACCACGGGATATGCCGCTATGCTGATATTGTTCATGACGGTTGAGAATATGGCGATTCGATCCCGCATGGCAAGGGCGGCCATGGCAAGAGGGCGCGCCCATTCCCCGATCCGGGAAAAAGAAACGGCCCCCGCCTGAGACGGAGGCCATTCTTCTTTAATCCCAACAGCTTCTAAGGGATCAGGCCGCGAGCGACTTCACCTTGTCGGTGACGACCGTCACGCGCGCGGTCAGCGGCTGGGCGACGTCGCCAGCCAGCTTGATCAGCGCTTCGCTGCTGCGGGCCGCTTCTTTGGCCAGCTCGTCGAAGCTGCTCGAGAAAAGCTGGCTGTGCAGCTGGAAAAATTCGGTCGGGGTCTTCACCGTCGAAAAGCTCTTGAGGGAGGCGGTCGCCTTCTCGAAGCTCTTGCGGCTGTAATCGACGGCTTCCTGGCCCAGCGTCTCGAAACCCTTGGCCGCGATCTTGCCGGATTCGACCAGCGCCTCGACATTGCCCTTGGCGATGTCGCTCAGCTCCTCGATGGCCTTCGTCGACTTCTCGACGTTCACCTTGGCCTTCTCATTCAGGCCGGCGTAAACCGATTCGAACTTGGCCTTGGTCTCTTCAGCGAACTTCTTTCCGGTTTCGATCACGTCATTCATCATCGTGGTTCCTTCTCTGGCTGGCAGCGATTGGGGCTCATCCGCCCCGGCCCTTGACGACAGGCTCTTCAAGTCCTTGGGTTCGACCTGCGGCACGGCGGCTGCAGGTGCCGGCGTGGAGGGCGCCGATTCATCCGCGACCCTTCCCTGCTCCGACGGCTCGGGCGCCGCATCGACCGCGGTGGTCGCCGCGATGATGGCGATCGGATCGGCCTTCTCGACGGGCGCTGCACGCGTCGGCGTGGTCTTGGGCGCGGCCGGCTTGCGGGCTACCGAGGTTTCCGGAGGCGCAATGGCTGCTTCCGCGGCCTTCAGCGCCTCTGTGGCGGAAAGGGTGGAAGATTTCGGCGTCTTCCCTACCGGCTTGCGATGAACGGGCTTCGGAGTCACTGCCATGAAAACACCCTCCTTTGTTGCAGCGCACAATATATAAAACGACCCGAGGTCGCAAGAGTTTTGTGCAATGCAGCAAAAGAGATATGTCCGCCCGCGCGAAGATCGCGGCCCGTCCTCCCAAAGCTCAGTAAAATCAACGGATCATTTGGCTTTGACGTAGCGTCCGGGCGCCTCTTCGATCGCCTTCAGCTTCCCCGCTCCCGGTGTACGTCCACCTTGGTCGGACGGAACAGTCGAATCGCCCCGCGCACGAATCCACTCGATCCAGTCCGGCCACCAGCTGCCCTTGGTCTCCTTCGCATGTGCGATGAAGTCATCCAGGGTCGGCTGCGGGTCTTCGCAGGCCCAATATTGATATTTCCCGGCGGCGGGCGGGTTGATGACGCCGGCAATATGTCCCGACCCGGCCAACAGAAAGCGGAGCGGCCCAGCGAAATGCGCCGTCGCTTTCCACACGCTTTGGGGGGGCGCGATGTGATCCTCCCGCCCGGCCTGCACATAGCAGGGCGTCCGGATCAGGCGCAGGTCGAGCGGCGTCCCGTCAACGCTGAGCGCGCCCGGCTCGACCAGCAGATTGTCCTTATAGAGCTGGCAAAGATAATCCTTGTGCCAGCGGGCGGGCAAATTGGTCGTGTCGCCATTCCAGTACAGCAGGTCGAAGGGCGGATAATCCTGTCCAAGCAGGTAGTTGTTGACCACATAGTTCCAGATGAGGTCGCGCCCGCGCAGCAGGTTGAAGGTGGCCGCCATATAGCGCCCGTCCAGAAACCCTCCGGCAGACAGCTGCTCGACCAGCTTCATCTGCTCGTCGTCGACGAACAGGGTCAGGTCGCCAGCCTCGCTGAAATCGACCTGAGCGGTAAAGAAGGTCGCGCTCGCCACCTTGTCCGCGTCTCCACGGGCCGCCAGCAACGCGAGCGTGGCCGCCAGCGTGGTGCCCGCCACGCAATAGCCGATGGCATGGACGCTGGGGACGTCCAGCAGATCGCGCACGGTGTCGATCGCGTCGATCTGGCCTCGCAAAATATAATCGTCCCAGACCACATCCTTCAGCGACGCGTCGGCCGACTTCCATGATACCAGAAACACGCTCAACCCTTGGTCGACCGCCCATTTGACGAAGCTTTTTTCCGGCGCCAGATCGAGGATGTAGAAACGGTTGATCCAGGGCGGGAAGATGATGACCGGCGTTTCCAGCACCTTGTCGGTGCTGGGCGCATAATGGATCAACTGGTAAAGCGGCGTTTCCTTGATCACCTTGCCGGGCGTCGCGGCCAGATTGCGGCCCACTTCGAACTGGGTGCCGTCGGTATGGGTCAGCTGGCCCTTTTCCATGTCGGCCAGCATGTGCTGGAGCCCTTTCACCAGATTTTCGCCGCCGCTCTGCAACGTGCGTTCGATGACCGCGGGATTGGTGAACGGGAAATTGCTCGGCGCCATCGCATCGAGCATGCCGTTGGTCGCGAAACGAAGCTTCGCCTTCTGCCTGGGATCGACGCCGTCGACCGCGTCGGTCAGCTTGAGCAAATAGTCGGAGATCAGCAGATAGCTTTGCCGAATCAGATCGTAGAAGGGGTGGCTGGTCCAGGCCGCTTGGGCAAAGCGACGGTCCTTTTGCGCCGCCGGGCTACCGGGCGGCGGCGGTGCGGGCTGATCGCGCAACATGCCGCCCGGATCCAGAAAGCGCTGCCAAAGGTCGAGCCCTTCATTGGCGAATTGGGTCTGGATGCGGGAGACCGTTTCCGGATCGAACGGCAGCGTCCGACCGGTCGCGCCCGCCGCCTGTTCGAGCAGGAGCTGCTGCGTCTGCCCCAACATCTGCGTCCATTGCTGCATCTGTTCCAGTGTCGGAAGTTGCGGTGCACCCATACCCTGCGCCTTCATGGCCAGCTTCCTCCTACCGGCATCGACCCGTCACCTCTTTCTCTGGCGCGCCGCCATCCGGCGGGCTATAGCCGGGGCGCGTCGCGCCGAAAGCGGACGCATCACTATCCTCCACGGAGACCTTTCAGGAAAGCCCTATAATGTCCGAAGAATTCTACCGCATGAAGCGCCTGCCGCCCTATGTCATCGCCGAAGTCAACGCGATGCGGGCCGCCGCGCGAGCCGCGGGCGAGGACATTATCGACCTGGGCATGGGCAATCCCGACCTCCCCCCGCCGGACCATGTGATCGCCAAGCTGTGCGAAGTCGCGCAAAAGCCGAGTGCGCACGGCTATTCGCAGTCGATGGGCATTCCCGGGCTGCGCCGTGCGCAGGCCAATTATTACGGCCGCCGGTTCGGCGTCGATCTCGACCCCGAAACCGAAGTCGTCGTCACGATGGGATCGAAGGAAGGCCTCGCCAGCCTCGCCACCGCGATCACCGCCCCGGGCGACGTCGTGCTGGCACCCAATCCCAGCTATCCGATCCACATGTTCGGCTTCATCATTGCGGGCGCCACTATCCGGTCGGTGCCCACGACGCCGGACGAAAATTACTGGAAATCGCTCGAGCGGGCGATGGCCTTCACCGTGCCGCGTCCGTCGATCCTGGTGGTGGGCTATCCCAGCAACCCGACGGCAGAGACGGTCGACCTCGCCTTCTACGAGCGGCTCGTCGCGTGGGCGAAGGAGAATAATGTCTGGGTGCTGAGCGACCTGGCTTATTCCGAACTTTATTATGACGGCAATCCCACGCCATCCATTCTGCAGGTGCCGGGCGCCAAGGATATTGCGGTCGAGTTCACCTCGCTCAGCAAGACCTATTCGATGGCCGGCTGGCGCATCGGCTTCGCGGTCGGCAACAAGCAGCTGATCGCCGCGCTCAAGCGGGTGAAGTCCTATCTGGACTATGGCGCCTTCACGCCCATCCAGGCAGCCGCCTGCGCTGCGCTGAACGGACCGCAGGACATTGTGCAGAAGAACCGCGAACTCTATCACAAGCGCCGCGATGTGATGGTGGAGGCGTTCGGCCGCGCGGGGTGGGACATTCCGCCGCCCAAGGCGTCGATGTTCGCCTGGGCCCCGCTGCCGCCCGCGCTCAAGGATATGGGCAGCCTGGAATTTTCCAAGCAATTGCTGACCCAGGCCAAGGTCGCGGTGGCGCCGGGCGTCGGCTATGGCGAGGATGGCGAGGGCTTCGTCCGCATCGCCATGGTGGAAAATGAGCAGCGGCTGCGCCAGGCGGCGCGGAACATCAAACAATATCTCAAGTCCATGGGCATCAACACCCCGGCCAAGGGCGCGGCCTGACGCTCGGACAGCGCAATTGGGCGTGAGAACAGGATGACGATGATCCCCCTGCCCCAGGTTTCGCAGGTTGCGCAGACGATTCAACTCGCCCTCGCGCCGGTGTTCCTGCTGGCGGGCATAGGCGCGTTCCTGAACGTCTGCGTTGGGCGGCTTGCCCGGATCATCGACCGCGCGCGGCAGGTGGAGGACAAGATCCTCACCTCCCGCGGCAAGGAACATGACCGGATGGTGAGCGAAATCCGTGTCCTCGATAGGCGGATGAGCGTCGTCAACGCGGCGATCTTCCTGTCGGTGGCGTCGGCCTGCGCCGTTTGCCTGGTGGTCATTCTGCTGTTTGCGGGCAATTTGTTCGGTGCCCATCTCGGCACGCCGATCGCGATCCTTTTCAGCTTGTCGATGCTGTTGCAGGCGGGTGGCTTTGGCACGTTCATTCAGGAAATCCGGCTCGCCTCGCGCACCATCCATATCCGCAACGAAGTCCTCTATCACAAGGCGGAAGGGGAGGAGGCGGCATGACGAAGTTCACGGTCAACGATCGTCCCGTCCAATATCGGATGGACCCGGACACGCCGCTTCTCTGGGCATTGCGGGACGCGTCAAACCTCACGGGGACCAAATATGGCTGCGGCACCGGCGACTGCGGCGCCTGTACCGTCGACATTGACGGAGAAGCCGTGCGGTCTTGCCAGGTTTCGATCCGCAATACAGAAGGCCGCTTCGTCACCACGATTGAAGGACTTTCGCCCGACCGCGGCCATCCGCTCCAGCAGGTTTTCGCGGCCGACAATGTATCGCAATGCGGTTACTGCATCCCGGGCATCATCATGGCCGCATCGACCCTGCTGAAGCGCAACGGCAATCCTAGCGATGAGGAAATCGACGCGGCGATCACCAATATCTGTCGCTGCGGCATCTATCCCCGGCTGCGTGGCGCGATCCAGCGGGCAGGTCGGGTCATGCGCGGGGAGGAACAGGTGGAAGCTGCCCCGCCGCCCGGCGTGACGCCCGACGAAGCCGCGCGCGCGGTGCCGGCGCTGCGGCGACCCTGACGAGGCCATTCTTCGCTTCATTTTGGTTTACGGGTCGGCAGACGAGACCGCCTGACCGAAATCATCCTAGATGTTTGGTCCCGGTATTTGATGGTGCATTATCCATGCAACAATGGAAGGATGCGCTATGGGGCAGGTATTACATGGGAGCGCCCGCACGACAGCGGCAGTCCGTCGAGCGATACAACATAGTCAA
>DATEDR010000025.1:0-12390 GCA_035281605.1 Sphingobium sp.
CGATCATGGCCTGGCACCATTATAATACAGAGGTTCTATAGCGCATGCCCCTGCCCCACGCCCGTTACATCGTCCTCGAACATGAGGGCACGTGGAAGATCAATCTCGACAACCGCTATTACGGCCCCTTCGCGACGCGCGAGGCCGCGGTCGAAAGCGCCACCGGAACGGCGCGCAAGGCGAGCGAGGGCGGATATCCGGCGAGCGTCCTGCTGATGCAGGGCACGCAGTTCGAAACATTGTGGACCAATCAGGCCGAATAGATTTGTCGGCCAAGATCAGAGCGATTTTTTTTCGCGCGGGCGGGAACAGCTTGGCTATCCGCGCATTTATGCGCTCCAAGTGCGTGGGCCGTTGGATGAACAAAAAAGTCCTGATCGTCGAAGACGAGATTTTCGTCGCCTTGGAAATAGAGCAGATCGTCGAGGACGCCGGATTCACGGTGGGCGCCATCGCAGCCGATCGGGAAGCCGCGCTGGCTGCCGCAAATGATTGCGACATTGCTCTGGTCGACCTCAACCTGCGAGACGGACCGACGGGACCGGCGATCGGGATGGAGCTTGCCGGCCAATATGGCATCCGCGTCATCTACGTCACGGCGAATCCCGCGCAGATCGGGGCGGCGGCAGAGGCAGCGCTTGGCGTCATCACCAAGCCGTTCCGCCCGCACAGCCTCGTCGCCACGCTGAAGCTGGCGGCGACCAATGGCGCCGGCCTGGAAATGGCGGAAATTTCGGGCTTTACGCCTTTTCCGATGCCCGGGTCATGGAGCGGGTCGGAATCCAGAGGCTGATCGTCAGCCCGTCCGGTCTCCAGTCGCGAACCATCCGTCCCCCCAACTGACGCTCGACGCTAAGCTGCATGAGACGGCTGCCGAAACCCTGGGCGCTCATGGGGGCGACGGCCGGACCGCCCTCCTCGCGCCAGTCGATGCGAATGTCCCCGCCGTCCGGCTGCACATCGATATGGATGCGCCCTGAAGCAACGGACAACGCGCCATATTTGGCTGCATTGGTGGCAAGCTCATGAAACAGCAGCGCCAGCGGGGTGGCCGAGCGGTCGTCGATCGCCGGGTCTTCGCCGGCAAACACGAAGCGGGTCTCGCCAACTGCCTGATAGGGCGCGAATATCTGATCCAATATGCCGCGCAGATGCCCCTGGCCCGAGCCGCTGTGCAGGTCGGCGCTGTGCGGCCGGACGAAATCATGGGCGCGGCCAAGCGCCATGATCCGCTCCCGCAAATCGTCCGCGACCTCGCGCATGCCCGGATGCTGTCGCGCCGACAGGCCGATGAGGCCGGAAATCACCGAAAAGATATTCTTGATCCGGTGCGAGAGTTCATGCGCGATGATCTCGCGCTCCTCCATCATCAGCTTTTGTTCGTGGATTTCCGTGCAGGTGCCGATCCAGCGGACGATCGCGCCCTGATCATCCCGGATCGGCAGCGCGCGACCCAATGTCCAACGATAGTCTCCGCTGCTATGCCGGAGGCGATATTCGATCTCATAAGGCTCGCCGGTCTTCAGCGAATGACGCCAGCGCGCCCAGGCGCGATCCTGATCGTCGGGATGGAACATGCCGTTCCACGCCACGCCATCGGTCGATCCTTCGGGCACGCCGGTATATTCGTACCAGCGGGCGTTGTAATAATCATGATAGCCGTCGGGCAGCGTAGACCAGACCATCTGCGGCATGGTGTCGGCGAGCGTTCGGAACAACCGGTCGCTTTCCGCCACGGTTTCGGCGTCCTTCGCCTGCCGCCTTATCGTGTCCCGGTCGCGGCGCCGCCCCTCCAGCTCGACCATCACCTGCCGCGCCAGCAATATGAGGCCCTGGCGCTGGAGCGGGGTCAGGTCGTCGCGCGGCTTCTGGTCGATGACGCAAAGCGCGCCGAGCGGCGCGCCGTCGGCATCCAGCAGCGGTGCCCCCGCATAGAAGCGGATGCACGGCGCGTCGGTGACCAGGCCGTTGTCGGCAAAACGAGGGTCGAGCCGGGCGTCGGGAATGACGAAAATCCCGTCCTCCAGCATCGCATGGGCGCAGAACGACAGATTGCGCGCCGTTTCCTCCGCCTCCAGGCCGGTTCGGGCCAGGAAGCGCTGCCGCTCGTCCTCGACGATGCTGACCGTGGCAATCGGGCAGTCGCACAGCGCCGCTGCAAAGTCCGTGATCCTGTCCAGCGCGTCGAAGCCGCCGGCATCCAGATCATAGCGCGCGATCAACGCAGCGCGGTCCGTTTGCAGCCCGCGAGCGTCAGCCATCGCTGACCCGTTCGATGTCGGCGCCGACGGCCGAGAGCTTTTCTTCCAGCCGTTCATAGCCGCGATCGAGGTGATAGACGCGGTTCACCTGCGTCTCCCCTTCGGCGGCGAGGCCCGCCAGGATCAGGCTCATCGACGCGCGAAGGTCGGTCGCCATGACGGGGGCGCCCACCAGCCTGTCGACGCCGCGCACCACGGCCGTACGGCCGTTGACGCCGATGTCAGCGCCCATGCGGGCCAGTTCCGGCACGTGCATGTAGCGGTTTTCGAAGATGGTTTCGGTCAGTACCGATGCGCCGTCCGCCTTCGTCAGCATCGCCATGAACTGGGCCTGCATGTCGGTGGGAAAGGCAGGAAAGGGGGCCGTCGACAGCGTCAGCGGCTTGAGTTTTCCGTCGGACGACACCTTGATCCCGTCCTTGAGCTCCTGCACATCCACGCCCGCCTCGCGCAGCGCGGCCAGGATCGCGTGCATGTCGTCCGCGCAGGCCCCGGCGAGCTCCAGCGATCCGCCGGTGATGGCGGCGGCGCAGGCGTAGCTGCCCGCCTCGATCCGGTCGGGCATGACGCTGTAGGTCGCGCCGTGCAGCCGGTCGCGGCCGTGGATGACCAGCTTGTCGGTGCCGACGCCTTCAATGTCGGCGCCCATGGCGATCAGCAACCTGCAAAGGTCAACGATCTCCGGCTCGCGCGCGGCATTTTCCAGCGTGCAGGTGCCCTTGGCGAGGACCCCCGCCATGAGCGCATTTTCCGTCGCGCCGACCGACACCACGGGGAAAGTATAGATGCCGCCCGGCAGGCCGCCATCAGGCGCGCTCGCGCGGACATAGCCGGCGTTGATCTCGATCACGGCGCCGAACGCTTCCAGCGCCTTCAGATGAAGGTCGATGGGACGGTTGCCGATGGCGCAGCCGCCGGGCAGCGACACCCGCGCCTCGCCCGCGCGCGCGAGCAGCGGGCCCAGCACCAGGATCGACGCCCGCATCTTGCGCACGATGTCGTAGGGCGCCTCTGTCGAGGTGACGCGCCCCGCACGGAGCGTCATCACACGGCCGAAATCCTCGGGCCGCGCCCCTTCGATCATCGTCGACACGCCCAACTGGTTGAGCAGGTGGCCGAAACTGTCCACATCCGCGAGCCGGGGCAGATTGCGCAGCGTCACCGGCTCATCGGTGAGCAGCGCGCAAGGCAGCAGGGTGAGGGCAGCGTTCTTCGCGCCGGAGATGGGAAGGCGGCCGTTGAGCGCTTTGCCGCCGCGGATGTGTATTCGGTCCATCGCCTGGGTTCTTAACGTTGTTTGCGCATGGCGCAAGGCGGGACGATGCCGCGCCGGCCCCGTGTCGAGCCGCAGAACGGATAGGCGAGTGAAACATTTGCACATTCCAGCCCGTCATATTGATCGAGTTTAGTGCGCCGCCCGCAAATGCAGCCAAAAGACAGTCAAGGCGTTTTGCCATCGTAACGACAAATTCAAGAACAAAGGTGCTTTGGGTGGCGACAAGTTGTTTCGCGGACAGGCTGGCCAAGCTTGTTCCCTTGTCCGATGCGGAAAGGAAGGCGCTCGCCAGGCTCGAGGAAAACCCCCGCAAGGTGAAGCGCGGCGCGATGATCCAGCGGGTCAACGACACGGTCACCGAGCTGTTCGTCCTGCGCCAGGGCCGGGTCATGAGCTTTGTCATCCTGCCGGACGGCAGCCGCCAGATATTGCGGGTCTATTTCCCCGGCGATTTCATCGGTTCGGCCAGCACCATCTACAGCAAGGCGCCGGAATCGCTCGTCGCCCTGTCCGACGCGATCATCTGTCCGTTCGACAAGCATGGCCTGCGCCGCCTTCTGGAAGAATATCCGCGCGTCGCCGCGCTTCTGTTCCTGCTGTCCAACGCCGAACGCGTCGCGCTGACGGACCGGCTCGCGTCGCTTGGGCGCACATCCGCCAAGGCGCGGGTCGCGGCGTTCCTGCTCGACATTTTCGACCGGCTGCGGGTGACCGACGACGGCATTACCGACAGTTTCGACCTGAAGCTGACGCAGGAAGAAATCGGCGATGCGATCGGGCTGACGTCCGTCCATGTGAACCGCATGGTGCGCCAGATGGAGCAGGAAGGGCTGATCAGCCGGGCGAACGGGCGGATCACGCTGCTGGACATGGCGCGGCTGGAGGAGATCGGCCACTATACCAACCGGCACAAGGACATGGACCTGGACTGGATCCCGTCCGGGTCCTGAACCGACAGGCTCGCCGGCCGTCAGGCGAGCAGTTCGACGTCCCAATAGAGCCAGTCGTGCCAGCTTTCATGCAGATAGTTGGGCGGGAAGGCCCGGCCCTGTTCCTGCAACTGCCAACTGGTCGGGCGGATCGGCGTCACATGCAGCCGCATCCCTGCCTCCCGCGGGGTCCGCCCCCCCTTTTTCAGATTGCAGGGGGAACAGGCGGTAGCGACATTTTCCCACGTCGTGCGCCCGCCCGCCCGGCGCGGGATGACATGGTCGAACGTCAGGTCGCTCGTCGAACCACAATATTGGCAGGCGAAGCGATCGCGCAGGAACAGGTTGAACCGCGTGAAGGCGGGATGTTCCGAGGGGCGCACATATTGCTTGAGCGCGATCACCGACGGGATCTTCATCTGCACGCTGGGGCTGTGGACTTCCCGCTCATAGCTGGCGACGATGTCCACCCGATCCAAAAAAACCGCCTTGATGGCGGTTTGCCAGGGCCAGAGGCTCAGCGGATAATAGCTTAACGGCGTATAGTCTGCATTCAGGACCAGTGCCGGACAGTTTTCCGGATGTCGTATGAGGTCGGGATGGTACATAGAACCCTCGAGCGCCCTTGCCGCCGCTCTGATCGATCAGGAACGTGACGGGAGCATGACAGCATTAACCACCCCGATCCGTCAAGGGCCTGTATGATCGATGCAAGCCGACCACAGCATGTGGTGACCCGCTTCGCGCCGAGCCCAACCGGTAGATTGCATGTGGGCCATGGCTGGTCCGCGCTGATGGCGATGGACCTGGCCCGATCCCAGGGCGGCGCGCTTCGCCTGCGCATTGAGGACATAGACGGCACGCGCAGCCGGCCCGAGCATGTCGCGGGCATCGTCGAGGACCTTCTCTGGCTCGGAGTGGAATGGGACGGCGAGATCATCTTTCAGTCCGCCCGGCTCGACCAGTATGAGGCGGCGATGGGCCGGTTGCGCGAGATGGGGCTGCTCTATCCCTGTTTCTGCACCCGGGCCGACATAGCGGCGAGCGCCAGCGCGCCCCATGGGCCGGAGGGGCCGGTCTATCCCGGAACATGCCGCGCCCTGACGCCAAGCGACCGGGACAGGCGGATCGCGGCGGGCGAAGCGCATGCGTGGCGGATCGACATGGCCGCGGCGGTCGAGCGAACGGGTCCACTACATTGGAACGGCCTGCCTTTTCCGCCCGATCCTTCGGCCCGGACGACGCCCGTGGAAGCCGTTCCGCTCGGTGCCGGGGACGTGGTGCTCGCCCGCAAGGACGCGCCGGCAAGCTATCATCTGTCCTGCACGCTGGACGATGCGGCGATGGGCGTCACCCATGTGCTGCGCGGCGAGGACCTGCGCGCGGCCACTCATATCCACCGTCTGCTACAGGCGCTGCTCGGCCTGCCATCGCCTGTCTATTGCCACCACCCGCTGCTGGTGGGCGCAGACGGCAGGCGGCTTGCCAAACGGGATGGTTCGATCGCGCTCGCGGATCTGCGGGCGCAGGGGATGGACCCGGAGCGCCTGGCCGACGATCTGCGCGCCGCGCGCTTTCCGGTTGGCATTTCCTTCGCGAAACCCTAGATTTGAGGACATGAACATCGTCCTCGTCATCGCCCTCATCCTTGCCATGGCCGCGACCCTGTTCGCGCTCGTCCGGGGCATCATCGCCTTCCTTCAGGCGACCAAGGAACAGCTGAACGCGCCCGAGGGCACGCCCAGCCCGTCGAGCCTGAAGCAGAACAAGATGATGATCAACCGCATCCTGTTCCAGGCGACGGCTGTCATCATCGTCGCCATCCTGCTGCTGATGAAGGGCAACGGCTGAACGCCGCCATGGTGAAGCTCAACAAAATCTATACCCGCACGGGCGACGCGGGCACGACCGGCCTTGTCGACGGATCCCGCCTGCCCAAACATGCCCCGCGCATGCAGGCGGTGGGCGATGTCGACGAAGCCAACAGCGCCATCGGCCTTGCCATCGTGGCGATCGGCACGGGGATCGAAGCCGATTGGCTGACGACCATCCAGAACGACCTGTTCGACCTGGGCGCCGATTTCGCGACGCCCGTTCCGAACGGCGGCGACGAACCCTGGGCGCTGCGCATCGTCGCCAGCCAGGTGCAACGCCTGGAACAGCAGATCGACCGGATGAATGCGGAGCTAAAGCCGCTCGACAGTTTCATCCTGCCCGGCGGATCGCCCGCCGCCGCCGCCGTTCACCTGGCCCGCGCGATCACGCGCCGTGCCGAGCGCAGCGCGACCGCGGCGGCGGCCGAGGTGGCGCTCAATCCCCAGGCCCTCGCCTATCTCAACCGGCTATCCGACCTGCTGTTCGTTCTGGCCCGGCGCCTCAACGGCAATGGCGAGGGCGACGTCAAATGGGTGCCCGGCGCGTCGCGCTGAACCCTTCCTTTCCTGCCCTTCCGGAACATTAGCCCCCCTTCATCGCTTGTTTTCGCGACAGCGGCGCCAAGCATTTGAAGGGGAACCATGGCCAGAAGCCGGACAGCACCCACCCAGGACGACCTCCCTTCCCGCTATCGCGAGATACGGGCGCTGAGCGAGGCGCTGGCCGCGCGCCTGTCCGACGCCGACGCGACGGTGCAATCCATGCCCGACGCCTCCCCCGCCAAATGGCATCTGGCGCATGCGACCTGGTTCTTCGAAACTTTCGTGCTGCGCGCCCATGTGTCCCGCTACAAGCCGTTCAACCCGGCCTACGCCTATCTGTTCAACAGCTATTATGAAGCGGAAGGGGCGCGATACCCCCGGCCCATGCGCGGCATGCTGACGCGGCCCAGCCTGGAGGACGTCCACGCCTATCGCGCGCATGTCGACGAAGCCCTGCTGGCCGAGCTGCCGACGCTGGACGAGGCGGCGTGGGGCTTGGTTGCGCTCGGCCTTCATCATGAACAGCAGCATCAGGAACTGCTGCTCACCGACATACAGCATCTCTTTTCGCTGAGCCCGCTGGAGCCGGCGCTGTTCGACGTCCCCAATGGGATGCCGGCGGCGATACCCGGTGCGCTCCATTGGATCGAGGGACGCCAGGGGCTGGTGGAAATCGGCGACGACGGCAGAAGCGACTTCGCCTTCGATTGCGAAGGGCCACGGCACAAGGCGCTGCTCCATCCCCACGCGCTTGCCCATCGTCCGATCACCAACGGCGAATGGATCGCCTTCATCGACGATGGCGGCTATCGCGATCCCGCCCATTGGCTGTCGGACGGCTGGGCGTGGGTGGAGGCGGAGGCCGTGACAGCCCCGCTCTACTGGGCGCGCGGCGACCAGGGCTGGACCCGCTTCGGCCTGGATGGGCGGCGGCCGGTCAATCTGTTTGCGCCGGTGACGCATATCAGCTTCTACGAAGCCGACGCCTATGCCAGCTGGGCAGGCGCGCGGCTGCCCACGGAGCAGGAATGGGAAAGCGGCGCGCTCAATATCGCGCCGACCAGCGGCAACCAGATGGACGGACCGGCCTGCCCCCGCACGGAGGCGGCGGAAGGCGGCTCTTCGCTCACCCAGATGTTCGGCGATGTCTGGGAATGGACCGGCAGCGCCTACCGGCCGCATCCCGGCTTCCGTCCCGCAGAAGGCGCGGTCGGCGAATATAACGGCAAGTTCATGGCCGGCCAGTTCGTCCTGAAGGGTGGCAGTTGCGCCACGCCGCGCGGCCATGTGCGGGCGAGCTACCGGAATTTCTTCTATCCCCATCAACGCTGGCAGTTCACGGGGCTGCGGCTGGCCAAGGATCTCTGACGCGATGCTGCTGGCCGACGACATCGATCCCGCCTTTCGCGCCGACATAGTGGCGGGGCTGTCGCGCCGGCCCAAGGCGACCCCGCCCATCTGGTTCTACGACCAGCGCGGCTCCGAACTGTTCGAAGCGATCACTGACCTGCCCGAATATTATCCGACCCGCGTCGAGACGAGGCTGCTGGAAAGGCACAGCGCCGATGTTGCCGCCGCGGCAGGCTCCGGCCGCGCCGTCGTCGAATTCGGCGCCGGCAGCGCGCGCAAGACGCCGCACCTGCTGCGCGCGGTCGATCCCGAAGCCTATGTGCCGATCGACATCAGCGGCGATTTCCTGAGGGAGAGCAGCGCCGCGCTCGCATCCGCCTTTCCCGGGCTACCGGTGATGCCCGTGGTGGGCGACTTTAATGGCGCCCTTGCCCTTCCCACCGCGATCGAAGGGCTACCGCGCCTGGGCTTTTTCCCCGGATCGACCATCGGCAATATGGAGCCGGAGAAAGCCGTCGACCTGCTCCGCGCGATGCGCCGCCTGCTGGACGGGAACGCCATGCTGCTGATCGGGATGGACCGGATCAAGGATCGGGACCAGCTGATCGCCGCCTATGACGACCCGGCAGGGGTGACGGCGGCCTTCAACCTCAACCTCCTGACGCGCATCAACCGCGAACTGGATGGCGACCTGCCGCTCGACGGCTTTGTCCATCGCGCCATCTGGAACGATGACAAGGCGCGGATCGAAATGCACCTGGCGGCCACGCGTCCCCTGCATTTCCATGTCGCGGGCCAGGGTTTCGACATGGAGCCGGGCGAGACCATCCATACCGAAAGCAGCCATAAATATGGGCCGCGCGACGGACGGCTGCTGCTGCGCGCGGGCGCGTGGGAGCCGATCAAGGAATGGACGGACGAGGAAGGGCTGTTCGCGCTGATCCTGGCCGACGCGGGTTGAGCGAGCGCAGCACGAAGCTAGTCGACCACCTTGGCCGACCAGGTGGTGATCCAGTGCCAGGCGCCGCGGCATTCGCCCATCGCGCTGGCCTCGACCAGGCGGAAGCGGGTCCCATCCCATGCATAGGTCTCACTGCCGCCGCAGTCGCCCAGGCCCCTGCCCTTGGCATAGCTTTGCAAGGTCGACGTTTCGCCGGACCATTCCGCATTGACCAGCATCGGGTGCGCGGCGTCCTCGCTCCACCCCGGCTGGAAATCGAAACTGGCAAAACGGAAGATGCGCCGGCCCGCTACCCCGGTCGCGATCACGGGAACCGAGGTGAAATTATAAGCGCCCGCGCCGCAGGGCACGAGCACCAGCGTCTCCGTCTTTGACAGCCGATGCAGTTCGGGCGGAGAGGCATCGCGCATCTCCTCCGCGCAGCCGGTATAGGTGCCAAGCGCCGCCAGTTCCTCCCGCCAGAGCGTGGCCGGCGCCGCGCCCGCCGGGATGATCGCGCGGCGCACCGTCATCGCCAAGGGCGCAGCCCGCACAGCGCCGGGGCCCAAAGGACCGGCCGCGACCAGCGCCGCCATCGTCCCTGCCCGCCCCTGCCGCGCGTCCATATAGCGCAAAGCCGCCGCCGCGCCGGCAAGGGAGGGTTGGCCGACCAGCTTCGCGCCCGAGCGGACCTCCAGCCTGCTGCCGCGCGCCATGGCCACGGCCAGGGCAGAGGCCTGCGCGCCCTGCACAGCGACCTCGCCCCCGCTGGCGGCAGCGCTCGCGACCTTGCGCCCATCGACAAGGAAGCTCACGGGCGCATCGTCCTTCCCGTCCCAACTGACCCAGACTTCCGGGTCGGCCGCGCCGCCAGCGTCGCGGACAACGCCCATCATGACCGGCGCATCGGGCCACTCGCCGCCTTCGGGCAGCAGGGACACGGCTTCGCACCGACCGCGATTGTCGCAGCCGATCGTCCAGTCCTTATAGGTTTCCAAACTGCCTGGCCGGGGCGCCTGCGCGCCGAGCGGTGTCAGACCGATGACCGCCGACAGCGCCGCTGCCAGCCCGAATATGCGTTTCGCCCCCATGGGTTAACCATAACTTATTTGACAGGCGCGCGGTAGGGTCCCTGTTCCGAAAGCTTGTACAGCAAAGCGAAAAAAAGGGCCGGCGTCCCGAGACACCGGCCCTTCTGTTTTTTCAGCGAAGGCTGGAGGCTTACGCCGCCGCCTTGGCGCGCGACATGCGCTTGCGCTCGTTGGGGTCGAGATAGCGCTTGCGCAGGCGGATGTTCTTCGGCGTCACTTCGACCATCTCGTCATCGTCGATATAGGCGATCGCCTGCTCCAGCGTCAGCTTGCGCGGCGGGGTCAGGCGGATGCTGTCGTCCTTGCCGCTGGCACGGAAGTTGGTCAGCGCCTTCGACTTCATCGGGTTGACTTCAAGGTCTTCGGGCTTGGCATTCTCGCCGATGATCATGCCTTCGTAGAGCGCCTCGCCCACGCCGACCATCAGGACGCCGCGCTCTTCCAGCGGGCCGAGCGCATAGGCATTGGCCTCGCCCGCGCCGTTGGAGATCAGCACGCCGTTCTTGCGGCCTTCGATCTTGCCCTTGTGCGGGCCATACTTCTCGAACAGCCGGTTCATGATCCCGGTGCCGCGCGTGTCGGACAGGAATTCGCCATGATAGCCGATCAGGCCGCGCGAGGGAGCCGAGAAGGTGATGCGGGTCTTGCCGCCGCCCGAGGGACGCATGTCGGTCATCTCGGCCTTGCGGATGTTCATCTTGTCGACGACCGTGCCGGAAAATTCATCGTCCACGTCGATGACGACGATTTCATAAGGCTCGGTCTTGTTGCCGGCCTCATCCTCGCCGAACAGCACGCGGGGGCGCGAAATGCCGAGTTCGAAGCCTTCGCGGCGCATCGTCTCGATGAGCACGCCCAGCTGCAATTCGCCGCGGCCGGCGACTTCGAAGCTGTCCTTGTCGTCGCTCTCGGTCACCTTGATGGCGACGTTCGATTCGGCTTCGCGGGCCAGGCGGTCGCGGATCATGCGGCTCGTCACCTTGCTGCCCTCGCGGCCCGCCATTGGCGAATCATTGACGGCAAAGCGCATCGACAGGGTTGGCGGATCGATCGGCTGGGCCTGGATCGGCACCGACACCGCCGTATCGCAAATGGTGTTGGCGACGGTCGCGACGGCAAGGCCGGCAAGGCTGATGATGTCGCCCGCCTTGGCTTCGTCCACCGGCACGCGATCCAGCCCCTGGAAGGACATGATCTTCGACGCGCGGCCGGTTTCGATCACATTGCCGTCCATGTCGAGCGCGTGGATCGGCTGGTTGACTTTGACGGTGCCCGACTGGACGCGGCCGGTCAGGATGCGGCCGAGGAAATTGTCGCGGTCGAGCAGCGTCACGAGGAAGCTGAACGGCGCGTCCTGATCCAGCGACGGCGGCGGCACATGGTCGACGATCTTCTGGAACATCGGCTCCAGAGTGCCCTCGCGACGGCTCGGATCTTCGCTGGCATAGCCGTTGCGGCCCGACGCGTAGAGGACGGGGAAGTCGAGCTGCTCGTCGGTCGCTTCCAGCGTCACGAACAGGTCGAACACCTCGTCCAGCACTTCCTGGATGCGCTCGTCGGGCCGGTCGACCTTGTTGACGACGACGATCGGGCGCAGGCCCAGCGCCAGCGCCTTGCCAGTCACGAACTTGGTCTGCGGCATCGCGCCTTCCGACGAATCGACCAGCAGGATCACGCCGTCGACCATGGACAGGATGCGTTCCACCTCGCCGCCGAAGTCGGCGTGGCCGGGCGTGTCGACGATGTTGATGCGGGTGCCGTTCCAGTCGATCGACGTCGGCTTCGCCAGGATGGTGATGCCGCGTTCCTTTTCCAGGTCGTTCGAGTCCATCGCGCGTTCCTCGACGCGCTGATTGTCGCGGAACGTGCCGGACTGGCGGAAAAGCTGGTCGACGAGGGTGGTCTTGCCATGGTCGACGTGCGCGATGATCGCGATATTACGCAGGGACATGTCTTGCCTTTGGGATATATGTTTTCCCGGCCGGCACCGTGCCTGACCAAGAGTATCGCGCGGCCCCCTACAGGAAATGACGCGCTGCGGCAAGTTCAGTAGCGCAGCTTTGGATACCAGTCCGGCGGACGGCCCCCGGGCGTCAGGTCCAGGATCGACCAGAGCGCGGCGATGT
>DATEDR010000026.1:0-12437 GCA_035281605.1 Sphingobium sp.
AAGGTCACATAGCCCGGCAGAACGGTTGTATTTGCCGGATCGGCCCAGCGATCGGCAACATAGTTGGCGCCGCCGCCAAGACCGAAGCGCCGGGAGATTGTCTTGGTGACGAAGAGATTGGCCGAATTGAGAGGCGTCAGCGTCGCGCGCTTGCCGACGAAGCCTGGCGTCGCGGATTCCGTCACCCGGGTATCAAGGTGAGCATAGCCGGCGACTGCGCGAATGTTTTCGGGAAGGTCGAGCGCAGCGGACAGTTCAAAGCCCCTGGTGCGCTGGGTGCCGACGGCGATGGTGCGCTGGGTCGCAATATCGGTGCCCTTGATACCGGTCCGGCGCAGGATGAAAGCTGCCGCCTGCAGCGAGAGCTTGCCACCAAAAAGGGTGTATTTCGCCCCGATCTCCTTGTTCGTGGTCTGCTCGGGCGCGATATCGGCGTTGCTGGCCGCCAGGGCGAATGTCTCGGCCGATGGCTGGAAGCTGCGGCTCCAGGAAACATAGTAGGACTGCGCCTCATTGGGCTGGAACAGCAGGCCGGCGCGCGGACTCCACTTGCGATCGGTACGGGCAAGGTCGGTCTGGCCCGGCAGGCGCAGATCGGTCTTCTGGATGAACCAGTCGTGGCGCAGGCCCAGCATTGCCTTGAAGCCGTGGCCAAAATCGACGAGATCCTGGATATACAGGCCGCGCGTCTTCAGGGTGGTCACCGAATTGTCGACAATCGTCGTGAAGCTCGCATTGTCGACAATCGGCAGAACGGGATCGAAGATGGAGGTGACGGCCACTGTGCGGCTGCCCGAGCGCAAGGCGGCTTTGTCCTGCTGGGCGATTTCGAAACCGTAGAGGATGGTGTGGCCGGTTCCGGCGACGTTCAGCTTTTGCGTCAGCTCCGTTTGGTTGGACCAGCCATCCTCCCTGCGGTCGAACCAGCTGTGGCTGAGCGTGACCGTTTCCGCCACCGGGTCGACAGAAATCGGATTGGTGCTCTGGCGATCGAGCTTATAGTTGTAGTGATTGAAGCCGTTGCGCAGGCTCAGCGCGTCCGAGAAGCGATGGGTCAGGACGATACGCTGGGATAATATCTCACTCTTGACGAAATCGGCCTCGCGCGCATTGGCGGCACCATAGTAGGTGGAACGCGGCACATTGACCGGCCGCCCATTGATGGCCGGGATGCCGAAGTCCATGACTCGGCGATCCCTCAAATAGTCAGCCTGGACCAGGATCGACGTATCCTGACCGGCACCTAGCAGCACCGACGGTGCGATGGCGAAGCGCTTGAGGAACTGCTGGTCGCGATAGCTGTCGTCATCTTCAAGTGCGCCGGTCAGGCGAAAACCGACATTCTGGCTCAACCGCCCGACATCGAACTGGCCACGAAAGCTCTCGAAAGAGCCCGCAGAGAAAGCGGCGGCGGTCACGTCGCCATCGGGTTTTTTGGTGACCCGGTTGATCAGCCCGCCCGACGATCCCCGGCCATAGAGCACCGCCGCCGGGCCCTTGATCACCTCGATCCGTTCCACATTTGAGAGGTCACGGAAATAGAGGGCATCGTCCCTGAAGCCGTCGACGAACTGGTCGGCAATCGCTGTGAAGCCGCGGATGGTCACCTGATCCCGCTGCCCGTCGCCCGAGGAGAAGCCGACACCCGGGACATTCTTCAGCGCGTCCTGCACCGAAAGCGCGTGCTGATCGCGGAGGACTTCCGCAGGCACGACCGCAATCGATTGCGGGATGTCGCGCAGGGGGGCTGCGATCTTTGCAGCGGCCGTATCGACGGGCACATAGCCTTCGTGCATACCGTTGACGACGATATCGCTGCGGGGGCCGTCGTCTTCGCTCGACACTTCATTGGCAGTTGCGGGCACTGTGCCGCAAAGAAGTACGCTTGCTGCCGCCGAAAGGCCGAGGCGGTGACGATATAGCATATTTGGGTTCCCCGTGAGACAAGTTGCCGGATTTAGTCGGTCCGGCCACTATATCTAATGCGAGGCGATTGCAACAAGCGGAGCCAATTGCTGCTGTGCCGAGTCTCAAAGGGCCTGGCCCGCGGCCCATCCGCTGGCCCAGGCCCACTGGAAATTGTAGCCGCCGAGCCAACCGGTGACATCCACCGCTTCGCCGAGCGCATAAAGGCCCGGGACGCGCGAAGCCTCCATCGTGCGCGATGACAGGCCGGCGGTGGAAATTCCGCCGCCCGTCACTTCGGCCTTCGCAAAGCCTTCCGTGCCCGTGGGGACGAAGGTCCAGTCGCCAAGCCTGGCTTCGATATGACGCAACATCTTGTCCGGAATGTTCGCGAGTTCGTCCTGCACGTCCAGCCGTTCGATCAAGGCATCTGCCAGGCGTTCCGGCAATGCTTGCGACAAGGCCCGTCTGAATGACGTGCGCGGCCGGGTTCGTTTTTGTTCGACGAGCCAGCCCGGCCGGTGTTCAGGCAGGAAATCAACGCCGATCTCTGTGCGGTGCTGCCAATAGGAGGATATCTGGAGCATGGCCGGGCCAGAAAGGCCGCGATGCGTGAACAACGCTGCCTCGCGAAATCGCGCCTGCCCGCTCCGCACCTCTACTTGGGCTGACACACCGGACAGGGAGCGAAACAGCCCGTTGTCGGGGCCAAGCGTCAAAGGGACAAGCGCAGGCCGCGGTTGCACGATCGAAAGGCCGAAACGGCGCGCGACATCATAAGCGAAACCCGTGGCTCCGAGCTTCGGGATCGACGGACCGCCAGTGGCGAGGACCAATGCCGGCGCAGTGTAGTCACGCCCGTCAATCGTCATTCGGAAGCCGCCGCCGCCATGATCGATGCCCGCAACCGCATGGCCAAGGGCAAGCGTCACACCGCCTTGTGCGCACTCCTCCAGGAGCATGTCGACGATCTGCCGGGCCGAACCGTCGCAGAAAAGCTGGCCGAGGGTCTTTTCATGCCAGCGGATGCCGTACCGCTCGACCAGCGCAATGAAATCCTGCGGCGTGTACCTGCCCAGGGCCGATTTGGCGAAATGCGGATTGGCCGAAAGATAGCGATCGGCAGCGGTGTGGATGTTGGTGAAGTTGCACCGTCCGCCGCCGGAGATCAGGATCTTCTTGCCTGGTGCATCTGCATGATCGGCCAGCAGCACGCGCCGCCCCCGCTGACCAGCGGTCGCGGCGCACATCAGCCCGGCGGCGCCCGCCCCCAGGATGATAACGTCGAACTTGTCCATGCGGCGCGGATGGATCACTTGCCGAACATCATGGTCATCGCAATCTGGCGATCGTGAGACCGTCCGCCTTGGCGCGATCCTTCACCGATTCCTCGCTGCGCGTCAGTGCCTTTGCGATCGCCTTGAGCGCCATGCCCTTCCTTGCGAGGCTGTGCAGCTTCTGGATCTCCGCCGGGGTCCAGGGCTGACGATGCCGTTCGAATTTCTCTGCCATATCCTGCTCCCTTAGTGCCCACCTTTCCAACGGTCCAGAGCAGGAACCGCGCGGACAGAAACCACGAGCCGTCCCCTGGCGATGATCCGCCCATGAATTGTCTTCATGATCACAGCGGCATTTTCTCGTTTGTGCCGGTCAGCGAAAATCCTGCATAACCATCGGGAAAATTATCTCTCGGGCGACAGAATGAAGGGAGGCCAAGGAATGCCCCGGTCATTCTCTTCCACGCCGGCGTGAATTCTTACTGTAAAACATCTTAGGAGTGATCATGGCCAGTTCTGCCTTGTCGGAAGCGCCTCTTCCAACAATCGAGGAGTTGATTGAGCGTGCGCGGGCGCTCTCGCCTCTGCTGGCGGAACGCGCCGCCGACACGGAGCGCCAGGGGCGTGTGTCCGATGAGCTGACGGGGTACGTCAAGAAAGCGGGTCTGCATCGGATCATGCAGCCGGAGGCTTTCGGGGGCTGTGGCTACGGACCGAGCGCCGTGTTCAAGCTGTGCTTTGAAATGGCGCGCGCCTGTTCCAGCACGTCCTGGTGCAACATGGTCGCGAACAGCAATGCCTGGTTCGCGTCCTACTGGCCGCTGCATGTGCAGCAGGCCATCTGGGGCGAGAATCCGGACGCGATGATCGTCATATCAGGCATCCCTGTAGGCAAGGGGCGCAAGGTCGAGGGCGGCTACGAGATCTGGGGCGCCTGGCCCTGGGCGAGCAATTGCGACAATTGCGACTGGGCGATCATCTCCTCCGCGATCGCGGACAAGGAAGGCGAAGTCCCTGAAACCCAGTGGTTCATCGTGCCTATGACCGAGCTGGAAATCGACCAGAACAGCTGGAACATGGCGGGGATGCAGGGAAGCGGCAGCAAGACCCTGCTGCGGAAAGAGCCCCTGTTCGTGCGGGAAGATTGGCGCGTCAAGCTGGCGCAGGTGATGCAGGATACGACGCCTGGCCGTTCGATCCCCGGCAACACGGTTTCCAGCTATAATTTCGGCACATTGAGCGGTGTCGTCCTGCTGGGGCCGGTCCTCGGCATGGCGCAGGGCGCTCTCGACTGTTTCACCGAGGCCATGAAGTCCAAGGTGAAAACCTCTCTCAAGGCGGGCGCGACTGCCACGGCTGCGGCCAGCCCCGCCGTCCAGACGCGCGTCGCGGACGCCTCGGCACGCATTGACGCCGCGATTGCGCTGCTGCTTGGCAGCGTCGAGCCGTTCGAAGCCAGGGTGGCGGCCGGCGAAGCGGTGAGCGTGGCGGAACGCGTCACCATCCGGCGCAACATCGGTTTCGCCGCCCGGCAGGCGTTCGAGGCGATGAACATCCTTGCCGAGGGTGCTGGCGCTTCCACCTTTGCGCTGAGCTCGCCATTCCAGCGGTTCTGGCGGGATCTGATGGTCGGGGTGCGTCACGTGACGCTGGAAACCGACGGAATTTATCAGATGGCAGGACAGGCGCAGTTCGGTCTGGAGCCGATCGGCTCTTATTGAGTTGAAAAAGGGGGGGTGGCGTCCGGTCCGGCGGCAGTTCGGCGTAATTATCAATTCACCCTCTCGGTTTGATGGTGCTGATGACATGGCGGCATGTATTGGGGCGGCGCTATCCTACACCACAACATACGTAGCCCGACATGATCCGGTGATGATGGCGTCGGGCAAGCGCGGTTTCCGCATCCTCGCACGTGAATTTCCTGCATGCTCCCGCGGACCATTAATTTCCCTCATGTTGATACGAAATCAATTCGCTTCTGCGGCCCGGCCCTGAGTGGCAAGAATTTTCCGGGTAATTGAGAGGTTTCGATTTGGCGATGACGATCGAAGATACCGTCGTGACGGCAGATGGCGTGAAGCTGCGCTACGCGATCCACGGCACCGGTCCGCTCCGCATGGCGTTCACCCATTCGCTGGCCATGACCGGCTCCTTCTGGCAGCGGGTGGCTCGGTCGCTTGGCGATGCGGCGACGGTCCTGACCTGGGATTGCCGTGGGCATGGCGCGTCCGGCAAGCCTGCGGGCCCCTACACGGCGGAGCTGTTCGGCGACGACCTGGCCGCTGTGTTCGACGCCGCGGGCTGGGACCGCGCGATTTGCGCGGGCGCTTCCATGGGCGGCACGGTGACGCTGGCTTTCGCGGCACGCCACCCCCAACGGATATCGGGCCTGGGCTTGATCGACACGACGGCCTGCTATGGCGAGGGCGCGGCCAAGGCCTGGGCAGACCGGGCGCAGAAGGCGCGGGAAGAGGGGCTTGCGTCCCTTACCGCATTTCAGGAAACGCGCTGGTTCAGCGATGGCTTCCGGGCGGCCAATCCTGATCTGGTCGCGGAATGCGTGGACATCTTCTGCGCCAACGACCTTGACGCCTATGCCGAAACCTGCGGCATGCTCGGCGCCGCCGATCTTCGCGCGGCGCTGCCCGCCATTGTGACGCCGGCCATGATACTGGTGGGGGATGAGGATTACGCCACGCCGCCCGCCATGGCGGAAGAAATGCACCGGCTGATCCCGGGCTCCACTCTTGAGGTCATTCCCGGCGCCCGTCATCTGACGCCGCTCGAATGTCCGGACCTGGTCGCGGACCGCCTCCTGACGCTGGCGGGAAGGATAGGCGCGTGAAGCTGGACGGCCGTTTCCGGATAGCTGCGCCGCGCGCCGAGGTCTTTGCGCGCCTCAACGATCCGCAATTTTTCGCGTCCTGCCTGGAAGGGGTGAGCGATCTCAACGAGATCGACGCCGACCATTATACCGCCACGCTGGAAACCCGGATCGCCTATATCAAGTTCCGTTTCGACGTTTCGGTTGCCTTGCTCGAGCGCACAGAGCCCGAGCGCGTCGTCGCCCGGCTCGAGGGCACACCGCTCGGAACGGTCGGGCGGCTCACCTCGATGGCCATCGCCAATCTGGTGGAGGCGGAAGGCGGCCGCGAGACGGACATCGTCTATGAAATGGATGTCGTCCTGACCGGCAAGCTCGGCAGTCTGGGACAGCCGGTGATGAAGTCCAAGGCCCGGGAAATGGAGCAGGGCTTCGTCCGCAAGGCGAGCGCAGCCTTTGTGGGAGATGCGGCATCGCTTGTAATAGTGGGCGCGCCGGGTCAGCGCGTCGCGGGGAAGGCCGCCCGTGGCCCGAGGAAAACCGGCGGGGCCGGGCCCATTCGCTCATGGTTCGCGGCTCTGGCCCGTTCCTTTGCCGAGCGCCTCAATCCCGATCTTGCCCCGCAGGAGAGCGGCGCTGTTCCGCAAGCCCTTTCCCCGGAGCCGAGCGCGGCTGCCTTGGTGCCCGTGGGCTCGGTCCACCGGGGCGGAGCGGCGAAGACGGGACTGGATTTTGATCTGGTGCGTCCCGGAACGCTGTCCGAAGCGCTCGACCTTCTTGCCGACGATGATCCGACCGTCCGTCCCTTTTCGGGCGGCACGGCGTTGATGCTGATGATGAAGAGCGGCGTCTTCAAGCCCACCCGGCTGGTCGATCTGTCGGGGCTGGAGGATGCGCTGGGCGGCATAGCCCCCGACGCGGCGGGAGGCCTGAAGATCGGCGGCCTCGCCCGGCTTTCCGATCTTGGCGCGAGCGCCGACGTGCTGAAAATCGCGCCGGTCATCACCGACGCCATTCCCCGGCTGTCCAATGTGCGCGTGCGGAACGCGGCGCGCGTGGGCGGCTGCCTTGCCCATGGCGATCCGCATATGGACCTGCCGCCGATCCTCGCCAGCCTCAGGGCGAGCGTGACGATCGTCGGGCGTGCGGGTTCGCGCTCGCTGCCTGTCGAAGATCTTTATGTGGGCTATTACCAGACGCTGCTGGGGCAGGGGGAGATCATCACCGAGGTGCATGTCCCCGCGCAGGCGGGATGGCAGAGCGTCTACCGCAAGACGACGGTCCGGACCTATGATGACTGGCCTGCGCTTGGCGTTGCGGTGTCGCTGCGCAAGGAAGGTGCCGTCGTGCGCAAAGCGCGGGTGATCGTCTCCGCGGCGACCGAGAAGGTGACGCGCCTGCGGGATGTGGAAGCGCTGCTGGAAGGCGCCGGCCTGGATTCCGAACTCTGCCGGAAGGCAGGCGAACGTGCCGCCGCGACGGTGGACACCGTGGACGATGTCCAGGGGTCCGCCGCCTACAAGAAGATTTTGATCGAAGTCGAGCTCTGCCGTGCGCTCGAAGCTTTCCTCGAGGAGGGAGCAGTCGCGTGAAGAAGATGGATTATTCCGGGCCGAAGGTCCAGCTCAGCGAACAGCAGGTGGGAAGGTCTCCGCCCCGGCTGGAGGCAAGGCGCAAGGTGACGGGGCGGGCGAACTATGTCCACAATATGTCGGCGCCCGGCATGCTCCATGCCAAGGTCTTTCGCAGCACGGTCGCGCATGGCCGGATCCTGTCGATCGACGTTTCGGCGGCGCTCGCCATGCCGGGGGTTCATTGGGTTCTGACCGGCGAGGATATTCGGCAGCTCGTTCCCAATCCCTATTATGGCCCCGCCTTCCATGATCAGCCCGTGCTGGCGCTGGACAAGGTGCGCTATGTGGGCGAGCCGGTCGCGGTGGTGCTGGCCGACGATCCCTATGTGGCGGCCGATGCGGCGAATGCGATCATTGCCGAATATGAGCCGCTGGAAGCCGTCTACGATGAAATCGAGGCGATGACTTCGTCGGCGGTGGTGCATGAGGAACTCAAGCCCGCCGGCACCTTCCCAGATTTGAAGCACCTGCACGGCAAGCGGGATACGAATGTGGCGCTGGACTATCAGCTCCGCCGGGGCGATGCCGAAGCGGCCTTCGCAAAGGCGGACCGGATCTTCGAAAATGAGTTCCGGACCCAGGCGACCATGCATGTTCCGCTGGAGCCGATGGTCTCCATGGCCGTTCCCGACGACAACCGGCTGATCATTCACACCGCGTCGCAGAGCCCGTCCTTCGTCCGGCTGGAAATCGCCCGTCTGCTGGGCTGGCCGGAGAACCGGGTGCAGGTGAAGGTCCCGCATCTGGGCGGCGGTTTTGGCGCGAAGCTTTACATCAAGCTGGAGGCGCTGGTCGCCTGCGCCGCGCTGATCGCGCGCGCGCCGGTGAAGCTGTCGCTGACGATGGAGGAGCAATTCTACACCATCACGAAACATGCCAGCACCTTCCGCATCAAGACGGCGGTCGATGACGCGGGCAAGATCATAGCGCGCCGCTGCGAGATTTACTGGAATGGCGGGGCCTATGCCGACATCGGCCCGCGCGTGACCCAGAAGTCCGGTTTCACCGCGCCCGGCCCCTATGACATCGAGAATGTCGAAATCGATTCCTACGCGCTCTACACCAACCGTCCGCCCGCGGGCGCGCTGCGCGGCTTTGGCATTCCGCAGCTTGTCTGGGCCTATGAAAGCCAGGCCGACATCATGGCGCGCGCGCTGGGCGAGGATCCTGTCGCTTTCCGGCGGCGCAACCTGCTGCGGGACGGACGGGCGCAGGCGACCGGCACGATCATGCAGGACAGCGCGATCCTGGAAACGCTGGACCTGGTCGCCGAACGGATCGGCTGGACCGACGCTTTCGACCGGGGCATGGGTCCGATCAGGCGCGGGCGCGGGATCGCCATCGGATTCAAGGCGTCGATCTCGCCGACGACGTCCGTCGCCGTCGTGACCATCTCAGCCGACGGCAGCGTTTCGCTCTCCATCTCCACCGTCGATATGGGCCAGGGGTCCGACACCGCGATGGCGCAGATCGTGGCGGAGGTGCTGGGCATCCGCGCCGAGGAAGTGATTGTCGTCCATCCCGATACGGACGCGACCCCCTATGACATGGCGACGCTGGGGTCCCGATCGACCTATCATACCGGCAACGCCGTCAAGCTGGCCGCCGAGGATGCGCGGGAAAAGCTCCGGGCCATGGCCCGCGACGCCGGCATCGATCCGGAGGGGGGCTTTTCCCGCGCCGCCGTCTTCAAGGCGCATTATGGCATGCAGGCCGGGACGATCATCGGCACGGGGACCTTCATCCCCGACTATGTCTCGCCCGACGCGGACGGCCAGTCGCCGCTCGTCACGCCCTATTGGATGATCGGCGCGACGGCGGTGGAAATAGAGGTGGACACCCAGACCGGCCATGTCCGCCTCACGCGCATGGTCAACGCGGTCGACTGCGGCAAGGCGCTCAATCCGCGCATCGTCGAGACGCAGATATCCGGTGCGGCCACGATGCAGCTTGGCTTTACCCTGTCCGAGGAAATGAACTTCGAGGGGGGCCAGGTCACCAACGCATCCTTTGCGGACTACAAGATACCGGGCATCCACGACATACCGCCCACGATCGAAAATCACATCGTCGAGGCGGAACAGAGCAAAGGCCCGTTTGGCGCGAAGGGCGTCGGCGAAAGCGCGACCTTCGGCATTTCTCCCGCCGTGGCGAATGCGATCGAGGATGCCGTGGGTGTGCGTCTCTTCGATCTGCCGCTGACGCCTGAGAAGGTGCTGCGCGCGATCCGCGCCGCCGCCGGCAATCCCCTGAAGGACTAGATCGATGAGCAAGGATATCGCATTCACCCTGAATTCCCGGCCCGCTCGCATCACGGTCGGTTCGCATGAGAATGCCGTCGACGTGCTGCGGCGCTTCGACCTGTTCGGGGCGCGGGAAAGCTGTGGTCAGGGCCTGTGCGGCTGTTGCACGATCCGCGTCGACGGCAAGCCCCTTTCGGGTTGCCTCACGCTCGCGCTCAGGCTGGACGGTACCAGCGTGGAGACCGTGGAATCGCTCGATGCCGATGGAAAGCTCGACCCGGTTCAGCAGGCCTTCATCGATCAGGGCGCCTTTCAGTGCGGCTTTTGCACGCCAGGTTTCGTGATGATGACGAAGCAGCTTCTGGCCGAAAATCCCGCCCCGGAGGATGAGGATATTCGCAGCTATCTGTCAGGCAATCTGTGCCGTTGTGCCGCCTATCCCGAAATATTAAAGGCAGTGAAGGATGCGGCGGCAAGGATCACCGCGGCTGCGGCCTGACCGCGAAGCCCTTCCCGTCAACTGAACCGGATAAATCATATGAGCGGTGCGCTCTCTCACCTTCGAGTGCTTGATCTTTCGCGCATCCTGGCCGGTCCATGGTGCGCGCAATTGCTGGGCGATCTGGGAGCGGAGGTCATCAAGGTCGAACGGCCCGGCTCGGGCGACGACACGCGGGGCTGGGGGCCTCCTTTCCTTGAGCTGCAATCAGAGGGTCCTGGCGCGTCCGCATGGGTCCAAAAATGGCGGAAATCTGCGATTCATAGTCCGCATTGTTCTTGATATGTTCGCCAGTATCCAGTACAAAAAGCTACCTAAGGTAGCAGGTGCATATGGCGAACAAAGTTGGTTTGACGGACGCTCGGATTGCAGGCTTGAAGGCTCCTGCCACCGGACAAATTGAGCTTGCTGACCGCATCGTGACCGGGCTCCGGCTTCGAATGGGTGCGAGCGGCATCAAGACTTATATTCTGCGTAAGCGCGTTCAAGGCAAATGGTTGAACGTCACGATCGGGCGACATGGCCCGAGCTTCACCCTTGCCAATGCTCGGCGTAAGGCGCGGGATCTCCTGGTCGATGTTGAGCAGGGCAAGAACATCGCCAGAAAGCCAGGCGCGAAGAGGAAGGGATCGAAGGGCGTCGGGACGGTCGCTGAGCTCTACGAGATTTATCTGTCTCAGCAGATCGAGGGCAAAAAGCGGAGCGCGAAGGAGTTCGACCGGGTTTTCCGGAAGTACATCGAACCCGAGCTGGGTGACCGTCTCGCGGATTCCATCACTCGAAGCGACGTGAGCCGCTTTGTCGAGAAGATCGCATTCGAGCGGGGCAAGGAAACCCTGACGATGGCGCGCATCGTGTATCGCCATCTTTCGACTTTCTACACTTGGGCACTCACCAGACTCGAGCATTTGCCAGCCAATCCTTGCCGGGATGCATGGCGTCCGAAGCGAAGTGAGCCTCGCGACCGCGTACTCAGCGATCGAGAGCTCGCGGCCCTGTGGCAAGCCGCTGTCGAGGATGGCTATCCGTTTGGTCATCTTGTGCAAATGCTTGTTCTCACAGCTCAGCGCCGGGGAGAGGTGCTCGACGCCACTTGCGACGAGTTCGATTTCAAGGCGAAGGTTTGGACCGTCCCGGGAGACAGAGCGAAAAACGGCAAGGCGAATGTGGTGCCGCTATCCGCGCAGGCCCTCGCAGTCGTCACCGACATCTTCGCGGCCGCGGGGATCGCACCTGACGACGCTCACAAGCAATCCCAAATTCTGTTGGCATCCAAGGTCACCAACACGAACAGTGTTAGCGGACTGTCAAAGGCCTGGAAGCGGATTAGGGCAAGCGTGGACGAGAAGCTCGGCTATGAGGCCGGTCATTTCACCATGCACGATATTCGCCGGACGGTGGCAACTGGCCTTCAGCGTCTCGGGATCCCTTTGGTGGTTTCTGAAGCCGTCCTCAACCACCAGTCTGGATCGGCTATGGCTGGTGTGGCGGGAGTCTACCATCGGCACCAGTACACCAACGAAAAGCGCGAGGCGCTTGCGCTATGGGGCAGGGAGGTTTTTCAGATCGTCGCCAGATACCCTCCGCAACAGGATCAGGATGGCTGATTTGCCATGCCGATCCAGTCTGCGCCCAGCCAGGCGATGCGCAAGGCCGCCTCTGGCCGGCAATGTGTCCGAAGAAGGCGAGGATGTGGAAGAGGTCGAGGATACCGCCGAGGCGGTCCTGACGGTTGCGGTCGCCTCACGCCTGTTTCGCGTCCTTCCGGCAAACGTGTTACTTACGGAAACAGCACCTTTTCCAGCGCCTCGGCAAGTTCGCGCCGCCTGCCGGCGGAGAGGCTGTCGAGGTTGCGCTGTTTCCACAGGACGGCGGGCAGGTTCTGCACTTCGGCGATGCCAAGCAGATCCCAGTCCGGCTCTCCCCGTTTGAAGTCGATTAGAAAGCGCCGGTGTCCGTCAGGCATGTCGGCGACCATCGCGGTGATGATCGCGTCGCGCGCGGCTTCAAGCTCGGCAAGCTTGACCGGCTCCTGCGTCATTCCGGCAAAGCCAC
>DATEDR010000027.1:0-4602 GCA_035281605.1 Sphingobium sp.
TGCTGGATGCAAACGCCGTCAAGGCGCTGGCATCGATGCCGTCGCTGGATGAACTGCGTGCGAAGATCGTCGGGCTGCTCGTTGCACCCGCGACCAAGCTCGCGACCGTCACCCAAGCACCGGCTGCGCAGCTCGCGCGGGTCTTCAACGCCTATGCGGAGAAGGACGCGGCCTAAGGGCCACGCACTCTCCCAAAGTATGTTTTCAACTCAATCTGTGGGGCATGTGCCCCGCCCAGAAGGGAAAAGTAACATGGCAGATATCAATGCTCTGGTCGATCAGCTGTCGGCCCTGACCGTCCTCGAAGCCGCCGAGCTGTCGAAGGCTCTGGAAGAAAAGTGGGGCGTTTCGGCCGCCGCTGCCGTCGCCGTCGCTGGCCCCGCCGCTGGCGCCCCGGCTGCTGCCGCTGCTGAAGAGCAGACCGAGTTCGACGTCGTTCTCACCGGCGACGGTGGCAAGAAGATCAACGTCATCAAGGAAGTCCGCGCCATCACCGGCCTGGGCCTGACCGAAGCCAAGGCGCTCGTCGAAGGCGCGCCGAAGGCCGTCAAGGAAGGCGTCGGCAAGGACGAAGCCGAAAAGCTCAAGAAGCAGCTGGAAGAAGCCGGCGCGACCGTCGAGCTCAAGTAATCGGTTTGCCCCGCTTCATCGCGGGGCGCCAACCCGGTTCCGACCGGACAAAAAGGGCGGCGTCTTCGGATGCCGCCCTTTTTGCGGGCTAAGGATTTATCCCCGACGTCGACAGGCTCGGCCTCCTCTTCGCCGTTAGCGGCGGAAGACCGCCGCTATGACCGCAATGCGATCGACATGCCGGTAGGCCGGCTCGGCCAGTTCCTCGCCGAACACGTCCGGGTCCAGTTCCTCATAGGACAGCGCGCAGCTCGCGGCATCCGCCAGCGCTGCCAGTTCCTTGCCCAGAATGTCCGCTCCTTCGACGATCGCGCTGCCGGTATAGAGGATGAACCTGCCGCCGGGCGCGAGCCGCTCCAGCCCCTTGCGCGCCATGTCGAAGGCGACCGCGCCGCCATGCAGCGATCCGCCGTCGCGATAGGCGCGATTCGCTCCGTCGGCGATATAGGGCGGGTTTGCCAGCAGCAGGTCGAACAGGCCGTCTAGGCCGTCCAGATTGGGACCCTCGACCAAACAGGCCTCAACATTGGCGGCAGCGGCGTTGATCCGTGCGAGACGAAGCGCGTGGGGATTGATGTCGGTCATGAATATCTGCGCATCGGGGCAGAAGCGGCTGGCGACGATGGCACCCACGCCGGTTCCGGCCCCGATGTCGATGAGCCGTCCGGGCCCGTCCAGCGGACGATCGCTCAGTTCATGCGCGATCAGATTGGCGAAGCGATAGCTGTCCGGCCCCATAAAGACGTCATCCTTTCCCTCCGTCGGAAAGGCGGAATGGAGCAGGAGCTCGCCCCGGACGGTCGAAACGCGATAGGCGGATCGGCAGCGCCCCTTGTCGATCTTGATGAGCGCGCCGGCTTCCTGAAGCAGGTCCAGCATCTCCGGGTCGAGCATGTCGGGGCTGAACGGCAGGCTCCAGCCCAATATGTCGGTCAGATGCCGCGCCTCCGCCCGGTCAGGACGGCTGACGACCAGCTGGTGCGTGGCCGGTGTCGGGGTGACGAAATGATAGCCGCGCCGGCGCAAGACTCCCAGCAGCGAAACGAGCGCGCTGTCGGCGCGCCCCCAGGACGTGGAAGACCCGGTGGAGGCTGGCTCTGGTAGCACGAGCGGTGGACGGACCGCGGGGCAAAAAGTTCCGCTCCCGAACCGATTTCTTCACCCGGCCGGCGCAACCCCATCCAGAGCCGCGACCAGCGCATCGCCCAACGTCTGCACCATGGCCTCGTCCGCGCCCTGCTCCACCGCATTTTCCAAGGCCGCGGCGCGGTTCCCGACATCGCCCTGGCCGAAGATGCCCGCGATGCCGGCGAGCCCGTGGGCAAGGACAAGTAGGCGGCCGCGGTCACCCTGCCGCAGGGCGTCGGCTATGCCGGCACGGTCGTCGCTGGCGCGCACATGAAATCGGCGCCGCAGCGTCTCCATCCGCGCCTCCTGTTCGGTCATCGCCGCAGCAGCCCCCGGACGGTGCCGGCCAGCGTCATCGGATCGAACGGCTTGGCGAGCACCGCGCGAGCGCCCAACGCCTTGAGGTCGCCGACATGGCGCGGATGGGTCTTGGCGGTGATGAACACGACCGGAATCGCGCTTGTTTCAGGGTTCGCTGCCAGCGCCGCGAGCGTGGCGGGCCCGTCCATTCCCGGCATCATGACGTCGAGCAGGATCAGCGCGGGTTGCCACTGCCGCGCCGCCTCCAGCCCGTCGCTGCCCGACGCTGCGGTGCGCACTTCGAAACCCGGATCGAGTTCCAGCGAGATGGTGGCGATTTCCCGAAGGTCGGCTTCATCGTCGATATAGAGAATGCGGTCCATGGGCCTGCCTCTGCTCACGCCGGTGGGATCAAGGGCAATTCGACCAGGAATGTCGTGCCGGCGCGCGCATCGGGATCGAGCGCGATGCTGCCGCCATGCGCGTCGATGATGCTCTTGCTGATCGCCAGCCCCAGGCCAGTCCCGGTATGGCCGAGCTGATGAGCGCCATCCTCCTGCTCGAAACGGTTGAACAGGCGGGCGCGAAATTCGGGGGATATGCCCGGCCCCTCGTCCGCGACCCTGATCCGGGCGACGGGGCCCTGTCGTTCCAGCGTCACCCGCACTTCGCTGTCGGGCGCGAACTTGCAGGCGTTGGACAGAAGGTTGGTCACCACTTGGCAGAGCCGGCGCGGATCGACGCGGGCGACCACCGGCTCGCCGGGCTGGCGCAGCAGGACGCGTACGCCGAAGCGGTGGGCGAAGGGCTCGATCTGTTCGATCGCCTCGTCCAGCAGCGGCCCCAGTTCATGGTCGCCGAAATGGAACAGCAGCTTGCCGGATTGCAGCTTGTCCATGTCGAGCAGGTCGTTGACGAGCTGGATCAGCCGCTCCGCATTCTTGGCTCCGATGGCGACGAGCTGCCGCGCCTTTTCCGGCAGTTCGCCCGCGGCGCCCCCGGCGATCAGGCCAAGCGCGCCGGAAATGGCGGTCAGCGGGGTGCGAAGCTCATGGCTGACGGTGGACACCAGCTCGTCCTTTAACCGGCTGATTTGCCGCTCCTGCGTCACGTCGCGCGCCGTCATGATGAAGCGCCCGCCGCGGAGCGATTCCCGCCGGATGTCGAGAATGCGGCCGTCCCGGCGCTGAACTTCCAGCCGGCCGCTTGCGGTCGAACGAATGGATTCGACGAAGCCGGCGACGATCCGGTCGGGATCGCCAGGCCCCAGTTCGCCGCGCTCGGCGGTCAGGCGGATGAGGTCGCAGGCGTCGCCGCCCCCCGCTACCAGTTCGGGCGAGTAGCCGAACAGGTCGACAAACGCTTGGTTCCAGAGCATCAGCCGCAGATCGCCATCCACCACCGCCACGCCGCCGCTGACATTTTCTACCGTAAGGGTCAGAAGCTGCCGTTCGGCACCCAGGGTACGGCGATGCTCGTCGGCGGCGAAGCGTTCGACCCGCAGCTCGATAAGATCGACGACCGTGCGCGCCAGGCGGGCGAGGCGCAGCCGCTCGCGCTCCCCGAACTCGCGGGGCTTGCTGTCGATGATGCAGAGCGTGCCGACGGGCTGGCCGTTGGCGACCCGCAAAGGCGCGCCCGCGTAGAAGCGGATGTGCGGTTCCCCCGTCACCAGCGGATTGTCCCGGAAGCGGGGATCGCGCGTGGCGTCGGACACCACCATCACGTCGGACTGCAGGATCGCGAAGGCGCAAAAGGCGACGCTGCGTGGCGTGTCAGCGGCGTCGAGACCGCAGGCGCCGCGAAAGCATTGGGTGTCCGACCCGACGATGGAGACGAGCGAGATCGGCGCGTCGAACAGTTCCGACGCGAATTGCGTGACATGGTCGAAGGGCGGCTCGCGGCCAACGCCGCCCAACCGGTAATGGTCCAGCGCGCGCAGGCGGTCGGCTTCGTCCGCGGGGATGGGGGGCCTGATCGGGCCCTCCACTTGCTGGGCATGATCCTGCGCTGTCGGCATCGCTTTCACGCACTCCCGGACGAGTCATTCCAGTGCGTAGTCGACACGCTATTTGTCGTTAAATCAACCACTTCATCGTGAAGGTCGGGAGACGCCCGGGATCAGAGCGGATCGGGCTTGAGATACAGATAGCGGGGATCGAACTCGGCGAGGGCTTTGAGGCCTTCAAGATTGAGGATGTGCGCGTCCCCACGGCGATAGGTCAGCAGGCCCTGGTCGCGCAGCAGCCGAAGCGTCCGGTTGACGTGGACGGCGGTCATGCCCAAGCTGTCGGCCAGTTCCGACTGGTTCATGCCCAAAAGGAAGCGCAGGCCGTCTCGCCCGATGATCTCCAGGCGCAGATTCAATTCGCAGAACAGGGCCGCAAGCCGCGCGGCAGCCGAACGCTGGCCCAGAGACAATTCCCATTCCCTGTTGATGCTGGCGTCCAGATTGGTGCTGAACCAGTACAGGCGGGCCAGCCTGGGCCAATCCTCGATCATCTGCCGGATATGATCATGGGGCACCCGCGCGATCGTGGCGTC
>DATEDR010000028.1:0-4653 GCA_035281605.1 Sphingobium sp.
ACGGCATGCGGCCAGCGCCCGGTGCGCGGATCGTCGAGGCCGACGCCCTTCATCGGGCCGTAACGCAGCGTGTCGACCCCGCGTGACGCCATCACCTCGATCGGCATGCAGCCCTCGAAGTAGGGCGTGTCCTTCTCCCACTCCTTGAACTCGGTCTTTTCACCGTCGAGCAGTCCCTGGACGAAGGCCTCATATTGCTCCCGGTTCATGGGGCAATTGATATAGTCCTTGCCGTCTCCGCCGGCTGGCCCGATCTTGTCCCAGCGATTGGCCATCCAGCATTTGTCCATGTCGATGCTGTCGAAATGAACGACCGGCGCGATGGCATCGAAGAAAGCGAGATGCTCCATCCCCGCCGCCTGCCCAATGCTAGCGGCGAGCGCGGGGGCGGTGAGGGGACCGGTCGCAACGATGGTCATGCCCTGGGTCGGCAGCGCGTCGATCCGTTCGCGCACGATGTCCACATTGGGATGAGCGGACAGGGCGCGGGTGACGCCTTCGGAAAAGACATTGCGATCCACGGCGAGCGCCGACCCGGCGGGCACCTTGGCAGGTTCCGCCTGCGCCATGATGAGCGAGCCCATTCGCCGCATTTCCTGATGCAGCAGGCCCACGGCATTCTTGTCCGCGTCGTCGGATCGGAAGCTGTTGGAGCAGACGAGTTCCGCCAGCCCATCGGTCTGGTGGGCGGCCGTCATATCGCCGGAGCCACGCATTTCCGATAGGCGCACCTTCACGCCCGCCTCGGCCAATTGCCAGGCGGCTTCGGATCCGGCGAGGCCGCCGCCGATGATGTGGACCTGATGCGTCGTCGCTTCGCCCATGTCCCCGCCCGTCAGCGCCGCGACGCGACGCTGTTCGCCGCAGACAGCACTGCCTGGACTGAGGCTGTCGCGACGTCGGTATCCGTGCCGATGCCGAAGACGGTGCGGCCATCGGGCGTGCGGCATTCGACATAGGCGGCCGCCGCAACGTCCGTGCCTGCGCCGATCGCATGCTCGCTATAGTCGGCGATCTCCAGGTCGACGCCCAGATCCTCCCGCAGGGCGGCGAGGACGGAAGAGAGCAGGCCATTGCCGCGCCCGGAAATGGAGCGCTCGCCACCCTCGTGTGCGATCTTGCCGGTAAAGATGCGGTCGCCGGCATGGCCTGTCTCGTTATAGTCGATCAGCCTGTAAGCCTGGTCGCCGGTCAGGCGGTAATGATCCTCGAACGCGGCCCATATGTCGGCGGCGTTGAGTTCGCGGCTGCTTTCATCAGCCAGAGCCTGCACGACGCGGGAAAAATCGGCCTGCATGCGCTTGGGCAGCTTCAGCCCCTTGTCTTGCTGCAGCACCCAGGCGACGCCGCCCTTGCCGGATTGGCTGTTCACGCGGATCACCGCTTCATAGTCACGGCCCAGATCCTTGGGGTCGATCGGCAGATAGGGGACGTCCCAAATCCGGTCGTTGCGCACCTCCTGCGCCGCAAAGCCCTTCTTGATCGCGTCCTGATGCGAGCCGGAGAAAGCGGTGAAGACGAGTTCGCCGGCATAAGGATGGCGGGGGTGGACCGGGAGCTGGTTGCAATATTCGACGGTCTGGATGACTTCGTCGATGTCGGAAAAGTCGAGGCCAGGGTTGATGCCCTGCGTGTACATGTTGAGCGCGACCGTCACCAGATCGCAATTGCCGGTGCGCTCGCCATTGCCGAACAGGCAGCCTTCCACCCGATCCGCACCCGCCATCAGGCCCAGTTCGGCCGCTGCGACGCCGGTGCCGCGATCGTTATGGGTGTGCAGCGAGATGACGACGCTGTCGCGCCGGGAGATGTTGCGGCACATCCATTCGATCTGATCGGCATAGATGTTGGGCGTCGCAGCCTCGACCGTGGCGGGCAGGTTCAGGATCAGCGGGTGGTCGGGCGTAGGTTGCAGGATCTCCATTACCGCTTCGCAGCATTCCAGGCTGAAATCCAGTTCGGCGGTCGAGAAGGTTTCCGGGCTATATTCGAAATGCCAGTCGGTGTTGGGCTGCTTCGCCGCATTGTCGCGCAGCAGCTTCGCGGCGTTGATCGCGATCTCCTTGATCTGCGGGCGGTCCATCTGGAACACGATATTGCGCCAGGCGGGCGACACAGCGTTGTAGACGTGGACGATGGCCTTCTTCGCACCGC
The DNA here is from genome assembly GCA_035281605.1 of Sphingobium sp. Lineage (GTDB taxonomy): Bacteria > Pseudomonadota > Alphaproteobacteria > Sphingomonadales > Sphingomonadaceae > Sphingobium. Next base: position 2,155 of record DATEDR010000028.1, read on the forward strand.
GCAGGGATTCAAAGGTGGTGGCGATCAGGTCCTCGCGCGCTTGCGTCAGAACCTGCGGGAACACATCGTCAGGGATGGCGCCGTCGCGGACCAGGCCGGAAATGAAGTCGAATTCGGTCGCGCCCGCGCTGGGGAAGCCGACTTCGATTTCCTTGACGCCGACCTTGATGAGCAGGTCGAAGAAGCGGCGCTTCTTTTCTGCATTCATTGGGTCGATGAGCGACTGGTTGCCGTCGCGCATGTCGGTCGACAGCCAACGCGGCGGCGACGTGATGACGGCGCCGGGCCACTGGCGATTGGGCAGATCCACCTGGGGGAAGGCGCGGTATTTCTGCGAAGGATCGGTCAGCATCATGGGAAAGCTACTTCTCTGCATACGGACGGCGCGCGGCCTGCCCGGTGAAAGACTGTCTGATTGCTTGAGCCCTTAGGCGTATTGCCGCATCATTCAAGCGAAGAGCAGCACAAAACCACGCCTAAGGGCGTGTAAGTCGTAGCAGGGGAAGAAGCACGCGCTGCATGATGAGTGGTGCTTTAGCCGGATTGACGGAGAAGCGCAAGTTTGGGACAGGCGAAGACGTCTGATCCTCCCCACGCCAGCGCGCAGGGAGGAATTAACCCGCTTACTTCTGGAATGCCGCGACGACTTTCAGTTCGATCCTGTCCCCGACCATGGGGACGCCATAGCCCAGGCCGAAGTCGCTGCGCTTGACCGTGCCGGTGGCGACGAAGCCGACATTTTCCTTGCCGCCCGCCATGGCAGGCGCCTTGCCCGCGCCGTAGAATTCGGCGTCGAGCGTCACTGGCTTGATGATGCCCTTGATGGTGAGGTTGCCGGTGATGTCGGCGCTGGTGGCGCCATCAGGCTTGACGCTGGTCGACACGAAAGTCGCCTTCGGGAATTTGGCGGCATCGAAGAAGTCCGACTTCAGAAGACGTTCGTCGAGCTTGGCAACGCCGGTGCGGATGTTGGCGATGGGGACATCGACCGAAAGTTTCGCGGCGGCGACATTCTTGGGGTCGAGCGTCAGCGTGCCGGTGGATTCGGAGATGATGCCCAGATTGTTGGAAAATCCCATATGGTCATAGGCGAAGACGATCTGGGTGTGGCCGGGATCGATCTGATATGTGCCGCCGGTAACCTTGGCCGGGTCCTTCGATCCCGGAGGGGCAGGCACCTGCTGCGCGATCACGATGGTGCCGCCGGCGAGCGCGGCAAGGGCAGCGGCAGAAAAGAAAATTTTGCGCATGGACATAGTCTCCAGAAGCAGTCGAGGGACGCCGCGACCATATGCGACGTCCCTCGATTGTTCCAGAGGCGTAACCGGAAACAATGGGTTACCGGTTATGGCCGTCGGTCCTCCCCGCGCCGGCGGCGGAGGGAGGATGGAGCGGCTTAGTTCTTGTCCTTGTCGACCAGCTTGTTCGCGCTGATCCAAGGCATCATGGCACGCAGCTGTTCGCCGGTCTTTTCGAGCTGGTGGGCGGCGGCGAGCTTGCGCGCGGCCTTCAGTTCGGGCTGGCCGGCGCGATTGTCCAGGACGAAGCTCTTCACGAACCGGCCCGACTGGATGTCGGCCAGGACGCGCTTCATTTCGGCCTTGGTTTCGTCGGTGATGATGCGCGGGCCGATGGTGATGTCGCCATATTCCGCGGTGTTGCTGATCGAGTAGCGCATGTTGGCGATGCCGCCTTCATACAGCAGGTCGACGATCAGCTTGGTTTCGTGGAGGCACTCGAAATAGGCCATTTCCGGGGAGTAGCCAGCTTCCACCAGCGTTTCGAACCCGGCCTGGATGAGGTGGGTGACGCCACCGCAGAGCACGACCTGCTCGCCGAAGAGGTCGGTTTCGCACTCTTCCTTGAAGTTGGTTTCGATGATGCCGGAGCGGCCGCCGCCGACGCCCGAAGCATAGGAGAGGGCGATGTCATGCGCGTTGCCCGTCGCGTCCTGCGCGATGGCGATCAGGCAGGGGACGCCGCCGCCGCGCTGATATTCGCTGCGGACGGTGTGGCCGGGGCCCTTGGGCGCGATCATGATCACGTCCACGTCCTTGCGCGGCTCGATCAGGCCGAAATGCACGTTGAGGCCGTGGGCGAAGGCAAGCGCCGCGCCGGGCTTCAGATTTTCGTGAATGTCCTTGGCGTAGATTTCGGCCTGATGCTCGTCGGGCGCAAGAATGATGAGGACGTCCGCCCAGGCGGCGGCATCGGCATTGGACAGGACCTTGAAGCCCGCGCCCTCTGCCTTCTTGGCGCTGGCCGAACCGGCGCGCAGCGCAATGGCGATTTCGGCGACGCCGCTGTCGCGCAGGTTCTGCGCGTGGGCGTGGCCCTGGCTGCCGTAACCCAGGATTGCGATCTTCTTGCCCTTGATCAGGCCGATGTCCGCATCATGATCGTAATAAACCTTCATGTCTCTGTTCCCTCAAACCGTGCCTTTGGTCCTCGCCCTTTGGGAGAGGATGCGAAATCTTGGCTCGGCACAGCCGGGCCCAG
>DATEDR010000029.1:0-5547 GCA_035281605.1 Sphingobium sp.
AGGCGGAGGCAGCCGCCTCGCTCCGCGCAAGCCCCGCTTCGCGCGCCGCGTCCGCCTGCGCGCGCGCTGTCGCGGCGGCGACCACCCGGGCCTGTTCCCGTACCATGTTGGTGCTGGTTTCCGCGATCTGCGCCTCCAGCCCCTTCATTTTCGGATGCTCCGCCCCGTACATTTGCGACAAATCGCTGCGGGTCCGCATCAACTCATCCATCTGCCGCTTCTGCTGATCAAGCAGTGGCGAAGTTGCTCCCGCCGTGCTGATGTTGCCGACGGCCTGGCTGACTCCGGCGGCCCGTGCGTTTTGCGCCGCGCGCAGGGCAGCGGCGGACACGGCCTCCACGGCGATTCGGTTGATCTGCTGATAATCCTCCGCGCCCCCCGCGCCGGTCAGCATCTGATGCTTGGCCCGGAAATCCGCCACGGCCTGCTCCGCGCGGTGCGCTTCGGCGGCCAGGCGGTCCCTTTCGCTATCCAGCTGACGGCCGATCTTGGTCTGGCGATCGTTGCGCATCTCGGACCGATAGGCGGCCAGGCTGATCGGGAACTGATTGGCGATTTCGGACGCCAGTTCCGGTGATTCGGATCGGACCGTGATGTCGATGAAGTCCGATTCCTTGACGCTGGAGACCGACGTCATCCACATCAGCCGGCCCGCCATCCGCGTAAGCCGCCGCGCATCCAGCACCTCGTTGGCGGGCGACGGCGAAGGCGTGAAGCGGGGATCCTGGGCGAGCTTCAGGTCGGTGACCACGCGTTCGGCAAGCGATCGCGACCGGTAGATGCCCGCCTCGTTCGAAACGCGCTGCTGGTTGCGCGCCGCCATGTCGGGCGATCCGCTGTCGTCGTTCAATTCCACCTGGACCGTAGCAGTCGCTTCATAAAGGGGCGTCGCGGTCAGCTGAATGGCGAGGACAATGGCCACCGCAATGAAAACGATCGCGCCCAGCAGCAATTCATGGCGCCGGATGATCTTGAAAATCTGTCGCGCGCTCAGGCTCAGCGGTGCTGATCCCTCGCTTTGCCGATCAGCCCTTGCTTCAAGAAGCGGGGCATTGATCGTTCCTGATTGCGACAACATGAGCACAGCCTCCCTGGACGACGTCACACGCCACCGATCGAAGACCCTCCTGCTTTTGCCGGGACCGATCAAACAATCTTCGGTCGCGCGAAGCAGGCATAGTGATTAACCCGTTCGAGTACGCGGAGGAAATACGGACCGCCAGCCGGCACGGCGCGGAGAAGGCGCCAGGCCAGCCTTTCAGGCCGGCAATAGCCGCCGTTCGTAGCGCCAGCTGGCCCAGACCTGTTGCGCCATGCGCGCGCCGGTGCGCCACCGGTCTGGCGGCACGCGGCTGAGCGCACGGGCGGAGCCATGCGCCAGATCGGCGGGCAGATCCCGGAACAGGCTCGCTCGCATCCCGTCCAGTTGCGCCGCCTCCCGGCACAGGGCGATGAAGCGGCGCATCACTGCCTGATTGGGCCTGCGCCGGTCGCGCGAGAGCATTTCGAAACTGTGCGTGACCACCACGAAGGCGTCATGCCCTTCACGCACCGCATGACGCAGTCCAACGCGCATCTCGCGGGTGGACATGGCGCAAATCTGCGCAGGGCGAAATCCGCCCGGACGGTCGACGATGCCGGAAACGGGGAGTTCGGTGATGCCCAGCATCGGCATCGCGTCCACCACGCCCGGGCCGGCGCTGATGTTACAGCCAATCCCCTGATATGCGGGGTTGACGCTACTGTCCCAGCCAATGCCGATCCGCGCGAGCGCCCGCAGACTATCGTCGTTGGCGCCGAAATTGCCGGCGCGAAAGGCGGTGATCGCGGGCGTTCCAGCCTGTTCCAGCAACTGCCGGCCGGTCTCAAGCAGGACTATCTGGTCGGCGAGCGAGAAATCGCCGATGTTCCGCCCCCTCCTTCCGTCAACCGGCGACTTTGGAGCGAAATCTAGCCATTCGGTGTGGACGTGAAGCTGCACCTCATGCCCGCGCTCCACGATCGCGGCAACGATGGGCTTCAGAAACTCCGGGCCGTGAACCAGCGCCGGCATCGGATCCAGAAAGAATATCCCCTTCATTCCATGGCGGTCCAGCTGGTCCATCTGCCAGGGGATGCCATAGGCTTGGCCGCCCGCTGCGGCCCAGATCGACCGGCGGATATTGTCGTCAAGGCTGACGCCCCGTTCGTGCAGCAGGGCTGACAATTCGGTGTCGACGGTGATGAGCAGCGCGGTCATGACGACGTCTGCTTAGCCGAGGGCCGTTAAGGAGCTGTAACAGTGCACCGCTCGCGGCGCCGCCCGTTGCGCCTTCTAGGGCAGATGGGCGAACTCGCCATAGGCGCCCTGGAAGAAAAGCAGCGGCTTGCCGGGGCTTTCCACTTCCAGCGCGACCACGCGGCCGAGGACGATATAATGATCGCCAGCCTCTTGCACCGCTTCCAGCGTGCAGTCGATCCAGGCCACGACTCCGTCCAGGATGGGCGACCCGTTGGCCGATACCCGGTGCGAGACGCCGGAAAATTTGTCCGGTCCCTTCGCCGAGAATTGGCCGCACAGCATTTTTTGATCGCTGGCGAGGATGTTGACGCAGAATTTCCCTGCCCGCTCGATTCGCGGCCAGCTAGTCGATGTCTTGGTCGGGAAGAAGGCGACCAGCGGCGGGTCGAGCGAGACGGAGGTGAAGGATCCCACCACCATGCCGGTCGGCCCTTCGCCCTGTTCATCGGCCGTCACGACACAGACGCCGGTCGGATAATGGCCCAGCACGCGCCGGAAGGTCGCGCTGTCGAATCCAGCAACCTCGGTCATGCGTGCAACATCCTGCTGTTCTTGTTCACTGGTCATCTTCCTTGCCGCGCCGTGGTCGAGTCGGCTCTGTTTCGTGATCCCGCAAGATCTGGCAAGCGAAACCATCTCCTTGCGACGGCTCGCTTTGACTTCGGGTCAGAGCGCCACGCCCGCCGAGGCCAGCACCGCCAAAGTCAGGATTTCCGAGGCATTGGACGACATGGTCGCGATCTGCACCGATTTGTCCATGCCGACCAGCATTGGCCCGATCATCGTCGTACCGCCCAATTCACGCAGCAACTTGGCCGATATATTGGCCGACTGCAGCCCCGGCATCACCAGGATATTGGCAGGGCCCGACAGGCGACTGAACGGATAGTTTTTCATGACCGCCGGGTTGAGCGCCGCGTCGGCGGTCATCTCGCCCTCATATTCGAAATCGACGTCGCGCTCGTCCAGAATCCGCACCGCTTCGCGCATATTGGCCAGATGGCTACCGGGCGGATTGCCGAAATTGGAATAGGAGAGGAAGGCGACGCGGGGATCATGCCCCATGCGGCGGGCGACCGCGACCGTGCCCTCGGCGATGTCGGCCAGTTCGCTGGCCGAAGGCCGTTCGTTGACGGTCGTGTCCGCCAGGAACACGGTCTTGTCCTTCGCCACGATAACGTGGATGCCGAAGGGGGTGCGGCCGGCGGCCGGATCCATGACGCGCTTCACTTCGCGCAGCGTCTGGCCGAAGGGACGCGTCAGGCCGGTGATCATCGCATCCGCGATGCCCATGGTGACGAGCAGCGCGCCGAAGATGTTGCGGTCGCGGTTCACCATACGCTCGCAGTCGCGGCGTAGATGGCCACGGCGCTGAAGCCGCTTGTAAAGCGTGTCGACCATGTCGGGCACCAGCGGCGAATTCACGCTATTGTGCAGTTCGAAGCTTTCCGGATCCTGCACGCCCAAGGCCTTGAGCTTGTCATAGACATGCGCGCGGCCCACCAGCACGGGGATGCCATAGCCAAGCTCGCGGAACTGGATCGCGGCGCGCAGCACCACTTCCTCCTCCGCCTCGGCGAAGACGACGCGCTTGGGATTGGCCTTGGCCACCTCATAAGCGGTGGTGAGGACCGAGGTCGTTGGGTTGAGCCGGCCCTTCAGCGACTGGCGATAGGCGGCCATGTCCGTGATCGGCTTCTGGGCGACGCCGCTTTCCATCGCGGCCTGCGCGACGGCGGCAGGCACGACTTCCATCAGGCGCGGATCGAAGGGCGCTGGAATGATGTAGTCGGGGCCGAAGCTGTGCGACCGGCCATAGGCCTTGGCGACTTCCTCGGGCACCTGCTCGCGCGCCAGTTCGGCGATGGCCTTCGCGGCGGCGACCTTCATCGGCTCGTTGATGCCGGTCGCGCGCACATCCAGCGCGCCGCGGAAAATGAAGGGAAAGCCAAGGACATTGTTGACCTGATTGGGATAATCCGACCGGCCGGTGGCGACGATCGCGTCGGGCCTGACTTCCAGCACATCGGGCGGCGTGATTTCAGGATCGGGATTGGCCATGGCGAAGATGATCGGCTTGGCCGCCATCGACTTCACCATCTCCTGGCTCACCGCGCCCGCGACCGACAGGCCAAGGAATACGTCGGCGCCCTTGATCGCCTCGGCCAGGGTGCGCGCGTCGGTCTTCACCGCATGAGCCGACTTCCACTGATTCATGCCCTCGGTGCGGCCCTGGTAGATGACCCCCTTCGAATCGCACATGATCACATTGTCGTTCTGCACGCCGATCGCCTTGATCAGTTCGGTGCAGGAGATGGAGGCGGCGCCCGCGCCGTTCACCACGACCTTCATGTCCTTCAAGTTGCGGCCGGTCAGCATCGCCGCATTGAGGACGCCCGCGGCGGCGATGATCGCCGTGCCATGCTGGTCGTCGTGAAAGACCGGGATGTTCATCCGCTCTTTCAGCGTCTGTTCGATGATGAAGCATTCGGGCGCCTTGATATCCTCAAGGTTGATGCCGCCGAAGGTCGGCTCCATCAGTTCGACCGCGTCGATGAACTTGTCGACATCCTCGGTCTTCAGCTCGATATCGATCGAATCGACGTCGGCGAAACGCTTGAACAGCACCGCCTTGCCTTCCATCACCGGCTTGGACGCCAGCGCGCCGAGATTGCCGAGCCCCAAGATCGCCGTCCCGTTGGAGATCACCGCGACGAGATTGCCTTTCGCCGTATAATCATAGGCGGTCGCGGGGTCCTCCGCGATGGCGCGCACCGGCACCGCGACGCCGGGCGAATAGGCGAGGCTCAGGTCGCGCTGGGTCGCCATCGGCTTCGACGCGATGATCTCGATCTTGCCGGGTCGTCCGGTCGAATGGAAGAACAACGCCTCGCGCTCTGAAAATTCCACATTCGACTTGTCGGCCATGGCGCACCCACCCTTTTCCCGCTGATCTGCTGGCCCTAGCGGCAACCAACGGTCATGGGCAAGCACTCAGCGCCATTTTTCGCGCTCTTTCCTGATCCGCCGCCAGCCGCTATCCGGGGACGGACCATGCACAGCCCGAACCATCTCGCCGCCTCGCAGCCGACGCCGATGATGGCGCAATATCTTTCACTGAAGGCGGAGGCGCAGGATTGCCTGCTCTTCTACCGGATGGGCGATTTTTTCGAGCTGTTCTTCGACGATGCGAAGGCGGCGGCGGCGACGCTGGACATCGCGCTCACCAGCCGGGGCGAGCATGGCGGGGCGCCGATCCCGATGTG
>DATEDR010000030.1:0-5535 GCA_035281605.1 Sphingobium sp.
AGACCCGAGAGCCGGCCGGCAAGGTATCCGCGAAGCGCGGCAAGGCACTCACCTACATGGTGCAGAAGCATGACGCGACCCGGCTTCATTATGATTTCCGGCTGGAAGTGGACGGGGTCCTCAAGAGCTGGGCGGTGACGCGTGGCCCCAGCCTCGATCCGGCGGACAAGCGGCTTGCGGTGCGGACCGAGGATCATCCGCTGTCCTATGCGGGCTTTGAGGGCACGATCCCGAAGGGCGAATATGGCGGCGGCACGGTGATGCTGTGGGACGAGGGCACGTGGGAGCCGGTGCCGGGGAAGAGCGCCAAGGACCTTGCCAAGGGGCATCTGCACTTCGTCCTGCACGGCCAGCGGATGAACGGGGAATGGCTGCTCATCCGGCTGAAGCCCCGGCCGGGAGAGAAGCGGGAAAACTGGCTGCTGCGAAAGATCGAGGATGCTTACGCTGGCGCGGCTGATGATCTCGTCGCGCGCGAATTGACCAGCATCAGGAGCGGGCGAACCATGGGCCAGATCGCCGCCGATGCTCCGGCCATTTCGCTCAAGGGTAAGAGCGGCAAGGCGTTCGATGCGGCGATGGCGAAGGCGGAGAAGGCGGTGCCGGTCCGGTCGCGCGCGGCGCGATCGACGGGCAAGCCGCCAGTTTTTCAAGCGCCGCAACTTGCCACGCTGGTGGATGCGGTGCCGACCGGCAATGGTTGGCTGCACGAGATAAAATATGACGGATATCGTTGCCTGCTGAGCGTTGCGGGGGAGACGGCGAAAATCTTTACCCGCACCGGGCTCGACTGGTCCGATCGCTTCGCGGCGCTTGCTGCGGAAGCGGGCGGGATGGGCCTGCCTCCGGCGCTGATCGATGGGGAGATCGTCGCGCTCGATGCGGGCGGAAATCCGGACTTTTCGACGCTTCAGCGCGTTTTGAAGGGCGAGGCGAAGGGCGCGCTGCACCTGTTCGCCTTCGACCTGCTGTCGCTGGATGGGGACGACCTGACGGCGCTGCCCAATATTGCGCGCAAGGAGAAGCTGGCCGCGCTGCTGGGCGGCGGGAGCGCGCATGTCCATTTCGCGGATCATGTGGTGGGCGCAGGCGAAAAGCTGTTCCGGGCCATGTGCGACGCGGGGCAGGAGGGCATCATCTCCAAGCGCGCGGATGCGCCGTATCGCGGGGCGCGGACGAAGAACTGGCTGAAGATCAAATGCACCCGGCGGCAGGAGTTCGTCATCGTCGGCTGGACCGCCAGCGGGGCGAGCGGCAGGGCGCTGCGCAATATCCTGCTGGCGCAGAATGGCGACGAAGGGCTGGTCTATGCGGGAAAGGTCGGAACGGGGTTCAATGCGCGCAACAGCGAAAAGCTGATGCAGGCGTTGAAGGCGCGGGCGCGCAAGACGCCGCCGCTGACGGTGCCGCGCAGCGAGGCGCGCGGCGCGCAGTGGGTGCGTCCCGACCTCGTCGCGGAGATAGCCTTCGCCGAATTCACGGGCGACAATGTCGTGCGGCACGGCAGCTTCCTGGGCCTGCGGGAAGACAAGGCGGCGTCCGAGGTCGCGCGGGAGGAGCCCATGCCAACGCCCGATACCCATAGTGACGTGCGGATCAGCAACCGTGATCGCCTGATCTTTCCCGAGGCGAAGGTGACCAAGGGGCAACTGGCCGACTATTATGCTGCCGCTGGGGCGATCATGCTGCCCTGGATCGCTCATCGGCCGATCAGCCTGGTCCGCTGTCCGCAGGGGCGGGCGAAGAAATGCTTTTTCCAGAAGCATGACAGCGGCAGTTTCGGCGATCATGTGAAGCATGTTCCGATCCGGGAAAAGGATGGGGACGCGCAGGATTATCTGTATGTCGAGGATAGCGAGGGCCTGGTCGCCTGCGTCCAGATGGGGACGATCGAATTTCACGGCTGGGGTTCGCGCGTCGAAGATGTGGAGCGGCCCGATCGGCTGATCTTCGATCTCGACCCCGACGAGGGCCTGGATTTCGCCGACGTGAAAAAGGCGGCGCGCGACATTCGTCATACTCTCGACGACATCGGCCTCACCAGTTTTCCGATGTTGTCGGGCGGAAAAGGCGTGCATGTCGTCGTGCCCCTGATGCCGGAAGCCGAGTGGCCGAAGGTGAAGGATTTTGCCGACCGCTTTTCGCGCGCGCTGGCGGCTGCCGAACCCGATCGGTTCACCGCCACGATGAGCAAGGCGAAGCGCAAGGGACGGATCTTCATCGACTGGCTGCGCAATCAACGGGGCGCCACGGCGGTGCTGCCCTATGTGGTGCGCGCCCGGGAAAATGCGCCGGTGGCAGCGCCGGTCACCTGGGACGAATTGGAAGGCATCGACAAGGCGGGCGCCTTCACGATCGCGGACGTCGCTCTGCTGCTCGAGCGTGCTGGATCGCGCGAGTTGCGCGGTTGGGGCGAGGCGCGGCAGACATTGCCCGATTATTGAACGGGATTTTATCGAGAACGTCTTTTCTGCACGACGGCTTTATTGCATAGATTCCCCATGACTACTCCCAGCGAAGATGCACCCGCCCCTGAGTCAGCCAAGCAGCCCGACCTCGCCTCCGCAGCGCGCAAGTCCGCGAGCAAGAGCGTGTGGATGGGTACCGCAGTCGGCATTGGATCCGCCGCCATCGTTGCCGCCTTGCTCTACGCGAACAAGAAGCGCGGCTAAGCTTCAGACAGTCAACTTGCAAAAAAGGGCGGCATGGCCTTCGCTCCATGCCGCCCCATTGATGCGACCCAAAGGGTGCTTATCCCTGCCTTCGTGACGGGGAACCGGTTGTGTCAACCAGCGCCTGCGCTGAGATAGGTGATGAGTTCCGGCTTGCTGACGGTCACGCTCTTGTCGGCGTCGGCCGTTGCGAACGCGCCGTCGGCCCAGGCGGTGACTTCAGCGGGCGCAAGTTTCTGGCCGGTGGTCTTCAACTCCTGATCCTTGAGAGCGACCATCCAGCGCGCGAATTCTGACTTGTCGAGCTGGCCGTCGCTGTTCGCGTCATAGGCCGGAAATTCGCTGTCGACGATCGATGCGACCGAGTCCGTCGGACTTTGCGACGGCGCAGCAGCGGCGCCCGGTGCGGCAGCATCCTGCGCGAGCGCAGGCCCGGCGATCATGATAGCGGTCGGCAAAAGAAAGGCGCGGATCATGCGTATCTCCTAAAAGCGCGTGCCCGAACGGTGTCATCTTCGAGAAAGCGCTGCGTGTTACGGGATAAATACATGGGAAATTCTTCGGTTGCCTGAATGAATGTTCATGTCCATCCGCTCATCATTCAAGATATTCGCCTCACCTGCCGGTTCTGCGTGAATTGCGACGGAAGGTTAAGGGAGGCAGAGCCTGCGATCTCCGATCTCCCGTGATTTGCCCTCCCCCGATCGGCCTGCTAGGCGGCGCGCGACCTTTCACAAGCAATCAGGATTCGGCCGATGGTCCCCCGCTATGCCCGCCCGCAAATGACCGCCCTTTGGGAGCCGGAAGCCCGCTTCAAGATCTGGTTCGAGATCGAGGCGCATGCGACCGAGGCATTGGGCGAACTGGGGGTCGTGCCCAAGTCGGCGGCCAAGGCGCTGTGGGACTGGTGGGCGACCAACCCGGCGATCGACGTCCCCGCCATCGACGCGATCGAGGCTGTCACGAAGCATGACGTCATCGCCTTCCTGACCTGGGTGGCGGAGCAGGTGGGGGACGAAGCCCGATTCATGCACCAGGGGATGACGTCGAGCGACGTGCTGGACACGTGCCTGGCGGTGCAGTTGGCGCGGGCGGCCGACATATTGATCGAGGATCTCGACAAGCTGCTGGAGGTGATCAAGCGCCGGGCCTTCGAACATAAGCTGACCCCGACCATCGGCCGCAGCCATGGCATCCATGCCGAACCGGTCACCTTCGGGCTCAAGATGGCTGAAGCCTATGCCGAGTTCAGCCGCTGCCGCGCCCGGCTGGTCGCCGCGCGGGAGGAAGTCGCGACCTGCGCCATTTCGGGCGCGGTCGGCACCTTCGCCAATATCGACCCGCGCGTTGAGGAACATGTCGCGCAGAAGCTGGGGCTGGCCATCGAACCCGTGTCCACGCAGGTCATCCCGCGCGATCGCCATGCGATGTTCTTCGCGACGCTGGGCGTGATCGCCAGCTCGATCGAGCGGCTCGCCGTCGAAGTCCGCCACCTGCAGCGCACCGAAGTCCTGGAGGCGGAGGAATATTTCTCGCCCGGCCAGAAGGGCAGCAGCGCCATGCCGCACAAGCGCAATCCGGTGCTGACGGAAAATCTCACGGGCCTTGCCCGCATGGTGCGCAGCTATGCCATGCCGGCGATGGAGAATGTCGCGCTCTGGCACGAACGCGACATCAGCCATTCGTCGGTCGAACGCTATATCGGTCCGGACGCGACCATCACGCTCGACTTCGCGCTGGGCCGCCTGACCGGGGTGATCGACAAGCTGCTCGTCTACCCCGAGCGGATGATGAAGAATTTGGACAAGATGGGCGGGCTCGTCCACTCGCAGCGCGTTCTGCTGGCGCTGACCCAGGCGGGCGTGTCGCGCGAGGACAGCTATCGCTATGTCCAGCGCAACGCCATGAAGGTGTGGGAGTCGGACGGACAACTGTCGCTGATGGAATTGTTGAAGGCCGATCCCGATGTGATTGCGGCGCTGACCGTCCAGCAGATCGAAGAGAAGTTCGACCTCGGCTATCATTTTGCCCAGGTCGACACGATCTTCCGCCGGGTGTTCGGGGAATAAGGTTAGGGACCCGGACGAGAGCAAGAGGGCGCGGAAACGCGCCCTTTTTTGTGCGCCTTTTCGGAGGGATATCGACCGCCGAAGAAGCGTTACCGAAGGAGGGTGATCGGCGGTGGTCCGGTCGGGTCTGGCGGGTCGGGAAAAATGCTGGAGAGCGACGATGCGAGCGGGCATGATCCGGCCATGAGCATGGAACCGCCCTTCGCGCGCTTTGCTCCGTCGATCCGTGAGCCATGTGCGCTGAGGCGGTCGATCACGGCGGCTTACCGGCGGAGCGAGCCTGCTTGCATCGCGCCGCTGCTGGAAGCGGCGAGCCTGCCCCAGGAGATGCGGGCGGACATTCGCCAGACCGCCCGCCGCTTGGTCGAGGCGTTGCGCGCGCGTCCGCCTGGGGTCGGCGTAGAGGCGCTGGTCCAGGAATATGCGCTGTCCAGCCAGGAAGGCGTGGCCCTCATGTGCCTGGCCGAAGCCCTGCTGCGCATTCCGGACGATGCGACCCGCGACATGCTGATCCGCGACAAGATCGCCGACGGCGACTGGAGCGGCCATCTGGGCGGTGGCCGATCGCTGTTCGTCAACGCCGCCACATGGGGACTGGTCGTCACGGGCAGGCTGGTCGGCAGCGTCGATGACCGCGGGCTGGCGGCGGCGCTGACGCGGCTGGTCGCGCGCGCCGGCGAGCCGGTGATCCGGCGGGCCGTCGACCTGGCGATGCGGATGTTGGGGGAACAGTTCGTCAGGGGCGAGACGATCGGCGAGGCATTGCGGCGCGCCCGGGACATGGAGGCCAAGGG
>DATEDR010000031.1:0-8804 GCA_035281605.1 Sphingobium sp.
TCGGTGTCATTGGCACGGGCCACGACATCGTCGATATCGTTGAAGCGCAGCAGCGGCAGAACCGGGCCGAACGCCTCTTCCTTGACGACGCGCGAGTCTTCGGGCGGATTGTCGTAGATGGTGACGGGCACGAAATAGCCCTTTCCTTCCGGTACGTCGCCACCCAGCACGGCGTTCAGGCCCTTGGCCTTGGCGTCGGCCAGTAGATCCTTGACCTTTTCGAACTGCATCCTGTTCTGGATCGGACCCAGATCGGTGCCCTGTTCCAGACCGTCGCCGACCTTCACCGTTCGCGCATAGGCGACCAGTTCGTCGCGCAGCTCGTCATAAATATCGTCATGGATGTAGAGCCGCTTGGCCGCGCAGCAGAATTGCGCGCTGTTCTGGAACGCGGCCCAGAACAGCTCCTTCGCCATCTGCTTGGGATCGACATCGGGCAGGACGATCGCGGGATCGTTGCCGCCCAGTTCCAGCGTCACGCGCTTGAGGTTAGAGGCGGCAGACGCCATGACTTTCTTGCCCGTGGCGGTTGAGCCGGTGAAGGCGATCTTGGCGATGCCGGGATGCTCGGTCATCCATGCGCCCAGATCATTGCCGCCCGACACCACGTTCAGCACGCCCGCCGGCAGCACGTCGCGCAGCAGCTCGCCCAGCTTCAGCGTGCAGAGCGGCGTGTAGGGCGATGGCTTCAGCACCATCGTATTGCCCGCGACCAGCGCCGGCGCGATCTTCCAGATCGCCAGCAGGATGGGGAAATTCCACGGCGTGATCGCGCCGATGACGCCCAGCGGCACATGGCGCATCTCAACCGTGCGTTCGTCATCCTTTTCCAGCACCTTGGGCTCAAGCGACTGGGACGCGATACCGCCGCACCATGCGGCCGAACCGCCCACTTCCCAATCGGCGCCCGCCTTCGCCTTGCCCTGCTCCATGGTCAGCAGGCGGGAAAATTCCTCCGCATGCGCCGTCAGCACTTCGCCGATCTTCGCGACGAGCGCCTGCCGTTCCGCGATCGGCCGCGCGCTCCAGGCCGGGAAAGCGGCCTTCGCCGAAGCGACCGCCTGATCCAGCTGCGCCTTCGACGCATCAGGCACGGTGGCGATGACGGCTTCGGTGGCGGGATTACAGGCTTCGAAACTGTTGGAGGCGCCAACCGCCTTCCCATCGATCGTCATCGAATAATCGGAATAGAAATCGACAGACATCCTCTGCTCCTATCAAACGCGTCGCTTTTTCGGCCCTTGTTACGGCGCGCGGCGATGGCGGCGCGCCTATCCTAAGGCAGGGAGCGTCTTAGAACGCCATTTTCCCCGGGACGGCGTCATGCGGACCAGCGCGCGATTGCCCCGGCCGTGGAAAGCACGCCCGGCTCGCTGATGGACGGCGGCGTGCCCAGGGTGCGGGGCGCCGGCGCTGGCTGGGCGATGCCGCCGCGCTGCACGAAGCTCTGGCGCGCGCGGTTATGCGGGTGCAGCGGCGCTTCGGCCATGGACAGGACCGGCGTGACGCAGGCGTCGCTCTGCGCGAACAGTGCCGCCCATTCGTCGCGCGTGCGGGTGGCGAACATGGCCGCAAGTTCCGCCTGCATGGCCGGCCAGCCGGCGCGATCATTCTGGTCGTAATGGCGGTCTTCCAGCCCCAGCCCCTTCACCATCTGGGCGAAGAATTGCGGTTCCAGACAGGCGACGGCCACGTCCCGCCCATCTGCGCAGCGATAGCAGCGATAGAAAGGCGCGGCACCGTCCAGCAGGTTCGATGCCGGCGCGTCCTGCCACAGTCCCTTGGGTTCCCAGGCGTAGAAAAGGCTCATCAACGAGGCCGCGCCATCGCTGATGCACGCATCGACGACCTGCCCTTCGCCCGTTCGTTGCGCCGAGAGGATCGCCGCCAGCAGTCCCGCGATCAGGAACATCGCCCCCCCGCCATAGTCGCCGACCAGATTGAGCGGCACGGGTGGCGGGGCATCGGCTGTTCCCATGCTGTGCAGCGCGCCCGTGATGGACAGATAGTTGAGGTCATGCCCCGCGCGCAGGGCGAGCGGCCCCGACTGGCCCCAGCCGGTCATCCGGCCATAGACCAGGCGCGGGTTGCGCCTTAGGCAGACCTCCGGCCCCACGCCCAGCCGTTCCATGACGCCGGGCCGGAAGCCCTCGATCAGCGCATCGGCCTGCTCGATCAGGGAAAGCAGGCATTCAAGGTCCTGCTTATCCTTCAGGTTCATGTGCACGACATGGCGGCTGCGGTGCAATATATCGCCGCCCACATCGTCCCACGCGCCAGCCCCGGCGCTGGCGGCACGGGCGACGCGGATGATATCCGCGCCCATGTCCGCCAGAATCATCGCCGCGAGCGGCACCGGGCCGATCGCGTCAATCTCTATGACGCGGACGCCCGCCAGCGGCCCGGTTCTGCCCGTCATCGGAACAGCTCCTTCAGGCCAGTCGGGTGATCCAGACCTTGTCGATGCCCAACGGCGCGTCTTGTCACGGCTTTCCTCGCTTCATGGCAGATCGCGAAATGGTGGGCGGGAAGCGGCGCACAGGCACCTTCTTTTAGATAGGCAACCCGCCCCTCACACGAACAGACCCAGCCGCTTGGCCCGCAACGCCGCCTGCGACCGGCGCCGAACGCCTAGCTTGTCGTATATCTGCTGGAGATACCATTTGACCGTCCCTTCGGTCAGGCCCAGCCGTTCGCCGATCTCCCGGTTGCGCAGGCCGCCCGCGACCATCGTCAATATCTCCTTCTCGCGATCGGCCATGCCCGATATCAGACAGGGATCGGACGTCTCGTCATCCTCCTCCCCGGTTTCGATGACCGGCTCGCCATGGATGAAGGACACGACGCGCGACGCGAACACGTCAGCAAGCGTCTCGATATCCGCCTTGCTGCCATAGGATTCGCTCAGAAGGGTGCAGATGACCTCGCCTTCATCCAGGAAAATACGGATCCAGCCACACGGCTCCGCGACCTCGATCGCGCTGCGCACGGCGCGCCTCGCCTTGAAACGGTCGCCCTGCTGGACAGCAATTTCCGCCAGCAGCAGGTGGAACATGACGATCGACCGCTTGGCGTTGCTCCGCTTGGCCAGTTCCAGCCAGCGCGCCGCGACCTTCTGTGCGCGGGTCAGGCGCTGACGCTGGATCTCGATCCTAAGCCAGGCGATCGCGATGGCCTCATTCTTCTTGGTCGGCGTAAGCGTGGGCACTGGTTCCTCTTCAACCCGGATGTCACCCGCGAGCAGGGCCGCTTCCGCCGCCGCGACCTGCCCCGTCTTCACCAGCACCCGCACCTGTTCCGCGACGACCAGCGCGCGCAGCCGGTCCAGCCCGCATTCGATGGCGACGAGATGCGCTTCTTCCAGCCCCGCCAGCGCCCCGGCGGCATCGCCCCGGGCGAAGGCTAACCGGGCGCGCACGACATAGCCCGCCGCAACCTCGTCAACCAGGCCCCAATGGCGGATGACCGGCTGATACTGGTCGATCAGCTGGCCCGCCCGGTCCAGTTCGCCCACATCGTAGAGCAGTTCCGCCAGCGGCAGGGCGGGCACCGCCGCGACGCTCGACCCCGGACCGACATTCTCCTCCGCATAGGCCAGCGCCTCATCCAGGAAACGGCGGGCCGTGCCCATCTTGCCCTGGTCGACAAGGGTCGGCGCAACCGTCGCCTTGAGCGCGATCGACGCGAATTCCGATCCCGGCCGCGCCAGGGCGCGCTTCGTTTCGGCCTCCAGCTTCAAAATGTCGTTGAAATGGTAAAGCTCCCGCCGGGCAGACATCAGCTGCGCGACGAGCGTGCAGCTGAGATAGGGCTCGTCATCGCCCAGTTCGAGCAATAGCTGTCCAGCGTCCGCCTCCACCAGATGCAGATTGTCGCGCGCCGATTCCAGCACCAGCCTACGATGCCGGACGAGGTAGCCGAGCATCACATTATCCGGTTCGCGCTGGGCGATCTCGGCGGCCGCATTGATGAACCGTTCCGCCGTCGCATAGGCGAGCGACCGGGTGCGCCGCCACGCCAGCGCAAGCAGCAGCATCGGCCGCGTACTGATGACGGACCAAGGCAGGTCCGTCGCCAGCTCGTCGATATAATAGAGATAGCCGGCATAGATCATCCTGTTCGCCAGCGCATTGAGCTGGTCGGCGATGAACTCCCGGTCCTTGCTAAGCTGGGCGTGCTGGAGCGCCAGGAAATCCTCCCCGACCTCTGCATAATAGAGGCTGGCGCGGCGATGGAGCTGGGACGCTAGTTCGGGCTTGCGCTCCATCAGATAATCCACCGTTATCTTGCGGAACAGGGGGTGGTAGACATAGCAGTCACGCTTGTCCTCGACAGTGGTCAGGAACAGCCCCGCGCGGTGCACCTCATCCAGCGTCGCGCGCGCGCTTTCGTCCGCCAGCACCGCCGCGCAGGCCGATGGCGTCAGTTCGGTGAGCATCGACGTTTCCGTCAGGAAGATTCGAATCTTCTTGGGCAGATTGGTGACGACTTCCTCCTGGAAATAGCTCGTCAGCTCCCCGTGCAGGCTTTCAGAAGGGCGTTTCCATTTCGCTCCGCGCGCCTTTTGCCAGAGATAATTTTCGCCCGCCATCACCAGGCCCGACGCCCAGCCGTCCATTTCCTCGACGATCGTCTTCATGGCCTCAACGTCGATCGGGATGCCCGCGACACGCGATACCAATTCGGTCGCCTCCTCCGGGCTGAAGCGCAGGTCCATCGGCCCTACCTCCACCAAGAAGCCCAATGCCCGCACGCGGGCGATGGGGATGCCCAGGGCGGCGCGCGATATCAGGATGGTCGTGATGGAGTCGCGCGCGCCGGCGATAAGGGCGCTCAGGAAATCCCATACATCGGGTGGCAGCAATTGCGCGTCATCGATGATGAGGATCAGCTTGTCTGTATATTGAACCGCGAGCCGCGACAGCCAGACATCGGCATCGTCGCGCCGGTCGGGCGCGGGCCAGTCCAGGCCGGCCGCCCTGCCCGCCTCGTCCAGCGCCAGGAGGAAGGAAGGAAGGTCGCGGATGCCGGCCCTCACCGCCAGCCAAAGGGCAGGCCGGCCCGCCTTTTTAAGGCTTTCGAACCATAGGAGGGCCGCCGTGGTCTTGCCGCTGCCAGCCGGTCCGATAATCGTGGTTAGACGGGATTCCGCGACTTTCCCGGTCAACCCGTCCAACGCCGTCCGGTTCACCAGAACTGTCCTGGGCTGCGGGGCGACAATCGCAGTGGGCACCAGTGCCATTTGGCCTCTCCTATCTTTCGCCGGGTGTCCGGCCTTATCGATGTCAGTCAAGCAGCCACGCCTGCCCTTTTCGCCTATCTATCGATAGGATAAAGATAGGATGGGGCGTTCGGCAAGGGCAAGTTCCATCCTTTGGCTGGATCACGGCGCGTTTCAGCCGGCGCGAAAGCCTATCCGCCGACAGGTCCGCCTGTCGCGGGGCCGTGACACGGCTGGGTCTTAGATTTTCAGGGAGAGCCGCGATGACCGTATCAAGCCAGAGGACCAACAGCCAATGACCCGGGATCTGTTCAGTCTGGACAGTAAGGTCGCGCTGGTCACGGGCGGCGCGCAGGGACTTGGCCGGATGATCGCGGAGGGGCTTTTGCGCGCAGGAGCAACCGTGGCGATTACTTCGCGGAAGGCCGACATCTGCGAACAGGCCGCGAAGGAAATGTCGGCCTTGGGTCGTTGCACGCCGCTGCCCGCCGATCTATCTGCGCCGGACGCCGCCGTCGAACTGGCCGGACGCCTGCGCGAGACGCTTGGCGCCTGCCACATCCTGATCAACAATGCGGGCAAGACCTGGGGCGGCGCGATCGACAGCTTCCCCGACAAGGCCTGGCCCAGCGTCATGAGCGTCAATGTGCAGACGCCCTTCACGCTGGTGCGCGAATTGCTGCCCGAACTCAGCGCGGCGGGCACCGAGGACGATCCGGCGCGGATCATCAATATCGGGTCCGTGGCGGGCGTGAAGACCGAAAAGCTGCAAGCCTATAGCTATGCCGCGTCAAAGGCCGCGATCCATATGCTGACCCGCGATCTGGCGGGCGACCTTGCGGCGCGCAACATCACCGTCAATGCGGTGATCCCCGGCTATTTCCCGACGAAGATGACTGCGCATATGCGCGACGAGGACGTCGTCGATCCGGGCCTGCTGTCCCATATCCCCTTGAACCGACTGGGCAAGCCAGAAGATATCGCGGGCACGGTGATCTTCCTGTGCGCTCGCGCAGGGGGCTATGTGACGGGCACGCTGCTGCCAGTGGATGGCGGACTGGTGGGTTGCGGATAAGGCGTACGGGATCGTCCGCACATCGCGATCCCCGCAAAGGCGGGGATCGCCTGACCCTCAAAGCGTCCAGCCGCCTCCGGCGACAAGGGTCTGCCCGGTGATATAGTCCGCCTCCGGCAGGCACAGCAGATAGACGGCCCCGGCGGCCTCTTCGGGCATTCCGGCA
Organism: Sphingobium sp.; assembly: GCA_035281605.1. GTDB lineage: Bacteria > Pseudomonadota > Alphaproteobacteria > Sphingomonadales > Sphingomonadaceae > Sphingobium. Next base: position 6,463 of record DATEDR010000031.1, read on the forward strand.
CGGCCCAGCGGGATGCCGTTTTCCATCGCGTCGAGGATTTCCTGGCTCACCCCGGCCTTGATTTCCCGCCCCTTCATCGTGATCGAGGATTTGCCCGCCTCGCCCGCCGTCATCCGCGTCATGATGACGCCAAAGGCCACGGCGTTCACCGTCACATTATAGCGGCCCCATTCCTTCATCAGCGTCTTGGTAATGCCGACAACGCCCATCTTGCCTGCCGCATAGGCGACCTGCCCCGCATTGCCGCCCAGCCCGGCCACGGAGGAGATGTTGACGACGGTGCGGCGCTTCGCCCGGCCATCGGCAGCGATTTCGGCTTTTGCAGCCTCTGCGATGATCGGTTGCGCGGCGCGCAGGATGCGGAAGGGCGCGTTCAGATGAACATCGATCATCGCCTCCCACTGTTCGTCGCTCGTCTTCTGGATCACCGAGTCCCAGGCATAGCCCGCATTGTTGATGATGATGTCGATCGTGCCGAAAGCGTCGATCGCGGCATTGACGAATGTCTGCGCGAATTCCGGCGCGGTGACGTCCCCCACGCAGGGGAAGGCCCGGCCGCCCATCGCCTCGATCTCGCCCACCGTCTCGTCGGCGAACGCCTGGTCCAGATCATTCACCACGACGCTCGCGCCGGCGCCCGCCAGCTTGAGCGCGATCGCCTTGCCGATCCCCCGGCCCGAACCTGAAACAAGTGCGACCTTGTCCTGTAAAACCTTCAACCCACTTACTCCATAAGCCGTTGGCGCGCCCGAAACTGGCACATGCGGCGCATTCTTAGCTGAGCTTGCGTTCGTCAAGCCCCAGCGATCGCCCGATGATTTCCCGCATGATTTCGGATGTGCCCGCGAAGATGCGGCTGATCCGCGCATCGGCATACATGCGGCAGATGCGATATTCGTTCATATAGCCCGCGCCGCCATGCAGCTGGACGCATTCGTCCATGACCCGCGCTTCCAACTCGCTGGTCAGCAGCTTGGCGGCCGACGCATCCTCCGCCTTGAGTTCGCCGGCGTTCAGCAGCAGCACGCACTGGTCGACATAGGTCTGCGCCATGTCCAGTTCGGCCCGCATCGTCGCCATCTTGAACCGGGTGTTCTGGAACGCCCCGATCGGTTTGCCGAAGGCGCGGCGTTCCTTCACATAGTCGAGCGTGATGTCGAAGGCGGTCTGCGCCGTCGCCATGAAGCCGATCGCCGCGACCAGCCGTTCCTGCGCCAGGAAGCGGGCGAGATAGCCGAAACCCTGAGCCGGATCGCCCAGCAGATTCGCCTTGGGCAGCTTCACATCGTTGAAGAACAGCTCGGCCGTGTCCTGCGCCTTCATGCCCAGCTTGTCGAGCTTGCGCCCGCGCTCGAACCCTTCCATGCCGCGCTCGACCACGAACAGGCCCAGGCTGTGCTTCACATCCGGGTCGGTGCGCGCGGCCACGACCACCAGATCGGACAATATGCCGTTGGAGATATAGGTCTTCGCCCCATTGAGCAGCCAGTGGTCGCCCTTGTCCTCCGCCCGCGTGCGGATGCCCGCCAGGTCCGATCCGGTCGACGGCTCGGTCATCGCGACGGCTAGGATCTTCTCCCCGCTGACGATGCCGGGCATCCAGCGGTCCTTCTGCTCGTCGGTGCCGAGCTTGGCTATATAGGGCGCGACCAGATCATTGTGCAGGTTGATGTAGAAGCCGATGTCGCCATGGCGCATATTTTCTTCGATGATGATCTGTTCGAAGCGGAAATCATCGATGCCCGCGCCGCCATATTTCTCATCGGCCCAGGTGCAGAGCAGGCCCTGCGCCCCGGCCTTGAGGAACAGGTCGCGGTCCACCATGCCCTGCTGGTGGAACCGCTCGACATGCGGCGCCACCTCCGCCTGCATGAACTTGACGACGCTTTCCCGGAACTGCTCATGCTCCGCTTCGAAGATCAGCCTTTTCATGCCATTTCCCGATCCCTGACGGGCGCCGCTTCCCCATAGAAATCCTCGCGCCGTTCAGCCTTGTCGCGCAGCCAGGCGGAGGGGAGGAATCGGTCCCCATATTTCCGGGCCAGCTCGTCCGCCCGCGCCACGAATTCGCCGATGCCGACCATGTCGATATAGCTGATCGTGCCGCCGGTCCAAAGCGGGAAGCCCCAGCCATAGACCGCGCCCAGATCCGCGTCCTGCGGCGTTTCGAGCACGCCTTCCTCCAAGCAGCGCGCGGTTTCCATCGCCTGCGCGAAGAGGAAACGCTGTTTCAGTTCATCCTGATCGGGTTGCTGCACCGCCACCGGGAAATGCTCGGCAAGCCCCTTCCAGATATGCTTCGACCCGCCATCGGGATAATCATAGAAGCCGCCGCCAGCCCT
>DATEDR010000032.1:0-20142 GCA_035281605.1 Sphingobium sp.
TCATAGCTATCGGCCGTGGTTTCCCTACCGATTTGCCCATGGTAGGACCCGACTGTTGCGGCCATGGCTGGCGTCCAAGCCGTGGTTTCCCTACCGATTTGCCCATGGTAGGACGACGGACGCTTACGCTGTACGGCGCGACATGCCGTGGTTTCCCTACCGATTTGCCCATGGTAGGACTGCTCTACGGTAACGGATTGGAACTGTTGTGATTTTCGCGGTTTGAGCACCGCCGAAATCACAGCAGAACCATCTGAGATGGACCGATTGATTCGGTTTTTGGCGCTGTTCCCAGCATCAATTCCATCCTGCCATACTGCTTGTCGGTAACCTGCAGCGTCCTCACACTGCCCTCTTTGGGCAGGCTGGTACGCACCCGACGGATATGCTTATCCACAGCATCTTGCCCCCGGCAGACCCGCGCGTAAACAGAAAGTTGCAGCATGATATAGCCGTCCTTCTTGAGGAACTGGCGAAATCGGCTGGCCCTGCCGCGTTGCGGCTTGGTCTTCACGGGCAGGTCGAAAAATACCATCAGCCACATGAAACGAACCTCATCGGCTTCCATGTTCAGTTGCGCCGCGCCAGCGGCAGTGCGGGCGTGTTGAGCAATGCGGCATTGCCACCATCGATTGCTCTGACCAGACTTGCGGCGACTGCCTCAGTCGCGGCGAGCATGGTCATGCGTTCTTCGCCGATCGAAATGTTCTCGCTCAGAATGCCGGCCATGTGACGGCGGTCTTCGACATCAAGCTCATCACGTTCCTCACTCGCTGCGCGCGTGCGCGCCATTCGGTCAACGACCGGCCGGAACGGCTCGATCAGATCATCCACCAAATTGAATGGGTTGGTTTTGGATCGGTGATGAATGCCAAAGGCGGGGAGTAGACCAGAAGCGGCGCAGGATCGCGCAAGTGCGGCGCGAACGACAGCGTAGCCGTAGTTGAGCAAACCATTGCGTCGGTCCTCTTCATGGCGTCGGAAGCCCTCGAACAGCCGTTGCCAATAGGCACGGGCTGCCTGGGCTTCCAGATTGTCGGGATCACCCGAACCCACCCGGCCCGCCATGGTTGAAAGGGCGGCAGCGTAGTCACAGCCGATGCCGCGCAGAACCGCAGCCTGGTTTTCGATCTTGGCGCAGACCAGCTTCTGCCACAGCCGTTTCTTGAGCGGTTGGCTCATCGCAATCTGCGAATGGGCGATGGCCGATTGGGCATGATGCTGGTGGAATGACATCAGCATTCCGGCGGGATGGTGCTTTGCATCCTGCACAACCATAGCGACACCATTCTCGGCCAGCGCGCTGAGCAAAGAACCGCTGACGGAGACTTGCGGCGTGTCGAGGATGATCCAGGCAATGTCCTCAACCGGAAAGGTCAGCGCTTCGCCGTCATTTTCAGGATCGACAACGATCTGACGGCTGCGGTGAGTCAGCCGGGCTGGGTTGGAGATGTGCAGACCACGCCATGCCATGTGCGGACCTCGGAATTCACTTCGGAACGTGCGCCGAAGCGGTCCACATTGTATTTCTTTATGGTTAACAAGGTCTTTGCGCCAATGCTCTGCATTGAATTTCCAATGTCATCGGCCAAGGATCGGGAGTCTCTGTGGTTGGACAGATTGATAGCGCCAGTCGATCTATTCAATCCTTGGAAGTATCCTGCGAGCAATTCGCCGGTAGGCTTGGTCACCTCGACGTAACTTCTTGGGTGGAGGCTGCACTTGAAGGCGAAGCTATCGTCGATCTCGGGCCAGCTTTCCTCCTCCTTATAGGCCACTACCGCGCGCATTGGCGGTGTCGGCCATTCGCGCTTGTTCATCACATGATGGGGGTAAATCGGCACGAGGTAGAACTCGTCCTTGCCGCGCTTGTTGGGCTTGGCGAACACATCGACGCGCACAATCTCGCCGCGATCTGCCGAGCCGCCGCGCACCGGAACCGCCGGCTTGCCTTTCGTCCGTAGCCGGACCTTGCGAATTTCATCTCCGGCCGGGGATTTTGGCAACCGGTCAGCAGGCCGTCCGTCGGTAATCCACTGCCGGATGGCCTCAATCACGCCCTGGTTGCGTTCAGGGTCCTTGATGTCCTCCAATCTCTTCTCCGAAATGTCAGTGATCGCCTTGCGCTCATAGACGACGGGTGCGCCATCGCGCTCCTTGACCTGTCTGATGGTCGCGGCGTGGCCTTCGCCTCGTGCTCGCCTGCGTTCCGGTCGAGCAACGAAGATCCGGTCGTAGGCATCTTTCACTTCACGCCGGAAGCTGGCCGCATCGCCCCATGGCGGATCAACCTGCCTCAACGGTCGCGCAAGGCCCTTCTGTTCCCATTCCTGATACGACTGGGTGAGCCGGTTCACCTCCCATTCGCCGATCGCGGCCACCACCAATGCATCGAGCGCATGATGGCGGGCATCATCGACGCGTTTGCCATCGACCTTCTTCAGCGATTCCACGCCCCAGGCATGGCGCAGGGCGGCCGTCAGCCCGCCGGGGCGCGTGAACACCCGGCGGCTACCACCCTTTTCCTGTCGTTCGCCTTCCGGGTAAAACAGCTTTACGGCTTCGGCGAGAAGCCGTGCCGCATACCGGGTGTCATTGAGATTCCGGGTGCGGAAGCGTTCCTCCGCTTCCTTCGCGTTCTTCAGCACATAGTTCCGCTTCTTTGCGCCACGGAACGCCGAGTTGCCCTCGATCCTGGCGACAAAGGTGGCCCAGCCATCTTCGCCTTGCGCGCCCATGATCCATTCAAAGGGCGTCTGGCCCTTTTTGCGCTGGTTCGCTTCGGCAGTGCAGAGCACCTTGTTGGAATAGCTGTCATCGCCGAACCGCGACCACGGCAGGATATGGTCCACCTGATGGCTGTTGTCGGTGGCGATGATTGCGGCCGGTGGGATAGCCTTATCTGTGTAGGGGCACCGCCCGGCTTGTTCCTTCCATAGCCGGTAGCGGAGCAAGGTATCTCCGTTTACATCCTCGATGTTGAGCAGTTCGCGGACTTCTTCGCGCTGACGCTCGCGTTCCGCAGTGTTCTTGTCGATCCCTCGCTTGATTTCGTTGCGCTTTTCAAGGCTGTTGCCGACATCGCGCGCCATCTCGATGTGCACGGCATCGGGCAGGCCCCAGCGGTTGCGCATCGCCCAGAGTTGCTTCAGCCCCTCGGTAAGCGACTTGCGGGCGACGGGGTTGGCGATCTCTTTACCCATGTCTTCGACCAAGCGGTTGAACGCCTGCTTGTCCGCCACTTGTTCGCGCTTCGACCAGCGTGAGGCGGCGTGGTCATAGCCTATCGCCTCGCAAGCCTGATCGTAGCGCAGGCCGCGTTCCAGGTGCGGTATCAGCGAACGCGCCGCCAGAGCGGAGATATGCCCCGCGCCCTTGAAGCGGGAAAATGCGCCCAAGTCTGCCAACAGCGCATCCACAGCCCCGGCGGGCAGGTTCAGCTTGCGCAGTTCGGCGCCGATCGTGTCGGCGGTCTCGAAAAAGCTGATGACATGGGCGATCCGGTCCAGCAGTTCCGGCTGCCCTTGCATTTGCGCCCACAACTGCTCCCCCAGGGCATCGCGCAGCTTCTTCGTACCGTGCATAGCCTCGCCGGTGCGGGCGGCAATGTCCTGCGATTCATTCTCGGGCTTGATCGCGGTGAAGCGCTGGTCATCGGGCAGACCAATCCGCTTGCGCACGACCTTGACTGTGAGCTTGGCCGTTGCGCCAAGATCGGCTGCGGCCAGCGCGATTTCCTCCGGAGTGAGCGGACGCTCGCCATCCGGCGTGGTGATGCGCAGATGGACCAGCTTGCTCAGCAGCCGGAACTTCTCGAACGAGGGCGCAAATTTGGCAGTGCGCTTTTCCTTGGGTTCGAACTGGCACATGCCGACCAACTTTTCGCTGTCCTGCATCTCCAACTGACGGAAGGCGATGGCGGTGAAGGCTGCCTCCATATCCGCCGTAGCTGCACCGTTGCCCAAGCGACTTTGCGCCTTGAACAGTTCCCTGACCTCGTGGAGCAGATCATCGCGGCTCTGGGTGCGATCAAACAGGCCATCGCGGTTGCGCTTGCGGTCACGAAAATCGGGATCACGGCCGAACATTTCCCCGACCGTGCGATAGCGCCCGAGTCGTTCGCGCGTGCCCTCCAGCGCCTTGAGCATCTTCTGGTCATCACCGGCCGTGTTCGCTTCCTTACCCTTCTTGGCCGACTTGAACCCGCGCCGCTTGGCGATGTGGCCAAGCGCCACGGCGAATTCGGCAGGCGACAACAGCTTATCGAGCCCCCGCGCGCGCAGTTCCCATGGATCGAGCCCGGCACGCTTCAGCGCATCGGGTTCTTGCCCGGCCAGCAGGCTATGTTCATGGAACAGGCGGCGTACTTCAGCCATGCGCTGCGCCCGGCGGCGGATAACACGGCGGAGCAAACGGTTGCCGCGCCGGATCTGGTTCGTCGGCGTGCGTTCCTTGTCGGTTTCGGGTACGTCGAACATCCACGACCCCATGGCGACGATCTCGCCGGTCGGATCGCTTGGTGTGGGATGGCGCAGCACGGCCCACCCGCAGGATGCGATGCCCTGATCGATACCGAAAACGAGGCCGTTCATTACTTTCCCCTTTCTTTCGAAAGAAGCGCCTTGACCCGGCGAGGTTAATCGGCAATCGTGATTTTGGCAAATCGGTAGGGAAGCCACGGTAACAGAGCTTCACTGTGAAGGATCATCCCTTCGGGGAAATTCCTTATTGAAGCACTGATACAGAGGTTTCTCTGTTCACAAAACCCTCGCTAGTAAACTAGCGGGGGTTTTGTTTACTTGCGATGCGCGGCTCGATCACAAGATAGTCCGCCGAACACCTCGTGTGACATGCCGCTAGCAATCGTTCCAGATGTGCCGTCGCCGTACAGGGCGATTCTGAACGTGGTGGCATGAGTTTTGGTCATCCAGGATGAATTAAATCGTCCTTGAACGCGAACATTGCAAAGTGGACGTACGTGATTTCGCGTTGAAACAATCAGGGAATATGCAATGCGTCGAGGAAGGCCCGGAACGGGCGTGGAAGTTCTGAAAACATCAATTCGTGCCCGGTTCACTTACAAGGGCATTCAGCACACGATCAATCTGCGGGTCGCGCCGACGCAAGCCAACATCAAGGCTGCGGAGCGGCTCATGGTTCGAGTGCGGCGGGAGATCGATCTCGATATCTTCGAGTTCCAGCGGCACTTCCCGCAATCGCAAATTGCATTGCAGTCCAGCTTCGAGGCCTTTGCGGAAGCCTGGCTCGGGCGGCTGGTTCTCGCGAAGGCGACGATGGAAGGATACCGCAAGGCGATGCGCCACATCTGGATTCCAGCCTTTGGCAGCCGCCACCTTGCGCATATCAAGCCTTCAGAAATCCGCGAATTGATCTGCGCTCGAGCCGAAGAAGTGTCGGCGCGGACGATCAACAACGACTTGATCCCTCTTCGATCGCTGTTTCGGGCGGCGATAGAGGACGGTCTGCTGGATCGCTCGCCAATGGCACCCATTCCCAACCTGAGAACCACGGATCATCTGCCCGACCCGTTCACGCGGGAGGAGATGGAAGAAATCCTGGACCATCTCCAGGCGAATGCGCCGGAGCAGGCATGGAACTGGTACGAGTTCGCCTTCGGGACCGGCATGCGTCCGAGCGAGCAGATTGCGCTGCGATGGTCCGATGTGGATTGGACCAATAAATCCGTCAGGGTTCAACGCGCCCGGGTCCGGGCCGAGTTGAAGTCGACCAAGACATATCAAGTTCGGGATGTGCTGCTGAGCGATCGGATGATCGCGGTGCTGGAAAGGCAGAAGGCGCACAGCTTCGATCGTGGATTGGACACGCCGATCTTTCTCAATCCTGTCACCGGCCGGCCGTGGCCCGATGTCCAGAATCAGCGGAAGCTCTATTTCCAGCCCGCGCTCGAGGCGCTCCAGATCCGCAAGCGCAATGCCTACTGCACGAGGGCGACGTTTGCGACAGCCGCGCTGATCGGCGGCGTCAACCCCTCATATATCGCGCGTCAGCTGGGGCACCGGAACGCCGGCGTCACCCACAAACATTATGCGCGATGGATCGACGGCTCGGACTCGCGAAGGGAGGCGAAGAAGGTCGATCGAGTGTTCCGGAAAACGGCGTAATTCCTTGGTTCCGCCCCGCTGGTCTGTGCGAGTGAAGCGAACCAAAATGAATTTTCCCACGATTTTCTGAGGAAATCCGCCACATTGCGGGAGGGGTTTTCCCAGCCGCTCAATGCATGCCGAGGAAAATCAATAAGTTGCCTGGTGACCCCTACGGGACTCGAAAAAAAACCTGAGGAACAAGGGATTCCAGGGGACTGGAGGGGAGGGAAACGCCGGAAATCCGCCATTTCGATTCCCGCTCAATCCCCTTGAATCCCACGATGCTCCCACGGATGCTCCCACGGGCGGCGCTGATGCTTTGGGGGAAATGATGCAGGGCTGCGATGCTCGTGCAGGGCAGGGGATTGATTTGGACTATTAATTAGTCCATATATTGCCGAGCCATTTACCGTTCGGAGAGCATCATGCAAATTCCCGTGTCTGAGGCGAAAGGTCAGTTGACCGAACTCGTTCGCCGCGCCGAGGCCGGCGATGAGGTCGTCCTTACCCGCCATGGCCATGCCGCCGTGCGCCTCGTGCCAGTCAAGGCGCCGACGGACCGGAAATCCCGTCGCAAGCTGATTGAGACGATCCGCGCCGCTGCTGCTGCCAAGGCATCTCCGGGGCCGGTTGCTGCCCGCAGCCAGGACTTTCTCTACGGTGACGAAGGCATGCCCGGATGATCGCCATCGATACCTCGGCGATCATGGCCATCCTTCTCAACGAACAGGAAGCCGATGCCTGCATCGCCGCGATTGAGGCGGAGGAGGACATCGTCATCTCCTCTGCGACATTGGCCGAGACGCTGATCGTTGCTGGACGGCGGAATATTGGGGCGGAGGCTATCAGCCTGATCGATGGCTTAGGGCTGGAGGTGGTCTCGGTAACCCCGGCGTCGGCGAAGCGCGTTGCTGATGCCTATGCGCACTGGGGCAAGGGCGTGCATCCGGCTGGCCTCAACTTCGGCGATTGCTTCGCTTATGAGGTGGCGAAAGAGCATGACTGTCCCTTGCTCTTCGTAGGGGACGATTTCTCGCAGACCGACATCGACGGTGTCCTCTGACCACCTCAGCAGCGATGGTACGTGGGCGCCAGTCTTTCGGCCATAAAGTCTCATATATACGACCTTATCATTGATAAGGTCTTTTTTACACGACCTTGATGTGCGAGCGCGCAGGGGCCTCATCCGGGTAGTGGTCCATTGTGCAGACTTGTTTCACGGGATATGTCAGTGACCACTCCCCCAATCAGCTTCGGCTGTCGGGCGCGCGGCGGGCGAAAGCCCGCCGTTGCTCTATAACTGCGCGATGACCGAATGGAGCGGGGGCGTGCCGACGCGGCGCGTTGAAACACTATTCTCCGCGCGCTGTAGTGCGATGGCGGGGGCTGGTATGTCGGTTGCCAAAAGCTTCGCCGTTGGGGACGGCGACATGTTTTATATCCAACGCGGTTACGCCCTTGATGTCGGGCCAAGGTTAGCAGTGACGTCATTCTGACGCCAATAGGACAATTCGGGTCCGGAGCGGCGCGAATTTCGCGTGCTATCCTTCCGTTCGCCGTCATGACAAGCTGTTATGCCTAAACTGCTTCGCGGCAAGTCCGCCTCCGTCCTTCGTGAATTCTTGGTAACCGAATCTGCCGGCGGCCTCGTCCTGATTGGCGCAGCCGCGCTTGCGCTGATCGCCGCGAATTCGCCGCTGTCCCATGCCTATTTCGGCTTGTTGCACCTGCATCTCGGGCCGCTGTCGGTGCTCCACTGGATCAATGATGGTCTGATGGCGGTTTTCTTTCTGCTGGTCGGCCTCGAACTGAAGCGTGAGCTGCTCGACGGCGAGCTTTCGACCTGGGAGCGGCGCGCGCTCCCAGGCGCCGCCGCGTTGGCCGGCATGGCGGTGCCCGCGGCGATCTACGCGGCGGTCAATGCCGCCGATGCCCCGAGCTTGCGTGGTTGGGCGATACCGGCGGCTACCGACATCGCCTTTGCACTAGGCGTGCTCGCGCTGCTTGGGCGGCGTGTGCCGGTGTCGCTCAAAATCCTGTTGACCGCAATCGCGGTGATCGACGATCTTGGCGCGATCCTGGCGATCGCGCTCTTCTATAGCAGTGAACTGTCACCGCTGCCGCTGCTGGGCGCCATGGTGGCGATCGCGGTGCTGGCGTGGCTGGCGCGGATCGGCGTCCACGTGCTCTGGCCCTATCTGGCGATCGGCCTGCTAGCCTGGGTGGCGATGCTGCTGTCGGGCATCCATGCCACATTCGCCGGTGTAGCCGTGGCCATGACCGTTCCGTTGACACCGACCCCAGGCAAGCCGGAAGGGGCGAGTTCGCCGTTGCACCGGCTTGAGCATCGGCTCCATCCGCTCGTCGCGTTCGGCATTGTCCCGTTGTTCGGGTTCGCCAATGCGGGCGTCCGCTTCATCGGACTCGGCCCGGAGGCGATGCTGGGCGGGGTGCCGCTGGGGATCGCTGCGGGACTGTTCATCGGTAAGCAGTTCGGAATCCTCGGTGCCTGCTGGGCGATGATTCGGCTCCGGCTCGCCGAGATGCCGTCGGGCGCGAACTGGCGCCATCTCCACGGCGTCGCGCTGCTTGCCGGGATCGGCTTCACGATGAGCCTGTTCATTGGCGTTCTGGCGTTCGGTGAGGGTGGCACGCGGCCTGACAGCGTCAAGCTCGGCGTCCTGGCGGGGTCGCTGCTCTCGGCGCTCGCGGGCTATGCGATGCTGCGAAGCGCTGCGTGGTCGGGCTTCCAATGTGGATGCATCGAGAACTCATCAGGTACCCGCGGTTGAGGGAACTCTTTCATGCACCGGGAGCTCAAAGGAGAATGTCGCGCCGCCGGACTCATTCCGGACAGACAGAGTTCCTCGCATGTCGCTTATGATGCCGTAGCTGATGGACAGGCCGAGTCCGGTGCCTTCCCCGCCCGGCTTGGTCGTGAAGAAGGGCTCGAATATGCGCGGCAATATGTCCGGCGGTATCCCGCCGGCATTGTCGGCCACTTCCACGACCGCGGCATCATCAGATCGCTTGACGCTGATGCGAAGCTGCGGCTCGACCGCATCGGTCGTCCTGAAAGCGGCAATTGCGTTGGATATGAGATTGGCGACGACCTGCTCGATGAGCACCGCGTGGCCCTTGACGACTAGGCCCGGCGTGATCGCGAGATCGAGCCCGTACCCCTTGAGCCGCGCGGTCTCGGCAAAAAAATCGACCGCAGACTGCACGGCTTCTCCAAGGTCGAACGGTTCGGGCCTCTCGACCGGCTTGCGGCCGAAAATACGCATATGATCGATGATGGCCGCGGCCCGCTCGGTCTGCTCGGCAATCCGGCCGAACTTCATTTCCAGATAGTCTTCCGTGGCCTTGCCGGCGGTCAGCCGTGCGCGCGCATTATCGGCTGACAGGCGGATAACGTTCAGTGGCTGGTTCAATTCGTGCGCGGTGGCGGTCGCAAGTTCACCCAGCGTCGCGAGCTTGGCGGCATGCAACAGGCGGCGTTGATCTTCGCGCTCCCTAGTCACGTCTTCGTGGATGGCGATGAAGCCGCCATCGGGCAGCCGTGTCCGGCGAACAGAAATCGTGCGACCATCGGGAAAGGACAGCTCGAATGCCAGTGACGGACCCTCCCAGCTCCGATTGCGGCATTGCGCCTCGATCTGTTGTCCCTCGGCGCTGTCATAAGCGCCGCCGGCAGCATGGAAATCCACCATCTCATCAAGCGTCGAGCCGATCTCGAAGGCGTCGGCCGGAATGCCGGTCAGCGCCGCAAAGGTCGGATTCCTGGCGAGCAGGCGCCCGTCGGCATCAAAGATCGCGACCCCCTCGGTCATGTGGTCGAAGGTTGATTCCAGCGCGTGGGTCCGGTCTGCCAGCGCCCCGCGCAGTTCGTCGTGAAGCTCGCCGATGTGGCTGCTCATGCTGTTCATCGCCTTGGCGACTGCCCGAAATTCGATCGGGCCTTCGACAGGAATCGCAACGTTGAAATCGCCGTCACTGACCCTTCTCGCGGTTTTGCGAATGATGCGAAGATGCCGCGAGAGATGACGTCCAAACGCCCATGACACGAGGCCGGAAAGAGCGAGCAGCAGAATGGCGGTCACCACCAGCCTGGGTTTGATCCGGCCCAAAATCTCATCCAGAAAATCATCCCGGGCCACAGCCCTGACCGTACCGATCCGTTTGCCGTCCTGGATGATCGGGACGGTCTGCACGAAGGTCTCAACGTCAGACCCGGCACCCTTGACGAGGGCCGCGAGCGACCGGCCGTCCGAGTCCCGGACGTCAAGCGAGACCAGATCCGCGCTTTCGACGAGATCCTGGACCAACCTGTTGATCTTTCGCCGATCGCCCGCTGCCACGGGTTCGCTGAGCAGGACGGCCGCAAAACGGGCGTTGATCCGGGCGTCACGATGCACCTCGCTTCTCACCGACTGGTTGAGGAAGCCGTGCGTCATGATGAGCAGGATGATCAGAAAGGCCGTTTCGATGGCGGCGACGGCGAGCATGCAGCGTATATGGAAGCTCATGCCAACGCCTCCAGAGCGAGCTTGACCACCGCCGGACTGCGTACCGGCTTTCCGAACCGCGCAAGGATCTCGCGCCCTCCGGCGAACGGGTCGTCCGCATGGCCGGCATGGCCGGTGATGATGATGAAGCGCAGGTCCGGGCGTTCGGCATGCAACCGCGCGATCAACTGCTCGCCTCCGATGCCTGGCATGCGAAGGTCGGTGATGACGAGGCGAACCGATGGATCGGCGCCACGGCGCAACGCCTCTTCGGGATCGCTCGACCACAACGCCGCAATGCCAGCGTCTTCAAACGCCTCGGCCAATTCCTCGGCGGAGTAGGGATCGTCGTCGACGACGAGCACGGCGCTCATGCTGTCCGCGCGGCGATAAGGGTCTGGATCGCGTCGCGGCAGAGGCTGCGCCCGGTTTCGGTGAGTCCGAGCATGAAGCGGCGGCCGTCTGCGGGATCTTCGCGGCGCATGATCAGGCCGCGCTCTTCGAATTCTGCAATGCGCCGAAGGCCGGCCGACGCGCTCGCCCCGGATGCAAGCGCGATGTTGGTGGCCGAGGCTTCGCCGGCGCCCAGATCGGCCTCGAACATGGCGAGCAGCACGCGCCAGCCGACCTGCTCGATAGACAGGCGGGAAAAGAGCCGGTCGAGGACACGCGCTTCCTCGAGCAGCCGCCGGCAATGCAGTGCCTGCCAGGCCTGATCGACCGAGGGCGCGGGATCGGTACGGCCATTTCCTGCCGCCGGAGAATAGGATGGCGGCAGTTCGGCCATCGCCGCCATTTCGCGCATGGCACTGGTCAAACCATCCTCCAGTGCGCGGAAACGGTTGATCAGGCCGCTGCGGGCAGTGCGGTCGCGCTCAAGCTCGCGATAGCGTCCCGCCGCGTCGGTGACCGCATTGAGCAGTCCGATGCGATCGACGGGCTTCGGCAAGAACGCCGCAACGCCCAGCCGCATTGCGCCGTCCATGTCCTTTAGCTCCGCCGCGCCGGAACAGAGCACGGCCTGCAGCGAAGCGCCCCGCTGGCCCAGCGCGGAACGGAGTTCGGACAACAGCTTCAGGCCGTCCATTTCCGGCAGGTGCAGGTCGAGCACCATCACGCCGATCCGCGGATCGCATCCGATCATGGCGATGGCCTCGGCTGGGCTGGCGGCATGCTGGCTGGGATAACCGGCATCGTCGAGCAGCTCGCCAAGCGCCTCGGCGCAGGCGCTATCATCCTCGACTACCAAGGTATGAATATGCTCCATGGTGAATGGTTACCGCATTTGGATTAAGTTCCTGTAAATGATGGGAGGATTGGCGGCTGCTTGTCGCCGATCCTATCGCCTGGAGGGACAGGGGCCGGCCCAGGCACCAGCCTTGCCCCACATCGCAGCCCGCGTCGTGGAATGCGCGTAGCTGTTCTTCGGTCTCGATGCCTTCGGCGACGCAGATCGCCCCCAGCGAATGGGCGAGCGCGGCAAGCCCGCGAACGATCCTCATGCCATGCGGTTTCACGACTTCAGCCGCGAAACGCCGGTCGAGCTTGAGTTCCGTAATCGGCGCGTCGAGAAGCCGTTCGAACCGGTTCTCTCCGGTGCCGAAATCGTCGAGCGACAATCCGAAACCCGCTAGACGCAGCCGGGTAAGCGTTTCCAGGGCGCAGCCGCGCAGACTTGCCGTCGCGGTTTCGGTCAATTCGAACACGATCCGCTCGGGGGGCAGCCCATGGCGTCGGACCGTCGAGACGAGGCGGTCGACAAGATCGATTTCATCCAGAAGGCTCCCCGAAAGGTTGATCGAGAAATTCGGCGGGACTCGATCTCCGGTCCATTGGGCAGCCGTTTCGGCGACCTGATCGACGATCAGGCCGGTGAGCAGGCCGATCAGTCCCGATGCTTCGGCAAGAGACACGAACAGTTCGGGCGACACCTCGCCAAGCCGCGGCGAGTACCAGCGGGCCAACACCTCGAAGCCGGCCAGGTCGCCCGTGCCGAGCGCGACCTGCGGTTGATAGACGACGCTGATTTCCTTTCGCGCGAGCGCCTGACGCAGATCATCGGCCGTCACCAGAGGGGCAGTCATGGCGACGGCTTCGGTGCGATGCATCTGCGTTTCCCTGACTACCTCGGTCAGGCGATCGATCGAGATCGGCTTCGGCAAGGCTGCCGCCACCTGATAGCCGATATCCGCCACGGCGCGCGCCGCGGCGTCCAGCACCATCGGGTCGAAGCCGCTGACGAGGATCAGCGCCGGTGTCGCATCCGCGCTGAAACTGCGGCGGAGAAGCTGCGGGCCGTCGCGATCGTCGCCGAGTTGCAGATCGACAATGGCGAAATCCGCCCATTGCCAGTCCGCGCCGGTCAGCTCACCCGGACTCGTGAAGACACGGCAGTCGCAGCCGCGATCAATCAGCCCTTCGGCAAGAACGTCTCCAAAGGCGGCGTCATCGTCGATGAGAAGGATGTTGGTCGGATATTGCATGAAATCGTCCCTCGGCTCTGCGCCCCCCGATGGACGCAATCGGACGTTTAGGCGCCTGTGCGCCCACACATTTCGGGAATGACACCGATCCGGCATGATCCCGGGCAGATCGTTCCGCGTCGGCGTCATCCGCCCGCCCGAACCGCGATTCGCCGGTTATCTGACCGGCATGAGCAACCGCATCCACCATCCAGCCAACAGGATTGGCTTCGCCCTTTGCACCGCAGCCATGCTGGCCGGATGCGCGACGCTGCCGGCGCGAGAAGCGCCTGCGGGTGTCCGTACCGAGTCCCGTTTCCCGGTGACGTCGAACGACACGCCCTATTCGCGCTGTCTCATGTCATTGTCGGGAAATGCCGGCAACAATCTGCCGGTCATCGCCGTCGGAGAAGTAGTCGACAAGACAGGGCAGATCAGCCTTCAGGATCATGGCTATGCGTTGAGCCAGGGCGCCACCGAAATGGTGATCAGCGCCTTCTACAAGACGCGCAAGGTGCGCCTCGTCGAGCGCGCCGACCTGCGCGTCGCGAACCAGGAGCTGACCTTCCGCAAGCATAGTCTCGTCGGCGACGCGCTCAAGCCGGGCGCGTTGAAGGGCGCGGACTTCATCGTCGTCGGCGCACTGACCGAGCTCAATTACAACATATTGAGCCAGGGCGCGGGCTTGTGGGTCAAGGGCATTGGCGCCGGCGGCAAGAGCGCGGTCGTCAACGTCGCACTCGACCCGCGCCTGATCGACGCACGCACGCTCGAGGTCCGCTACGTCTCGACGCTGCAGAAACAGATCGTCGGGCGCGAAGTGGAAGCGAACATCTTCCGCTTCTTCGGCGGCACGCTCGTGGAATTGGACGCCGGGAAAATCCGGAACGAGCCCTTGCAGCTCGGCGTCCGCTCCGTGGCCGAAATGGCGGTCCATCAGATCATGACGGACTATCTCGGCCTTCCTTCCAGTTCGGAATGTCGTCTCGGAGAAGATGGCGCAACGGCTCGCAACCCAACCCCATAGGAGTATTGTCATGAAATCATCCATCCGCAGCGCCGTCGCCACCGCCGCGCTTGCCGCGGGCCTCGCCTTCGGCGCAGCCCCGGCCCTTGCCTGGGATACGGTCAACTGGACCTGGACGTCCACCCGGACCGATACGTCCACCAATACCAGCACGTCGACGCTGAACGCGCTGCCGACCGGCGACATGGCAGTGCAGGCGCGCCAGATTTATGTCGGCGACGTCCGCGCTGAATCCGACGCGACGGCGTCTGTCGTCCCGACCACGGGAACTCCGCTCGAGGCCACCAACATCGGTCATGTCGAATCCGGGGCGGCGGCCTACGCGAATGTCTACACGGCGGCCTCGGAAGTACCGCTTTCGGTCGACCTCGGCCAATATCATGTCGGCACCATCGATCCGACCTCGGGAGCTACGCCGACCATCGCCGATCCCACTGCGACGAATGCGAATTATGCCTATGCCGACGCACTCATCGCCGATTCCGCGAACGGGTTGTTCACGCCGCACGAAACCAGCGCCCTTGCCACCGCGACGGGCGTCGTCGATGCCACGGCATCCACCGATGCGCGTGCGGTCAGCAACACCGCGAGCCTGGAACTTGCGGCCGCCCCGGCCGAATCGCTCACCGGCGATCCGACGGTTGGCTATGTGACCAACGCATTGATGTCTGCCGACCTGACCCAGCTCAGCGTCGGGCGGACCGATGCGCTCGCCGTCACCAGCGTGTCGATGGCCAATGTCGGCAGCTTCACGGGCCTCGATCGTCCGATCGCCAGCGCATCGGCGACCGCTATCGGCAATCTCGGCACCGCGACGACCCGTATCGGAACGCTCGATCTCGGCCTGTAAGCCGGGGGCAGCCGGGCGGTATCGCCGCCCGGCCCTGCTCCACAAGAAAGGAACAAACGCCATGAAACTTCACCGTCGTCTGGCGGGGATGATGCTCGCACTCGGTACTGCCCTGTCCGCCTGGCCAGCTTTCGCCGAAAATCCGCTGAACGCCCATCAGTGGGACTTCCGCGTCAGGCGCAGTCCGGCGGCAATCGCACGGGCGACGACGATGTGGCAGGTCGAGCAGGCCGCCCGTGCGAACGGCTCGGGCGCCACGACCGCAAGCGCGCCGGGCTCGGTCGGCCTGCCGGGCATCGGTTCCGTCGCCAACATGAACATCGTGACGGTGATGGTCGGCAACAACAGCACGGTCGACGTTGCAGTCGAGGCCGAGCAGGAGAATCATGGCGAGATCGACGCCACCTCGGTGATCGCGACCGGCAACATGGTGGATATCGGCCAGATCGGTGACATCGGACCGGGGCGATGATGCAGGAGATCGCCGGCCTCTTGGGCCATGGCGAGGGTCATCTGACGACGCTCGCCGCTGCGGCCGCGGTAAAACTGCTGATCGCGTTGCTGACCTTCGCGATCTTCTTCGGGGCCGCCCTGATCGCCGCCCGACTGGTCTGCAGGCTGACAAGGCTCGCGCCGGAACATGATGTCGCCACGCAGATCATCGCGCGTCTGATCCGGATCCTCGGCGCGCTGTTCGGCGTCATCAGCGCGCTCGGTACACTGGGCGTCGACGTCAGCATGGCTCTGACCGGGATCGGGCTCGCGGGCGCCGCTTTCAGCCTCGCCTTCAAGGATGTCGCCGGCAGTCTGTTCGGCGGCGTGCTGATCGCGCTCTACCGGCCCTTCAAACCGGGCGACCGGCTGACCATCGCAGGGGAGTCCGGGAAAGTCGTGTCCATCAACCTGCGCCATTCGGTGCTGATGGATGGCGATCGCCGCATCTTCATACCCAATACGCTCGTCCTCTCCGACCCGCTCATCGTCGAGCCTCGCACGCTCTCGCAATGAAAGTGATTTCAGCCATGCTTCACCAACCCATTCTCACGGTCGATCCGGTCGTTGACAACAACCATGACGATCGCCTGCGGATGATTCTCGACGAGGCCCGGCATCGTTCCAGAAACATGTTCGCGATCGTGCTGGTCGTAGCGACCCAGACCCTGATCGAGGCTGAGAACCTCGATCAGGCCAGAGAAGCGCTTACTGCCCGTCTGCAGGCACTCGCACGGTCGCATGAGTTGTTGCACGACGATCAATGGATGAATGCCGACGTTGCCGGCATATTCGACCGAACGGTATGTCAGCACCTTGGCGTCCCGCCGGCACGGCTTTTGGCCTATGGTCCGGCACTGCATCTGCAACCCCGCGCGGCGCAGTCCCTTTCGATGGCGTTTCACGAACTGGCGACCAACGCGCTCAAATATGGCGCGCTCTCGAATGCCAACGGGATCGTCTCGGTACGCTGGTGGGGCCAGGACACCGATAGCGGTGGTATCCGCTTTGAATGGCGTGAGCATGGCGGTCCCCCGGTTAGGGAGCCGACACGGAGCGGTTTCGGTTCCGATCTGATCCACACCTGCCTTGCCGCCGCCGCTGGCGGCCGCCCCCATGCGCGGTTCTCGCCGGACGGGGTCATCTGGACCGTGGGAGCCTGAACATGCTGTCGATAAGCGAGGAAACGCGACGCGCCGTCGAGACGGAGATCGCGGCCGAGGCGCGCGTTTCGGGCGCCTATTACATCCTGATCATCTGCGCCTGCGGCGTCGCAACGCTGGGGCTGCTGCAATCCTCGGCCGCCGTCGTCATCGGCGCGATGCTGATCTCGCCGCTGATGGGGCCGATTCTCGGCATGGGGCTGTCGCTGGCCATGGTGGAGCCGCGCGGTTTCCGCCGTGCCCTGGTGACGCTTGCGCTCGGGGCGCTGCTCGCGGTGCTGGCCTCCGTGATCATCGTCTGGGCATCGCCGCTCAACGAGGCGACCCCGGAAATCCTTGCCCGCACCCGGCCCACGCTGCTCGATCTGGTGGTGGCGATCCTTTCGGGCGTCGTCGCTGCCTATGTCACGATCACCCGCAAGGGCGGCGTCATCGCCGGGGTCGCCATCGCCACCGCGCTGATGCCGCCGCTGGCCGTGACCGGCTACGGCCTGGCGACGGGCTCGCCGACGATCGCCGGAGGCGCGTTCCTGCTGTTCATGACCAATGTGGTCGCGATCCTCGGCTGCGTGTTCGTCGTGGCGCGACTGTTCGGCTTCAAGCCCGCCCATAAGATCCAGGCGCGCTGGCAGGAACTCGGTCTGGCGGCAGCGATACTGATCTTCGCGCTTCCGCTGGGCTTTTCGCTTCGCGACATCGCCGTCGAAGCGCGCCAGACCCATCGCGCCCGATCGGCCATCGAACGCCAGTTCACGAACGGCAAGCCGCGCATCGACGATCTGCGGATTGCGATCGAGGACGGCGCCCTCAAGTCAGTGAAGGCCGTGGTCATCACGCCTGGCTTCGTGTCGGATCTTGGCGGCAAGGTCAGCGCCGCGCTCGACGGTGTGCCCGAAGTCGATGTCCAGCAGATCCTCACGGCGCAAGGCGAGCGCGAAGAGAAAACGCCGGGCGGCGCGCTTGGCAACCAGGCGCTGGCCGGATCGTCCGAGCCCCCGAGTCCCGAACAGCATCTCCGTGACCTGCTCGGCGGCGTCGGGGCCGTGGAGGGTGTCCGGCGCGACGGCCGCCGGCTGACCGCGATGGTACGGCTCGAGGGCAAAGCCGATCTGGCGGATTATCAGGCGCTCGAAGCCGCCGCCGACCGCCTTTCCCCCACCATGGATATCCGGCTGATTCCGCCGCTCATGCCCCTGCCGGCCATTCCCTTCGTGGAAGGGCGCAGCGTGCTTGATGGCGCCGCGGAACGGAACGCCAGGACGGCGGCCTGGGCGCTCGCGCGCTGGGGCATAAAAGAGGTGGCAATCGAAGGCTTTGCCAGCCCGGGCCGAAATGGGGCAACCGCAGCTGACCGGCGCGTCGCCATGAAGCGCGGACAGTCCGTTGCCGAAATACTGACAAATCAGGGCATGGGCGTCACCGAAATCACCGCCATCGTCCCGCCGCTTCGTGATGGCGCGGCCTCCAGCCTTTGGCGCGTGGATATCCGGCCGCGCGGTGAGGTCAGGCCAGTGTTGGACGGGCCGGCGCGGCCATGAGCAGCGCGGCGCTCAGCGGCCTGATCCTCGTCCTGATACTGATCCTGTTCGCATCGGAGCGCGTCCGCCATGATCTGGTTGCGCTGATCGCGCTCTTTGCCTGCCTCATCACCGGCCTCGTGCCGGTGGAACAGGCTTTCGACGGTTTTGCCGATCCGGCGGTAGTGACGGTCGGCGCAGTGCTCGTCGTCGGCCGGGCCATCGAACTCAGCGGTGCGGCGGCGCTGGTCACACGCGGGCTCATTTCGAATCACGCGCCATTCCCTATTCAGTTGGGGGCCGTGCTGCCTGTGGGCGCAGTGCTGTCGGCCTTCATGAACAATATCGCAGCGCTCGTGATCACCATGCCGATCGCCGCCGAAATCGGACGGCGCTCGGGGCGCAGGCCGGCCGCGACGCTCATGCCGCTGGCATTCGCGACGATCCTTGGCCGCATGACCACGCTGAGCGGAACGCCCGCCAATCTGATCCTTTCGTCGGTCCGGGAGCAGCGGCTGGGCGAACCTTTCGGTTTCTTCACGATGGCGCCGGTCGGCATCGCCGTTGCCGTGGTGGGGCTGCTCTATATGGTGCTGGTCGGCTGGCGGCTCATTCCCCGGCGCAAGGCGAGCGCCCAGGAAAGCATCCGTCCCTGGCGGGTGTTCGAACTCGATGTCTCGGCGGCCCGCAAACCGTTGTCCCGGGAAGCTCTGTCGGGCCTGTTGCGAAATTCGGGCGCACGCCTGCTCGCGCAATTCCGGCATGGTGAGCGTTTGGCCGGTGACGCGGCAGTGGCACCGGGCGATCGCCTGCTTGTCCTTTCGCGCAGCGCGCGTGCGACCATGGCCGGGAACAGCGGACTGACGCTGGCGGAGGGATCGGATTCAGTCCCCGGCGAGGAAACCGCGCGGGTCGTCGTAGCGCATGGATCCTTCCTTATCGGCCATGGCCATGACATGGTTCGAGCCGAGAGCGATGGCGCGCTCCGGGTGGCTGCGGCAGGTCCGCGCGCCGCGCGGCAACGCGAGCCACTCGCCCGGCTACGTATCCAGGCCGGGGACCAGCTCTATATTCGCGGCACGGCGCCTGCGCTGGCGGGTTTCGTGGCGCGAGCCCGTCTGCTCGAGCTGGACCGGCATGATCCTTCCCTTTCCCATGACCCGCGGCGAATGACCATGATATTGGCGATCTTCCTCGGATCGGTAGCACTTGCCGTATCTGGTGTCGTGTCGACGGCGATCGCATTCCTGGCCGCCGCCGCATTGCTCGCCGGCTCTCGCCTGTTGTCGGCAGAGGATATCTACCGTTCTATAGACTGGTCCATCGTGGTTCTGCTCGCAGCGATGATACCGGTGGGCCAAAGCTTCGAAACCAGCGGCGCCGCGGCAGTCGTTGCCGAGGCATTAGGGCATGTTCTGGCGGGAGCACCACCGATCGCGGCGCTCGCGGCGATCTGCGCACTGACCTTGCTGCTCTCGATCTTACTCAACAATGTCGCCACCGCGATCATCATGGGTCCGCTGGCGCTCGATACCGCCGCGCTGATCGGACTTGGTCCGGATGCCGCCCTGCTGGCCGTCCTGATCGGCGCGTCGTCCGATTTCCTCACCCCCATAGGCCACCAGAATAATCTGCTCGTCATGGGGCCGGGCGGCTATCGTTTCACCGATTATGCCCGTCCGGGCGCATTGCTTTCGGTCCTGGTTCTCGGGACTGCGGCGGGCTTTCTTGTTGTTCTCTGATCCACCTGCAATGCTCGACGCGCACATTTAATCGGGCGGCGGGATTGCCAGATAAAGAAACAGTTTCCGGCGGCTGTATGGCCGTCAATTGACGATGCATTCTGTCGGTCTGGACATCGTTGACCCGCGTAGTGTTGCGTAGATCAATCAGGGAATATGCAATGCGTCGAGGAAGGCCCGGAACGGGCGTGGAAGTTCTGAAAACATCAATTCGTGCCCGGTTCACTTACAAGGGCATTCAGCACACGATCAATCT
>DATEDR010000033.1:0-13784 GCA_035281605.1 Sphingobium sp.
CAAGCCGCAGGTGGACAAATACACCATCAAAGGCAACGACATCATCGTGCTGGCCGAAGGCCGCCTGGTGAACCTGGGCTGCGCCACCGGCCACCCGAGCTTTGTCATGTCCTCGTCCTTCACCAACCAGGTGCTGGCGCAGATCGAACTGTGGACCAAGTCGGACGAATATAAGAACGAAGTCTATGTCCTGCCCAAGCATCTGGACGAGAAGGTCGCCGCCCTCCACCTCGAAAAGCTGGGCGTGAAGCTTTCCAAGCTGACCCCGAAGCAGGCCGCCTATATCGGCGTCTCGCCGGAAGGCCCGTTCAAGCCGGATCACTACCGCTACTAAGCGGACGGGAAGGGGGAGGCGAAAGCCTCCCCTTTTTTTGTGGAGTGAAGCAGGGGGCGGACTCCTTCTCCTGCCTGCGGGACCCACTTTCCCCGCCTTGACCTCCACTTCCGCGCTCAAACCGATAATTCTTTGTATCTGAACGCTTCACGCTGCTTTCGACTTGGGTTAGTTCCCTGATAATCATGCAGAGGGGCAGGCAGATCGCGATGGGGGGCAGGCTGGCGCTATGACGTCATTGACCCCGCTTGCCGCCGTCATATTGGGCATCGTGCTGGCCGGCTGGCTGGCTGCCGCGGTTTGGGCGCTGTCCACCGGCCAGCGCATGCGGCGCGAAGGCATGCAGGCGCAGGGCAAGTTCGACCGCTTGTCGAGCCTGCTCGCCTCGGCCCCTGCCGCGCCGATCGTCATCCATCCCGACGGGCGCATGGAAGCCGCCGACCGGCTCGCCAAATGGCTGGCCAAGGACCGCGTTCCCGCTTTCGTTTCCGAACTGACCGCTCCTGACGGCGGGCTGGAACCCGAAGATGCCGCCGCCCTGGCGCAGGAGATCGCCGCCGCACAGCGCGCGGGACGCAGCTTCGCGCTGCCCGTCCGGGGCGAGGGCTCATCCCGCCTGCTGCTGGTGCGCGGCGCGCCTGCAGGGCCGGTCCTGGCGGATAGTGGCGGCGTCGTGCTCTGGATTTTCGATGCGACCGACAGCCAGTCGGAAATTCAGGCGCTGAAGGGCAGGGTCGAGCAGCTTCGTGAAGCGCTGGAGGCACTTGCGGGCCTTGTCGAAGCCGCGCCTTTCCCGATGTGGCATCGCACCCCCGACATGCGGCTCAGCCTCGTCAACGCAGCCTATGTGCGCGCGGTCGACGGCGAAAGCGCGGGCGAGGTGATCGCCGGCGGCACGGAACTGGTCGAAGCCGTCGGAGGCCTCACCCCGGAAGCCGCCGCCCAACAGGCGCTGACCGAAGGCCGGGCGGTCGAACGCATGGTGCCGGCCACCATCGATGGCGAGCGTCGCACGATGCGCGTGGTGGACGTGCCGCTGGGCGATGCGGGCGTGGCCGGCTTTGCCATGGACCAGAATGAACTGGAGCAGTCCCGCGTCGAGCATCGCCGGCTCGAAGCGGCGCAGCGCGACCTGCTCGATCGCCTGTCTGCCGGCGTCGCCCGCTTCGGTTCCGACCGGACGCTGCGCTTCTGGAACCAGCCCTTCATGAGCCTGTTCGGGCTCGACCAGGAGCATCTGGCCGACCAGCCCGTCTTCGAACGCGTGCTCGATCAGATGCGCGAGGCCCGCCGCCTGCCCGAACATCGCGACTTCCCCGCCTGGCGCGCGGAGCGCCGCGACTGGTTCCTCTCTCCCGACCCGCGCGAGGAGAACTGGCTGCTCGCCGACGGCACTCATTTGCGCGTCTATGGTCAGCCGCTGCCCGACGGGGGCCTTCTCCTGATCTTCGAGGACCGCACCGAACAGGTGCAGTTGTCGAGCGCCCGCGACACGCTGTTGCGCGTCCGCACCGCGACCTTCGACAATCTTTTCGAATCGATCGGCGTCTTTTCCTCCGACGGCCGCCTCTCGCTCTGGAACAGCCGTTTCCGCACCATCTGGGACATTTCGGAGGATGCCCTGGCCGAACATCCCCGCATCGACGAACTGATGCGCGCGGTCCAGTCGCGCCTCGCCAAGCCGCACCAGGCCAATCTCGTCCGCGAACTGGTCCGCGCCGCCACCGTCGAACGCAAGCAGCGCGTCGGCCATGTCGGGTTCGCGGATGGGCGGATCTTCGAATTCGCCGCGATCCCGCTCCCCGATGGCAACGCGCTTTTCACCATGCTCGACGTCACCGACAGCCGCCGCGTCGAGCAGGTGCTGCGCGACCGCAACGACGCGCTGGAGCAGGCGGACAAAATCAAGACCGCCTTCGTGACCAACATGAGCTATGAATTGCGCACCCCGCTCACCACCATCGCCGGTTTTGCCGAGATGATGAGCGCGGGATATGCCGGCGAACTCCCCGATTCCGCCAAAGATTATGTCGACGGCATCCTGCAAAGCACCAACCGGCTCGCCATGCTGATCGACAATGTGCTGGACCTGACGCAGGGAGAAGCAGGGACGCTGCCGATCGACCGGGCGCCCGTCGACCTCGCCGAACTCGCCAGGGAAAGCATCGCCCGGATCAGCAATCAGGCCGCCACCAGGGGCATCGACCTCGCAACGTCGCTCCATCCAACGCTCGGCACGATCCAGGGGGATGCCCGCCGGATAGGGCAGGCGCTCGACCATCTGCTGGAAAATGCGGTCTGCTACAGCGGTCGGGGTTCCCGCGTCCTGCTCCATGGCGACGGCAGCGACGACAGCGCCCGCCTCGTCGTGTCAGACAATGGCCCGGGGATCAGCGCCCAGCGGCAGGCCATCCTTTTCGACGCGGCCGCCCGAGCAGAACAGGCGCGCGGCGGGGAAAAGGCGGGGATAGGCTTGCCCCTGGCCAGGCAATTGGCAGAGGCCCATGGCGGCACTCTGCAACTCGTGTCGGAGCCGGGGCAGGGCACCATGGCCGTGATCGAACTGCCCCGTGGCTGAGGCGCAGCTTGTCCTCGCCGATGAACCGGCGATGCTGGCGCTCGGACGCAGCCTGGCCGACGTGGCGCGGATCGGCGACGTGATCGCGCTGGAGGGCGGCCTGGGCGCCGGCAAGACCACACTGGCTCGCGGCATATTGGAAGGACTCGGCCTGGAGGAGGAGGCGCCCAGCCCCAGCTTCGCCATCGTTCAGCCCTATGACGTCCCCGACGTCAGCCTGCCCGTCGCCCATGTCGACCTTTATCGGCTCGACAGCCCGGAGGAAGTGGAAGAATTGGCGCTCGACGACTATCGGATGGACAGCCTGCTGATCGTCGAATGGCCCGACCGCCTGGGACCCGACGCCTGGCCCGATGCGCTGCGACTCCACATCGACATCGAACCCGATGGCGCTAGGCGCTTGACAGCGCGCGTGCCGGGCGCTTGGACGGAGCGATGGTCGCAGATATGATCCCGCCCGCCGCCGCTCCCGCCTTTCTGTCCGCCGCGGGGTGGGGCCATGCCGCGATCGTCCCGCTGGCCGGGGACGCCTCTTTCCGCCGCTATTTCCGCGTGGTGGACGGTGGCCGTCGTGCGGTGCTCATGGATGCGCCGCCTCCGCATGAGGATCCGCGCCCCTTCATCTCCATTGCCGAACATCTGGTGGGGCAGGGCTTTGCCGCGCCCCGGGTTCTGGCCCGCGACCTCGACGAGGGGCTGGTCCTGATCGAGGATTTCGGCGACCTGCGGGTCAAGGAACATCTGGATGAAGCGCCCGCCGACGAACTCGCCGTCTACACCCGGGCCGTAGATCTACTGGCCGACCTCCACCGCCTGCCGGCCGCCGACCTGCCGCCCTATGACCGCGCCGTTTATCAGCGGGAGGTTGGGCTGCTCACGGAATGGTACTGCCCGGCAATCGGCCTCGACGTCGATGCTGAAGCCTTTGCCCGCGCCTGGGACGAGGTGCTGCCGATCGTCGAACAGTCTCCCGCCCCCGCGGTCACCGTGCTGCGCGACTATCACGCCGAAAATATCATGCTGATCGATCGGCCCGCAGCGCGCGGCCTCGGCTTGCTCGATTTTCAGGATGCGCTCGCCGGTCATCCCGCTTACGACCTCGTGTCGCTGCTGCAGGACGCCCGCCGCGACGTGCCGCCGGCGGTGGAGGCGGCCATGCTCGACCATTATCGCACGATCGCGAGCCCTTCGGCCGATTTCGACGCCGCCTATGCCATCCTGGGCGCGCAGCGCAACGCGAAGATCATCGGCATCTTCACCCGCCTGTGGAAGCGCGACGGCAAGCCGCGTTATCTTGGCTTCCTGCCCCGCATGTGGGACCTTCTCGAACGCGACCTTGCCCATCCCGCGGTCGCTCCCGTGGCCCGGTGGTTCGCCGCCAACATCCCAGCCGACCAGCGGCACGACGCGCTTCGGGATCAGGCCGCCGCATGATCGAAACAGCGATGCTGATGGCCGCGGGCTTGGGCAAGCGCATGCGGCCACTCACCGCCACGCGTCCCAAGCCGCTGGTGAAGGTCGCGGGCAAGGCGCTGATGGACCATGCGCTCGACCGCCTCGTCGCCGGCGGCGTCAGGAAGGTGGTGGTCAACGTCCATTATCTGGCGGACACGGTGGAGGCGCACCTTCATGCGCACCGGCACGGCATCGAAATACAGGTGTCCGACGAACGCGCCAAGCTGCTGGAAACGGGGGGAGGGCTGATCCACGCCCGGCCGCTACTGGGTGACCGGCCCTTCTTCTGCGCCAACAGCGACAATCTCTGGATCGACGGCCCACAGGAAACGCTGGGCATGATGGAGCGCATCTGGGATCCAGAGCGGATGGACGCGCTGCTGCTGCTGGTGCCGCTCGCCCGCGCGCATTGTCATACGGGCCAGGGCGATTTCCACATGGATGGCTGTGGCCGGCTGAGCCGCCGCAAGGCGTCGCATGTCGCGCCCTTCGTCTTTACAGGCGTGCAGATCCTCTCGCCCAGATTGCTTGTCGACCCACCCGGCGACGTCTTTTCGACGAACATCTTCTGGAACCGGGCGATAGAGGCCGGCCGACTCTACGGCGTATCGCATCAGGGCCTGTGGTTCGACGTCGGCACGCCCCGGGCCATCCCGTTCGTGGAGTCCATGATCGCCCATGGGTGATCGCGCTCGCCCGACCCTGTTCAACATTCCCGCGCATCGCGCTTTCTCCGACGCGCTGGTCGCGGGTCTGCTGGCCCAGCACGGCGACGATCTGATCGGCCTGGCTCAGGGCATGGTCCTGCTGCCCAGCAATCGCGCCGTCCGCGCGGTCAGCGACGCGTTCGTCCGCAGGTCGGGTGGCGGCCTGCTGCTCCCCCGCCTGGTTGCGATCGGCGACCCGGACCTTGGCGAGCAGGTCGGCGGCGCGCTCGATCCGCTGGGGGAAGGGGATGCAATTCCACCCGCCATATCCCCCATGCGCCGCCAGATGATCCTCGCGCGGATGGTGCAGCAGGCCTCCGCCCACCCCATCGACGCGGGCCAGGCGCTGAAGCTCGGCCAGGCGCTCGGCGCCGTGCTCGACCAGATGCAGGTTGAGCGCGTCCCCGTCACGCGGCTGAGCGAGCTCATTCTGTCGGAAGAACTGTCCGCCCATTGGCAGCGCTCGCTCGATCTGTTCTCCATCCTCATCGGCCGCTGGCCCGATCAGCTGTCGCGGCTCGGCGTCATCGACCTTACCGACCGCCGCAACCGCCTGTTCGATCGGATGGCGTCACGCTGGGCGCATCAGCCTCCCGCCGGCTTCACGGTCGCGGCGGGCATATCGACCACTGCGCCTGCGGTCGCGACTCTCCTTCGCCGCATCGCCGCGATGCCGGGGGGCAGCGTCGTGTTCGCCGGCCTCGATCAGGACATGGATGTGGAGGCCTGGGACGCCATCGGTCCCTTCGATCCCGATCCGATCACCGGGCGCGCGCCGTCCGGCCATGAAACCCATCCCCAATATGCCCTGAAGCGCCTGCTCGACCGCATGAGCGCCACGCGTGACGATGTCGCGCTCTGGCGGTGGGGGAGCGAGCATGACGCGCGCGCCGTGCGTGGCCGCAACATCTCCAACGCGATGCTTCCGCCGCGCCTCACCAGCCGCTGGCGGGACCTCAAGACTCCCGACCGTTCGCTCGCGGGCGTCGAGGCACTGGAAGTCGCCACCCCCGGCGAGGAAGCCCAGGCGATCGCGATCGCGCTACGCGAGGCGGTCGAGACCCCGGCCCGCACCGCCGCGCTGGTCACGCCTGATCGGCAACTCGCCGCTCGCGTTTCCGCCCATCTCGCCCGATGGGGCATCGCGGCGGACGACTCCGCCGGCCTGCCGCTGTCGCGTCTCCCGCCCGGCACCCTGCTGATCGCCATGGCCGAAGCGGTGGCGGAACGCTTCGCCCCGGTCGCGCTGCTTACCCTGCTCAAGCATCCGCTGGTCATGCGCGGCGATGACCGCCTCGCCTGGCTGGACGGCGTTCGTGGGCTGGACCTGCTCCTGCGCGGTCCTCGCCCCCCGGCGGGGCTTGCCGGTATCGACATGCTGCTGGCCGAACGGGACGGAGAGGATCGTCAGCAACGGCTGCGCGCCAGCGTCCGTGCGTGGTGGCCCGCCGCCCGTGCCCTGCTGGAGCCGCTGGAAACCGCCTTCGCCGGCGCGCCGCCGCTCGGCGCCCAGCTTGCCGCCATCCGCGAACAGGCGGGCGCGCTTTCCCGCGACGCGATCTGGGCAGGGCATCAGGGGCATGCCGCCGCCGATCTCTTCGCCGACATGGAGGATGCCGCGGGCGAAGGTCCCCGCCAGTCCGACATCCGATCGCTCCCGGTCCTGCTCGACCATGTGCTGGGCGGCGCCTCCGTCCGCCCGCCGCAGGGCGGCCACCCCCGCATCGCTATTCTGGGTCTCATCGAGGCACGGCTGGTGCAGGCCGACCTCATGATCCTGGGCGGCCTCAATGAGGGCACCTGGCCGGGCCTTCCGGCGCCCGACCCCTGGCTTGCGCCGCGCATTCGCCGCGAACTGGGCCTGCCCGGGCTCGAAACCCGCATTGGCCTCGCCGCCCACGACCTTGCGAGCGCGCTCGGCGCGCCGCAGGTCCTCATCACCCGCGCCCGCCGCGGAACGAGCGGTCCCGCCGTCGCGTCCCGCTTCTGGCTCCGGCTGAAGGCGATGGCCGGACCGCAATGGAAATCCGCCGATCGCTACGCCGCGCTCGCCCAGGCGCTCGATCGTCCGCCCCGCCACGTCCCCGCGCGCCGTCCCGCGCCTGTCCCGCCCGTCACGGTTCGCCCCAAACTCATCCCCGTCACCGACGTCGACCGGCTGAAGGCCGACCCCTACGCCTTCTACGCCAAGCGCATATTGCGCCTCGCCCGCCTCGATCCCGTCGATGCCGACGCGGGTCCCGCCTGGCGCGGCACGGCAGTCCATGAAATCCTTCAGAACTGGGCGGAATCCGGCACGCGTGATCCTGCCGATCTCGAAGCCCGCGCCCGCGCCATGTTCGACCGGCCCGACGTCCATCCGCTGCTCAAGGCGCTCTGGCAACCCCGCCTGATCGAGGCGATCCGCTGGATCGTCGCCGAAGTTGCCGCCGATCGGGCCGCCAACCGCACCATCCTCGCCGTCGAGACGGAGGGACGCGCCGACATCGCCGGCGTCACCCTGACCGGCAAGGCTGACCGCATCGACCGCATGGCCGACGGCACGCTCGGCATCGTCGATTACAAGACCGGCAAGCCCCCCAGCGCCAGGCAGGTCCGCGCGGGCTTCGCGCTTCAGCTCGGGCTGCTCGGCCTTATCGCGGAACAGGGCGGCTTCGCGGGCATCGACAGCGGCCTTGTCGCCGGCGCGTTCGAATATTGGTCGCTCGCCAAGAAGAAGGACGCGTTCGGCTATCGCGAGAGCCCCGTCGATCCGCTAGGCAAGCGGGACAAGATCGTCACCGCCGACTTCACCTCCTGGGTCCATGCCCAGTTTCAGGACGTCGCTGCCACCTGGCTCACCGGGCAGGCGCCGTTCGACGCGCAGGTAAATCCCGAAGTCGCCAATTATGGCGATTATGACCAGCTGATGCGGCTGGAGGAATGGTATGGCCGCGATGGCTAGGAAAGCCAGCCCCTTGCAGAAGCTGCTCGGCGACCAGGCCCGCGCGTCGGAGCCCGACGCCCATGTCTGGCTGTCGGCTTCGGCGGGCACGGGCAAGACCCATGTGCTGACCGCGCGCGTATTCCGCCTCCTGCTCCAGGGCGTGCGTCCGGAAAATATCCTCTGCCTCACCTTCACGAAGGCGGGCGCGGCGGAAATGGCCGACCGTATCCACGACCGCCTCGCCGCCTGGGTGCAGATGGACGAGGCAGACCTGTTCCAGGATCTTGAGGCGCTGGGCGAGGTGTCCGGCCCCGAAGCCCGCGACCGCGCCCGCCGCCTCTTCGCCGAAGTGCTGGAATCGACCGGCGGCGGCCTGCGCATCCAGACCATCCACGGTTTTTGCCAGCAATTGCTCACCGCCTTCCCGCTTGAGGCGGACCTTCCGCCCGGTTTCCGTCCGCTCGACCAGCGCGAGCAAGGCACGCTCGCCCGCCAGACGCTCGCCGACCTCGTCGTCCGCGCCCATGAGGAAGGGGACGACCGCGTCATCGAGGCGCTTCAGGCGGTCAGCCTCCGCCTCGGGGAGGGCGGAGCGGAACAGTTCCTCTTGCGCTGCGCCGCGCATCTGCCCGCGCTCGATGCGCTTCCCGCGGAGACCATCCCCTGGCTCCGCCGCGAACTTGGCCTGCCCGAAGGCGACATCGACGCGCATATCGCCAGCGCCTGCGACGACGCGCAGTTCGACATGCGCACGCTCACCTGGATCGCGCAGGCCAACGCCGACTGGGCCTCGGGACGGGGGCTCGACCGCGCCGACCGGATCGCCCGCTGGCGCGCCATGGACGCCGCGGCCCGAGCAGCCGCGCTTGACTATCTCCACGCCGCCTGGTGCAAGGCCGATGGCGAGATCATCTCCGCCAAGGGCTGGGTCCCACCGATCGACGGCTATGCCGAGGCCAGCGCTCGCCTGCATGGCCGCTGCGCCGAACTGCTGAGCCTCAAGGCGCTCGCCGCCTATGCCGATCTGCTTGGCGACGCGCTGCACGCCGGCCGCGCCTATGCCCGCGCCTATGCCGAAGCGAAGCGCCTTGCCGGCGCGGTCGACTTCGACGATCTCATCTCCCGCACGGCCGCCTTGCTCTCGCAGCCCGGCATCGCCGACTGGATCCGCTACAAGCTCGACCAGCGCCTCGACCATATATTGGTCGACGAAGCGCAGGACACCAATGTCAGCCAGTGGCAGATCGTCGGCGCGCTGGCGGCGGAATTTTTCGCGGGCGAAGGGGCGAAGGGCGACAAGGTCCGCACCATCTTCACCGTCGGCGATTTCAAGCAGGCGATCTTCGGCTTCCAGGGCACCAGCCCGCAGGCCTTCGCTGCCGCGCAGATCGTGTTTCAGCGCCATGCCGAAGCCGCCGACCATCTTTTCCACGATCTCTCCCTGGAACGCAGCTTCCGCTCGACGCCCGCGGTGCTCGACGTGGTGGACCGCACCATCGCCACGCTCCGCGCCGAACGGCTCGGCCTGCCGCAGGGCGACGTCAGGCACCTCAGCGCCAACCGCTTTCCGGGCGAAGTCCTGCTGTGGAAGCCCACCGTCGCTGGCCTCTCCGATGATGCCGAAGGCGAGGAAGACTGGGCTGCCGATCAGGAACGGCTGCTCGCGCAGAACATCGCCCGCCAGATTCGGCAGTGGATCGATGACGGCATGATGCTCGAAAGCCGGGGGCGTCCCGTCACCGCCGGCGACATCATGATCCTCGTGCGCCGGCGCAGCGAACTGGCCCGGCTGATCGTCGCGCGGCTTTACGAGGAGCATGTCCCCGTCGCCGGCATCGACCGTCTCCGCCTCAACGCGCCGCTTGCCGTGCGCGACCTGCTGGCCGCGCTGCGCTTCGCGGTGCAGCCGGAGGATGACCTCAACCTCGCCTCGCTGCTGGTGTCGCCGCTTGTCGGCTGGACGCAGGAGCAGTTGATGGAGCGCCTGATCGGCCGCCGCACCGGCCTATGGCAGCATCTCAATCAGACGCTCGACGGTGCCGAACTCGCGCCGCTGCGGGAATTGCTGGCGCGCGCCGACTTCACCACGCCCTATCGCTATCTCGAAGCGATCCTTTCGGGCCCGACCGAAGGCCGCCGGCGCCTCATCGAACGACTGGGCACGGAGGCTGCCGACCCGATCGAGGAATTGCTGAACGCCGCGCTTGCCTTCGAAGGCGACAGCCATCCTTCGCTTCAGCGCTTCATCGACTGGTTCGACCGCGGCGAAGTGGAAATCGTTCGCGACGCCGCCGCGCAGGGGGACATGCTCCGCCTGCTCACCGTTCATGGCGCCAAGGGGTTGCAGGCGCCGATCGTGATCCTTGCCGATGCCTGCCTCGATCCCGACGCCGGGACCCGCGCGGATTCGCTCGAATGGAACGGCCTTCCGATACTCGCGCCGCGCAAGCCCGAGCGGCAGGGGCCCATAGGCAAAGCGCTGGAGCAGGCGCGCGCCGTCGAGCGGGAAGAACATTGGCGCCTGCTGTACGTCGCACTCACGCGGGCGGAGGAAAAGCTTGTCGTCACCGGCTCACTCGGCCCCCGCGCCAGGGGCGAACCGCAGCCCGAAAGCTGGTTCACCGCCGTTGAAAATGCCCTGGTCGACCTGGGCGCCGACTGGGAAGCCGACCCGCTCTGGGGCGCCCGCCGCCGCTGGCAGGGGACGGAACAGCTTGTTCCCCGGCCGACGCAGGCCGCCTCGCCGGCCGCCCCGTCAGGTCAGGCCGAACCCGCCTGGCTGCGCGAGCAGGCCCCTGCCGAAGCCCGCCCGCCGCGTCCGCTCGCGCCGTCCGCGCCGGTCGAGGATGACGTGCCCTATCCGCCGCCCACGCCCGCCATGCGGCAGGCGACCGAGCGCGGCCGCTGGCTCCATGCCTTGTTCGAACGCTTGCCCGACGTTCCTGTCGAGGACCGCCAAAGTCGCGCTGATATCTGGCTGCATCAACAGGGCGTGACCGACGCTTCCCTGCGCCATGACGTCATCGCCCAGGCGCTGCGCGTCATCGAGGATCCACAGTTCGCTGATCTGTTCGGCCCGGGCGCCCTCGCGGAAGCCCCGATCGCCGCAGTCGTCGGCGAAACGGTCATCGCCGGCACTGCAGACCGGCTCTGCATCGGACGGGCCCGGGTGCAGATCGTCGACTTCAAGACCGGCCGCATCGCGCCGCTCTCGCTGGAGGAAGTCCCGCTCGCCCATATCCGCCAGATGGCCGCCTATGCCGCCGCGCTGGAGGTCATCTTTCCCGACCGCCGGATTGAAGCAGGCCTGCTCTACACCAGCGCCCCGCGTCTCATTACCATTCCCAACCACCGTCTCGCGCCGCACAAGCCGGTCTATTCCGCCACGCAGGAGAATTTGCCCTTCTCAGCCGTTGAGCCGGATGCATCCTCGTCCTAGATAGTCGGCAACTGAAGGAGATACACAACATGGCTACCAAGGCAGTCACCGACCTCAGCTTCAAGGCGGACGTCATCGACGCCGACAAGCCCGTGCTTGTCGATTTCTGGGCCGAATGGTGCGGCCCCTGCAAGATGATCGGCCCGGCGCTGGAGGAAATTTCGGAAGAACTTGCCGGCCAGGTTACGATCGCCAAGATCAACATCGATGAGAATCCCGACGCGCCCGGCCAATATGGCGTGCGCGGCATCCCGACGATGATCCTGTTCAAAAATGGCGAACCGGCCGCGACCAAGGTCGGCGCCGCGCCGAAAAGCGCGCTCAAGGGCTGGATCGAAAGCGTCCTCTAAACCCCGCCTCCTTCCGTTCGGTTCGGGCGTCTGTCGAGGAAGATTCTCGACACGCGCGGACCGACGGAGTGGGCTGGAGCGCGCTACGTTAGATCGGACGCCGTCCGGTCCCCATTTTTGCGCGTGAAGCCCTAGCGAAACAGCGTCTCCGCCGCCAGATTCCACAGGCGCGGCGATGATGCGCCCAGCAGCCCGCGCCGCGTGTCGCCCACCACATAGTCCGACCCGTCCAGCCGTCGGCAGCATCCGCCCGCTTCGTTCAGGAACAGCGTTCCTGCCGCATGATCCCAGGGCAGGGTGCGGGCAAACACCGACACGTCATTCTGCCCCAGCACCAGCCGCGGATATTGCTCCGCCGCGCACCGCGGAATATCGACCAGCGCGAACTGATCCTTGGCCCGCCGTTGAATGTCTGCGCGCTCCTCGGGCGTCATGAAATAGACCGCCAGCGCCGCGACGGGCAGGTCGCCGCCGCTTTCCCGCGCCTCGACACGCTCGCCATCGATATGGCTGCCCGCGCCCAATATCGCGTGGCAGAGCCGCCCCGTCAGCGGGTCCAATATCCATCCGGCCAGCGTCGTGCCTGCGTCCGCCAGCGCGATCATGATCCCGAACGGCGCTCGCCCCGCCGCGAAATTGCCGGTCCCGTCGATCGGGTCGATGATCCAGTTGAGCCCGTCGCCCGCGCGCTCCAGGATCGCCGGGTCCGAAGCGCACGCCTCTTCGCCGATGATGCCCGCTTCGGGAAGGATCGCGGCCAGTCCTTCGGCCAGCCGGATCTCGCTTTCCTTGTCGGCGATGGTGACGAAATCCTCGGCGGCCTTTTCGCTTATCTCATGATCCGCCAGATTCTGATAGCGCGGCATCACGATGTCCCGCGCCACCTCGCGCATCAGCGCAACGACCGGATCATGAAGTTCGATCGGCATCAGCTCCGATAATCCGCGTTGATCGAGATATAGCCATGCGTCAGGTCGCAGGTCCACACCGTCGCGCGCCCTTCGCCCAGGCCCAGGTCGACGCCGATGATAATATCCTGCCCCTTGAGATGCGCCGCCACGGGCGCCTCGTCATAGCCCTCGACCGCCAGCCCCTGCGAGGCTACCTGCGTGGCGCCAAAGCGGATCGACAGCTTGTCGCGGTCCGCCGGCTCGCCCGCCTTGCCGATCGCCGCGACGACGCGGCCCCAATTGGCGTCCTCGCCGGCGATGGCGGTCTTCACCAGCGGTGAATTGGCGATCGACAGGGCGATGCGATGCGCGCTGTGGTCGCTTTCCGCGCCCTCGACCGTGATCTCCACGAATTTGGTCGCGCCCTCGCCGTCGCGGACCACCAGATGGGCGAGTTGAAGGCACAGATCATTGAGCGCGGCGGCGAAGGCATCGGCTCCCGCATCCTCGATAGACTCCAGCGGCGCGTTGCCCGCCTTGCCGGTCGCGAACGCGAGCACTGTGTCGCTGGTCGACGTATCGCTGTCGACGGTGATGCAGGAAAAGGTCCGCTTGTTCGCCGCCGACAGCATCTGTTGCAGCAGCTTCGGCTCGATCGCCGCGTCGGTGAAGATATAGCCGAGCATCGTCGCCATGTCCGGCGCGATCATGCCCGATCCCTTGATGATGCCGACCAGCTCGACCCGCCTGTCGCCGATCATCGCGCTTGCGCGGGCACCCTTGGCGTAGGTGTCCGTCGTGCCGATGGTGTTCGCCGCCTCTTCCCAACCGCACGGTTCCGCGGCAAAGGCTGCTTCCAGTCCTGCTTCGGCCTTGTCGGCGGGCAGGGGAACGCCGATCACTCCGGTCGAAGAGATGAACACGTCCGAGGGCAGGCAGGACAGGTGATTGGCGACCTTCGCCGCGATCGCCTCGACCGCCGCGCGGCCCCGATGGCCGGTGAAGGCATTGGCGTTCCCCGCATTCACCACCAGCGCCCGCGCAGAGCCCAGGGGGATGGCGTCCCGGCACCATTCGACTTCGGGCGAGGGGCATTTGCTCTGCG
>DATEDR010000034.1:0-3360 GCA_035281605.1 Sphingobium sp.
CGTTGGGGCCAGGAAGGCATACGCTGCAACGCGATCGCTCCGGGCGTCGTCCTCACAGAAACGGCCAAGACCGTCATGCCGCAGGAGTTCATCCAAGAACTGAAATCAGGCTTGCGCAGTACGCGACTGGGCATTCCGGACGACATTGCGGGCACGGTCGCCTTCCTGCTTTCCGACGACGGCGCGTGGATCAACGGACAGATATGGGGCGTCAACGGGGGTGCCTACCTTACCCCGTAACCTCTCGGGCGGCGTTGGACCGGCCGGCTAGGTCGCGTTGACAAAGTGTGGGGGCCATTTGCGGATTGCGGCGAGGTTGAGGAAGCTGGCGAAGGATAGGGCGGTTTTGTCATAGCGCGTGGCGACACGGCGGAACTGCTTGAGGTGGCCGAACATGCGCTCGATGCGGTTGCGATCCCGGTAGCGGCGAAAGTCGCAGGGAATGGGCTCACGGCGATTGGACTTGGGCGGGATGATCGGCAGGATGCCCTGTATCAGCAGGTTCTCGCGAACGACGTCGCCATCATAGCCCTTGTCGGCGAGCAGGGCCTTGGGTTTGATGACGGGGATCGCCATCAGGGCATCGACAGCGCCATAATCGGACGCCTCCCCGCCGGTCAGGATGAAGCCGAGAGGGCGTCCCTGATTGTCGCAGCGGGCGTGGACTTTGCACGTAAAGCCGCCGCGTGATCGACCAAAAGCCTGCGCACGAGCCTCCCTTTTCCGCCCACCGCCGAAACATGGCCGCGAACGGTGGTACTGTCGATCATGTGCTGCCAGTCGTCCGTCAGTCCCAGTTCGACCAGCGTCGCCAGGATCGCATCCCACACGCCCTGTTCGGCCCAGCGCCGAAACCGCACATAGACCGAGTTCCACAGACCGTACCGCTCATGCATGTCGCGCCATGGGCAGCCGACCCGCAACACATGCAGCATGCCGTTGAGGAAACGCCGGTTGTCATGAGCAGGCCGCGATTTACGGCCTCGCTCCGACGGCAGCAGCCCCGCGATCACATCCCATTCCTCGTCCGTCAGATCGCCCCGAGCCATTGCCACTCCCACAAAGAGAAGCTCTGAATCAGAAATCAGACCAATTGGGAATCCACTTTGTCAACATGACCTAGATAAGAGCCGCTCGTTTCAAGCGCAGGTTCGAGCCTGTCGAAAACCGAAGTCGAGAAGTTGGCGGTGCGCTAATATTCCCGATCCACTTCCTCACAAGCTCGAAGGCTGCTCGAATCGAACGGATGTGGGTCGGACTTAAGGCACGATGCCCTATATTCGCTGACCTTTCCGATCATTGCGAAACGCGACGCGCTCGTCGCCCGATGCAACGGCAGTCCGCCTGATCGGGTCGCGATGTCGCGGTCTGTGGTGCTCCCCTCGCCCCCTCCCCCGCGCACATCTCCGTCGGCCACACAGAAGCCGGACAGTGCCTCCAAGAGTAATGGTTCGGAACGACAGCGCCGTGAACGCGGATAGCAGCGTCTCTATGCCCCTGTGCAAAATCTCCCAACCAGCCGATCTTCGCGCTACATCCGATGCACATGCCATCGCCGTAACCAAGGCAGCTCAATAGAAGTCCGCCTGACGCCGAACGTCTTCGACGCGATCCGATACAAGCCGAATAGCCCGACAGTGCATCCGGCGCAGCTTCTCCCGCGCCCTTGGGCCGAACACTTTCCGCCAGCACACCCCGGTGCCATTATCCGCAAAAAACTAAAGGCAGGCTCCATACGGAGCCTGCCTCAAGTCGTTCTCCTCTTCCTGTTTCAATCAGGAAGCGGCAATCCTATGCCAGATCAGAGCTTGAACGCGACATCGACGCCGTAGGTGCGCGCACGCTCGTAGCTGGTGGAGCCCAGGAAGGCGAAGTAGATCGGGAACATCGGCCGGTCCTGATCGAAGATATTCCGACCCCACAAGGTGATGTCAGCCTTCGCGCCGCCCAGATTGACATTCTGCAGACCGACCCGACCGTTCACGACCCAGCCCTTGGGCGAGTAGAGGATGCTGTTGTAGTCGGCACTCAGGCCATTCTGGCCCACAGTGCGGACCTTCGAGCGCCAGGCGCCATCGGCCCGGATCACGAAGCTCGTATCGCCGAACAACGGATCCGATTCATACTGCGCGGAAACGTTGGACGTCCATTTCGGACGCAGCGTCAGGTTCCGGTTCAAGCCCAGCGCAGCGTTCGAATTGGAAGCCTCCGCCTTGGTGTAGCCACCGCTTGCCGACAGCGTCACACCACGCACGGGCACCAACGTCGCCTCGACCTCGAAACCCTTGGTCTTGAGATCGCCATCGTTGATGATCAGCGTGCCCAGTTCCGGCCGCGGCGGAACAAGGAAGGTGCCGCCGCTCACGGCCTGGAGATCCTGATACTTGGTCTTGAACAGGGCCAGGTTCAGACGCAGCATGCGGTTGAACAGATCGGCCTTGGCACCCGCTTCCCAGGAGGTGGCGATTTCCGGCTTGAAATCGATGCCGGATACCGAACCGCCCGACACATAGCCCGTCGCATATTTGCCATAGACCAAGATGTCATTGTTCGGACGGTAATTCACGGTGCCCATATAGGACGCGCGCGTGTCCTTGTAGCTGAAGCCATAGGGCGTGTTCCGGATCCAGGTCACGCCATTCTTGATATCATGCGTCAGGCGGTAGCCGCCGATGATATCGAGCTGCGGGGTGACATGGAATTCCGCCTGGGCATAGCCGGCGAACGATTCCATCGTGATGAAGGACAGATTGCGCGAATTGCGTCCGGGTACACCACCACGAACGGGGCTGAGGATCGTCGACGGACCGAGAAGGCCATCGGGCGCACCCGTTTCCGTTTTCACGTTGAACCACATCAGACCCGTAGTCAGGGTCAGCAGCTCCGAATCATAGTTCAGCTGAAGCTCGTCGCTGAACTGCTTCGACTTGCTGAGCGTGGCGGAGCCGCCGGCGACATAGGGCGAACCGATCAGGCTGCTGAGCGAACCGGCGGGCAGTCTGGAATTGGTCTCCAGCTGCGCGGCGACCGCTGGTGTCGTGACCAGCGACCCAGCGCCGGTCAGGTCCGAAACCGACACAATGAACGACCGGCGATAGCCGAAGATGTTCTTGATCGTGAGGCTGTCCGACGCCTGAAGCGTGCTCGTCAGGTTGTGACCGTAGACCCGCTGATAGCCGGGCGTGGTGAAGAAGTTGTTCACCGCGTCGGGCCGGTTGGCACCGTCGAGTTTCCCCGCGCCGGGCGACTGGGCGTAGGCGATCGCCAGCGGCAGGCCGTTGGCACCCAGAGCGCCGGGCGTAAACGCCGTCAACGCCTCGCCTTCCGGAGTGAAGTGATTTTCCATCCAGTCGAACTTGT
>DATEDR010000035.1:0-4327 GCA_035281605.1 Sphingobium sp.
GATCGTCAACCGGGGCGCGCTGGTTGTTCCGCCGCAGTGTGGCCCCGAGATGGTCCTGCAGCTGATGACCGCCAACAAGATTCGGCAACTTCCCATCGTGGATGAGGCCCGGCAGGTGATCGGGCTTCATCTCTGGGAAGACTTGCTCGCGCCGGCCAAGACGCGGCCCAACATGCTGGTCGTCATGGCGGGCGGATTGGGGATGCGGTTGCGTCCCCACACGGAAAACTGCCCCAAGCCCATGCTGCCGATTGACGGCAAGCCGATGCTCGAGCATCTGGTGGAGCGCGCCAAGCTGGAAGGCTTCGACCACTTCGTCTTCGCCATTCACTATCTTGGACATATGATCGAGGATTACTTCTCGAATGGCGAGAAATGGCAGGTCAAGATCGAGTATCTCCGTGAGAACACAGCCCTTGGGACGGCCGGCGCGCTAGGGCTTTTGAAAAGTCGCCCGGAGACGTCGTTTCTGGTGACGAATGGCGATCTTGTTACCGACTTCCGCTTTTCCGAACTGCTGGACTTCCACAAATATCACAAGGCGTCTGCGACGATGGCGGTCCGCCTTCATGAATGGCGCAATCCGTTCGGCGTGGTGAAAACCCAGGGTGTGGATATTACGGGTTTCGAGGAAAAGCCCATATCCAGGTGCCACATCAATGCCGGCATCTACGCGCTCGAGCCGCATGTGCTCGACCTTATCGGCGAGAATGTGAGATGCGACATGCCGCAGCTTTTCGAGCGGATACAGGAACAGAACAAGCGCGCGATCGTGTTTCCCATGCACGAGCCGTGGCTCGATGTGGGTCGCCCCAACGACCTCGACAACGCGCGGCGGAAAAAGAGCGACGCCGCGTCCGAGGGCAATGGCTGATGCCGCTTTCTGGAACAGGCGGGCGCCGAAATGATTGAGGGGCTGCGCGTTCTAGCGATTGTTCCCGCGCGCGGCGGGAGCAAGGGCGTGCCCAGGAAGAATTTGCGGCTGGTTGGCGGCAAGCCCCTGGTTTGCTGGACCATCGAAGCCGCGCAAGCCTCATCCTATCTCGACCGGGTGGTCGTATCGTCCGACGATGATGAGATATGCGCAGCCGCCGCGGGGTATGGCGCCGGTATCGGCCTGAAGCGGCCGGCGGAGCTGGCGCAGGACGACAGCACGTCCTTGTCCGTGGTGCTGCACGCGGTCAGGGAAATTCCCGGCTATGACATAGGGGTTGTCCTTCAGCCCACGTCACCCCTGCGGACAGTGGCGGATATTGACGGCTGCCTGGAAATGATGATGGCCCGGGGGAGCGACAGCTGCGTCAGTGTCCGCGAGGCCGAGGAGAATCCCTACTGGATGTACCGCCTGGCAAGCGATTTCCGCCTCGCCCCGGTGCTGGACCGAGGCTTGGTTCCCACCAGAAGGCAGGACCTGCCTCCCGTGTATATGCCCAACGGCGCCGTTTATGCCTTCCGGATTGATGCCCTTGAAAGGCATGGAAACTTCATCGGCGAACACACCGTGGGCTATGTCATGCCCAGTGGGCGCTCTCTCGATATTGATACCGAGTCGGAAATGGCCGAGGCGGCTTCCCTGCTTGGCGATGGACAGGAATGATGCGCCCGCAATGCCGGCACGCGTTTGTGCACATCCAGGATGAATTGAGAACGACATGACTTTTCAGGACAAGAACCGCGGCCTCATCGTCGCCTTTGACAGCTGGACCGGCGGCATCACCAATCTGGACCGGATAAAGCCCTATCTGGACAGCATTGGTTATACGCTCAAGCTATATCATACCGAATCCTGGCAGCCCGCCGACGCACAGGTCGCGCTGCCCTCCGCGACCGGGCTGGAAATGACGGATGTCGGGGACCGCAGGGGATCCGCCCTGCTGGAGTTGTTCCTCGAACCCCGCCCCGCGGCTGTCGTCTTTCTTTCGATAGATACGTTCAGCCATCGCGCCGTCAACCGCTTCTGCAAGCATGCCGGCATTCCGACCCTGTGGCTCAATCACGGCCTGGGCGCGATTCTTACCACGAACAAGGGCAAGAGCCTGGGCATGCATCCGATAGCGCGGATAAAATACCTTCTGCCGCGCGTCACCCGGCTGTTCCTGCAGGTGCTGCCGACATACATGGCGGCCTTGCGGGTCACGAAGGCGTCGCCTTCTGACTGGTTCCGCATCGCCAAGGACACGTACCTGCTTGCCGTCGGGCGCTATATCACGAAGAACGCATCCGATTCCCGCTGCAACATAACGGCGATCTACACCGAGGCGGATCGCGAGCAGGTGATCGAAAAATACTGGCATGAGCAGGATGAGGTTGTCGCGGTCGGAAACCCCGATCTGATCTATTTCGGCCTGAAGGACGAGGAGGTAGGCCTGCTCGCCAAGCGTGGCGCGCCGGAAACGAATGAAGTGGTTT
The DNA here is from genome assembly GCA_035281605.1 of Sphingobium sp. Lineage (GTDB taxonomy): Bacteria > Pseudomonadota > Alphaproteobacteria > Sphingomonadales > Sphingomonadaceae > Sphingobium. Next base: position 2,410 of record DATEDR010000035.1, read on the forward strand.
ACGTGGATTCGCGCCTTGTCCATTACGGGATGGCCTATGCGAGCGAGGAAGAGTTCATTGCCCATCTGGACGAGGTGCGCGCCTCGGTCGAGCGCCAGGGTTACAGTCTCGTATTGAAGCTTCATCCCGGGCATGACGGAACGGCTGTTCCCGATATCCTGGCAAGGAAGGGCTATACGCTTCTGCAGAAGGAAGAGTTCTGCGCGCGGCTCCTGCGCGCGGCGGCCGTCATTGTCGAGCCTTCCACCGCAGCCGCCGTTCCCACGCTGATGGGCCTGCCGCTTCTGCTGGGAAAGTTCGGCAGTCTGCGTGCCATGGAGTATGGCCTGCTTCTGCTGAATTATCCGCGCAGCACGCAGCTTTCATCGCTGGACGATCTCGGCTTTGAAATTCATCGGTTGTGGAACGAGCCGGACAAGGGCGCCGTGCGGCAATGGATAGGCCGCAATTCCGGCCCGCTCCCGAGCAGGGAGTTCCCCAAGCGCGTCGGCAATCTGCTGGAACGGGTGATCGAGGAAGCCCGTGAAACGCCGTGCGTGCGCCAGGCCGCGCAGGGGCGCGGCTAAGGGCAGCTCTGGGAACACCGAACATGTGCGGAATAGCGGGTGTACTGACCTCCGGCGCTGCAAGCCATGACGCCGTGCAGCGCGATCTGGAGCGAATGATCAGCTCCATTCGGCACCGGGGGCCGGATGACGCGGGCTTCTGGGTTGATGGCGGCGCGGGCATCGGGCTTGGCCAGGCGCGTCTCTCGATTGTTGATCTGTCTCCCATGGGCCACCAGCCCATGCTCACCGATGATGGCAGGCTCGTCATTACCTTTAACGGCGAGATCTACAATCATCGGGATATTCGCAAGGAGCTTCCCGGCACGAACTGGCGGGGAGGGTCTGACACCGAGACCTTCCTGGCCGCGATCCGGGCTTGGGGGCTGCACGAAGCCCTAAACCGCGCGGTCGGCATGTTTGCTTTCGCCTTATGGGATCGCGACCGCGGCGTGCTGAGCCTCGCACGGGATCGCATGGGTGAGAAGCCGCTCTATTATGGGTGGAATAAGGGCTCGTTCCTTTTCGGATCAGAATTGAAGGCGCTGCGGGCCCACCCAGCTTTCCAGGCGGGTGTGAACCGCGATGCCCTCGCTTACTATGTGAGAACCGGATATGTCGGCGGCGCAGACTGCATCTATCAGGGCATAGCCAAGGTGCCCCCGGGCTCCTATCTGGAAGTCAGCATCGAGGATCGGACTCCCAAAGAGACAAGCTATTGGAGCGTAGCGCGCGCCGTTGACGCCGCCAGACGGCGCCCCTTCGAGGGCGATGCGGCCGATGCTGTGCGCGAGCTTGAGCAGCTGCTTGCAGCCTCCGTGCGCGGTCAGATGCTTGCCGACGTGCCTCTCGGTGCCTTTCTGTCCGGCGGCGTGGATTCATCCACGATCGTCTCGCTGATGCAGTGCGCTTCAACGGTGCCGGTCAAGACTTTCACGATCGGTTTTAACGAGGCGGGCTTTGACGAGGCGGCCCACGCGCGCCTGGTCGCATCGCATCTGGGAACCGATCATACGGAGCTCCATCTTTCCGCGAACGATGCCCTGGGCGTCGTCCCATCGCTGCCCGCCATCTATGACGAACCGTTCGCGGATTCATCGCAGATGCCCACCATCCTGGTCAGCCGCCTCGCGCGGCGACATGTGACGGTGGCGCTTTCCGGCGATGGTGGGGATGAGCTTTTCTGTGGCTATAGCCGGTATCGTCACGTGGAAGAGAAGTGGGGCAAGCTCTCCCGGGCCCCCGGGGCGATGCGCGGCCTGTTGGGAAACGTCCTGCCCCGCAGTGCGCTCACGGATGGTCTCGCTGCGCGGAGCCTGGACGAATTCTACCGGTTTTCGAACACGCAGTGGAAAGGTTATGGCGGAATCGTC
>DATEDR010000036.1:0-8721 GCA_035281605.1 Sphingobium sp.
GACGCCGGCTGGGACGAGGCGTTTGCTGACCCCTTCACAGGATCGCCCTTAGCCACCGTGCGCGCCGTGCCCTGCCCGGATGCGGCAGCGCCTGTCGCAGCGGCCTTGGCCGGCTTCGCGACCCCCGCCGCGACCGCCGGCTTCCTCCCCAACCCATGTTTTTCCGCCACGCTGCGCCGCGCTTCGGAATAGCTTGGCGCCACCAAGGGATAATGTTCGGGCAGGTTGTAACGCGCCCGATACTGGTCCGCCGTCAGGCCATGAAAAGTCAGATGCCGCTTCAAGGTCTTGTACGGCTTCCCGTCGATCAGGCTCAGGATATGATCGGGCGAGGACAGGCTCTTGCGGACCGAAACGGCGGGCGTGAAGTTTGAATCCGGGACATCCTTTTCCTGCGCCGCTGGCTCGTCCATCAACGCAGCCCGCGTTGATTTTATAAGGCCTGCCAGGCTTTCGGCAGGCACGGTGTTTTTGGATACGAACGCGCTTAGAAGCTGAACGGCAAGAGCGGTGATGTCGGACTGTATTTCTTCGGCCATTGAACGAACCTGTGATGGGAGAATGTCGGAGCCTTCTGCGCGCTTCATCATCAAATGTAAACGTGATCCTTTCGTTACAGGCGCCAGTTAGCCCTGCCTGTTCCATGTCTTCCCCGGGCCCGCGCCAATACCGGCATTCATCTTCATCGACTTCCCCTCGTCGAAAGTATTCGACGGGGCGGCCAGAACCATCTCCGTCCTCTGCCGTCAGCCGCACGGTCCGCAACGCGTCCACCCGCTATGCTGAGGGTCTCAACGCACGGACCACCAACGCCCGGCCAACGCGGGGGCATGGCGGGAAAGCGAAAAAAGCCCCGCCTTCTCCGCGAGGAGAGACGGGGCAGTTCGGGTCGCAAAGCAGGCTAACCTGCCCCTTCACCAACCCTGTGGCACCGGGTCCGTTCCACCACCTGCCCGAACCTCCGTCGGCGCCACAGCTGCCCCAAAACCCGCGTCGACCTGTGAAACCGGGGGCGTCAAGGCGCTGCCTATCCAAAGCTATAATCCCTAATTTCCTCGCTTTTTCACACTGTCCGCTCGACGGCCCCATCCCAATCGTGCCTGCCTATATCCGACCCCCGCGCGCCTCCCTTTCACTCTGTCGGGCCGCCCCCTCGGCCGACGGAGGCAGCGATCCCTCCGGCAGGCGAGTTCCCGGTTCTGGTGCGTTCAGGCTGGTATAGGCAATCGCCGCGAGCAACAGGACGACTGCACCGGCAATCACCCAAAGCAGGCGCTTGGCATTCCTCGCGCGTCGTTGCTCGTCATTCCGTGCCAAGGCCATTCTCCTGCCGGACGCGTGCCGTCACCGGACGAGCGCATCTCCCGCCGTGAACGTCTGACGGGACGTCGGGATGCTTCCAGCTACGTCTTTCCGTGAGCCCGCTCCGTCCGGCGGGAACCTATGGCCCCTGCCACTCCTTTTCCTCCTGCTTTCAACTTTATTGGACGTTCGAAGATCATGGCCCGACCAGGGACGAACCACTGGTCAGACAGCAACCGGGGGCGCGAGGCGACATCGCCCTGGCAGATGCCTGTCCGTGCGTGGAAGGACATATTCGTGCGGACGTGGAAGGAAACCAGCGCGGACAATGTCGGCCTGATCGCGGCAGGCGTGTCTTTCTACGGGTTCCTCGCGTTACTACCGCTGCTGGGCGCGATAGTCCTCAGCTACGGGCTCCTTGCCGATCCGCAAGCCGTCACGCGCAATGTCGAGGCGCTCAAGAGCACGATGCCCGCCGACGTTGCGACATTCATCGGGGAACAACTCATGTTCGTCGTGCAGACCTCGAGCGGAAAGAAGGGCGCGGCGGTGGTCCTGGCTCTGGCAATTGCGCTGTTCAGCGCGCGCAACGGCGCCGCCGCGATCATCAGCGCCCTCAACATCGCCTATGAGGAGGAAGAGAAGCGCGGCTTCGTCCAGGTGAACCTGCTTGCCCTTATCGTTACCGCGGCGAGCGTGGGACTGGCCGTACTCGCGCTGCTTTCCGTCACCCTCTTCGCTTATGTCGAGACGTTGCTGCCAGTCTCGCAATCGCTCGCGCTGGCTTTCAAGGCGGCTTCCCATATCCTTCTCGCCCTGATCGCCGCGGTCGCGACGGCGATGCTTTACCGTTTCGGCCCGTCCCGCGACAGAGCGCGTTGGACATGGCTGACTCCTGGATCTCTGTTCTTCGCCACTAGCTGGGTACTTCTGACATTCGGGTTCGGTATCTACGTGTCCGAATTCAGCGACTATAACGCCACTTATGGATCGCTCGCGACGATCATCATCCTGCTGACATGGATGTATTTGTCGAGCTACATCCTCATCTTCGGCGCCGAACTGAATTCCGAACTGGAGCATCAAACGGCACGGGACACGACGGCCGGGCCCGAACGCCCGCTCGGCCGGCGGGACGCATGGGCAGCCGACCATGTCGCCTGGGGGACGAAGGCAGGCGGCGAACGAAGGGACGCCGGAGATACGGGGCCTTCCTGATCCCCGGCTCAAAGCTCCAGATCGTCTATCTCATAGATCGGGCGGATTTCGATCTCGCTCGGGCCGGGCATGGGATTGGGACACCGCTTCGCCCATGCGACGGCCTCATCCATATCCTTGACTTCCCACAGCCAGAAGCCGGCGACCAGCTCGTCGCTGGGAGCGAAAGGCCCGTTGATGACCGTTCGGTCTGGGCCGTCGAACGCGATGCGCTTGCCCTCGGACGAAGGCTTCAACCCGTCTGCGGCGCGCAATATCCCGGCCCGGTCCAGTTCCTCATTGAACCTGCCCATCTCCTCCATCCTCTCCCGAACCTCGGGCGTGGGGACGAAGCCTTGTTCGCTGTCGTCGGTCGCCTTCACCAGCACCATCACGCGCATCGTCTCTCTCCTGGTTGGGGTTCAGCGTCGGGAATGGTTCGGCAATCGGCACCCTGCCGCAAATGCTTTGCGACGGCTGAGCCGCATGCCGCGACGACCGGACCGGCATCGATATTCCCCGGATAAGGGCTGTTTCTGTTGGTTGGGAGTGACCGTCCATCCTGGTCATGGCCCCGCCTCCAAGGGGAGAGGCGGGGCTGGCTCAGGGGCTGTCACTATGCCCCGCCCCCTGACATCCTTCACCTGCTATTTCGGACTATCGCAAGAGGCGTAGAGCTGCCCGCATTCGCTTGTAGACACCTCTTCAAAGTGGGCGCCGACAGCCATATGCTCCTCCCCCAACGACTCGCAGGAGAGCTAGTGGTGAGAACGCCCAACGACGCCGGCTGTGTGTTTCAGCAATCCCGGATCGACAGCCAAAAGGCGCGGGAAGCGATGTGCGCAGGCGGTTCGCCCCACGCCATCTATGTCGACAAGGCACTCGCCTTCGCAAAACGATCGGCAGTCACGACAACCATTCAGTGACCAAAGCGACCTTCGCCGTTCCAGATCGGACGATGACGCTGGTGCATTATGGGTAAACCCTTCGCCCGTCGGACAGTGGGCGCATTTTGCTCTAGCGCTGAATGATGCTCTTCGATCCCACACGGCGCAGTCTGGCAAGGTCGCACCCGGCTTCTCCGTCCGATGCGGAAAGTCCACCAGCGCGTCGCCGCGCGGCGCGGCTCGCCCTGCACGCCGCGATCGGGCTGCTGTTCCTTGTCCTGTTCCTGCGGCAGATAGACCCCCACGGCGTGGCAGCCGCCGCGGAGCAGGCGTGGATCCTGCCCATCGTCGTGGCGTTGCTGGCCTATGCGCTGGATTTCCTGCTGCGCGCGGCCCGCTTCTGGATTCTGCTGGAGGCTGTTTCAGGCCGGCGCCTCCCACTCCTCCGCGTGCCCGGCCCGTTCATCGCCAGCTTCGGCATCAGCGACCTGCTGCCGCTGCGCGCGGGCGATGTGTTTCGCCTGCTCTGGTTTCAACGGCAGATGGCATTGCCGCCAAGCGGGGTGTTGGGCGCGATGATGATCGAGCGGGCTTTCGACCTCTTCACGCTGTTGCTGTTCGCCATCGCGGTGGTCGGATGGCATGTCGGCGACGCCTGGCTCCTCTACCTCGCTGCCCTGCCGGGGATCGGCGCCATCGTCCTGGCATCGGCGATGCTGGCGCGGCGAATGCGCAAGGCAACCATGCGATGGGCATGGCTGAACGGGCTCGTGGCGGCCGTGGACGCCTTTTCCATCCTCCGATCGATCCGCCTGACCTGCGCCTTGCTTGGGCTCTCGCTATTATGCTGGCTGCTGGAATCCCTGGTGCTGCTTGGCGCCTGGATCAGCCTCGGCGGATCGGCGGGTGACTGGCTGGCACCGATGGCGGCCTTCGTCACGAGTACGCTGGGCACCTTATTCCCGGGCCTTCCCGGCCATTTCGGCACGTTCGAGCTGTTCGGGCTGGAAATGTTCGCCCGCACCGGCGTCGCGCCCGACTTCGCAGCCGCCGTGCTGTTGCTGGCGCACCTGCTGTTGTGGGCGCCGACCGCGCTGTTCGCGATCGCCTGGCTACCGTTCAGCCGGTCGAAAAAGGCAGCGCAGTAACGGTTGCGGCTTCAGGCGAAGCGCCTGTCGATGGCATGCAGGGCGTTTCGATGCGCGATCGCCATGACCGACCCTTGCGGGTTGGCGATGGTCGGCCCGCACATCAAGGATGCATCGGCGATGCGCAGTCCGCCGCCATCATGGACCCGTCCCCAGCTGTCGGCGGCGCTCAGGCGCCGGTCCTCGCCCATGGGGCAGGATGCGAAGACATGGACCGATGTCAGCATCGCGGATCGGCGCGGGAGACTCTGGGGCAGCGCGGCGATTTCCTCCACCGAATGCAGCATCGGAAAGCCCGGCAGACAGGGCTGCACCGCCTCGGCCCCGGCGGCGAACAGCGCGCGCATCAGATGTCGGAGGCCGTCATAAAGCGCGTCCAGTTCGGCGTCGTCATGGCGCACCGACACCAGCGGATCGCGCAGACCCGGCAGCCCCCGGACGCGCGCATGGCCGCTGCCATTCTGCACATAATAGATGCCCATGCGCGCCGCATCCTGCGCGATCCGGGCGCGCATCGCGGCATTCCCCGCCAGCGCCAGCGCCAACAGCGCGGGCGAACTGATGGAACAGCCGATGCCGAAACGCGGCTCGAACATCTTTATCTGGTGCACCGGGTCAGGATCGCCCGGCCGATTGACCGGGACGTCGAACAGGGCCACCGCCTTCAGCATTGGGTGAAAGCGCAGGCTGTTCCCGACATTGTGCCGAAAGCCCGATCGCCGCAGCAGGGCAGGGGTCTGCACCGCGCCGCAAGCCACGAACAGCGCGTCTGCCTCTATTGTCAGCGCGGTGCCTCGACGCTGCGCCGCGACATGCCACCGCCCACCGTCGCGCCGAATGCGCAGCGCGCGCGTATCCGCCATCAACTGTCCTCCAGCGGCGCGAAAACGGGGGACGAACGTCTCGCTCATCGACTGCTTGCGCCCCGTTTCATAATCATAGAGACGCGGCGCCTCGATTGCTTCCCAGCCCATCCGCTCCGCGCCCTCGCCCAGTTTCTGCGAGAGCGGCGGCGCGGCGCCCGGCAGCGACGCAATCCGCGCCGTCCCCTCGCAAGCGGCAAAGTGCAGCGCCAATGCGTCCGCGCTCAGCCCATCGACGCGATAGTCTCGCGCCCATCCGTCCAGCACATAGGAAGGCGTGCGGTGATAAAGGCCGCGATTGACCTCGCTCCCGCCCCCTACGCAGCATCCTTCGACATAGCTGATCGACGGCTTGCCGAACGCCATCTCTATGCCCGCGCTGCGGTACTTGCGCAGGATTTCCTCGGCCGAAAAATGTGGCGCCGCCTCCAGCGGCAGGTCGGGTCCTTCCTCCAGCATCAGCGTCTGATGACCCGCATCCGCGCACAGGGCGGCGGTCACAGCGCCGCCCGGCCCTGATCCGATCACCGCAACCTGCGTACGCAGCCGCTCAGTCATGATCCGCCTCGCCGGGCCACAGTGCGAACAACGACAGGCTGACATAGAAAGTCATCAGCATGCGTGCCGGCCCGATCGGCGACCCTTCCCAACCCTCCATCTGCCGCAGCCTCGCTTCCGGCGGGAGCTGGTGAAACGGTCGTCGCCGCCTGATCATCGGCCAGGCATCGAAGAAGAGCGTGGCCGCACGCATCGGCGGGCGAAGATAGGCGGGCATGCCGGCGAAACTGTCGAGGACGAAGCGGCTCGCGGCCTCGGGCCTGCGCGGCGCGCCGCTCTCGCGAAGCGCCACGGTCTCGGCAAGCGCATGAACCGTGGCAGCGAAGTCAGGCAGCATGGGCGAACAAAGGCTCATCGAAATGGTGGAAATCGCGTCCGCGAATGAGCGCGCGGACGCCCGCCCGGCGCGCAGCCTCTCCGTCGCGATCGTCGCGATCCCCGATCATCAGCGTCCGCTCGGCGGACACACCGGCCTGCGCCATCAGGTTGAGCAGCCCCGCCGGATCGGGCTTCAGCCGCCCGACATCTTCAGCCGCGATGACAAGGCGCGCAGACAGACCCAGCGCGTCGAGTTTCTGCTCCGCCCGGTAATCGGAAAAGACCGCCACGACATGCCGGCGCGCGAGCCGCTGGAACAGCGCCTCCGCGCCCGCCGCGCGGCAACCGGGCAAAAGGGCGAGCGGCCGCTGCTCCATCCAGTCCGCCACAATGGCGCGCACTTCGTCCGGGCGATGGCCCGGCAGTTCATATTGCGCCGTGGTAAAATCGCCCGCCATCGCTCCGCCCAGCATCTCTCGCCGACGACGAAAGGCTGCGAGGGTGCGCATCGCCGCCAGGCTGCGATTGCGGAACGCGTCGCGGGCGATCAGTCCCGCCATCCGCCGCCGCAGCCGGCCCTGGTCATACAGCGTCCCATCCATGTCGAACACCACCAAATCGAACCGGTCCCAAGGAAAGCGCTCCGTCATGGACGGGCATAGACCGAACTGGGGGTGGACAGATCGTTGATATAGGGAATGTCTACGAAGGAGAGCGCAGTCAGCGCCGCGACGACGATGAAGGACGCCATCATCAGCCGCCGCGAACGGAACAGCCGCTCAGGACGCGACGCCACGGAATTGCGCCGCATCGCGAGCCAGAAATAGCTGGCGAACAACACCGCGATGAATGGCAGGGCGAAAATATATTCCTGCCGATATTTGACGAGGAATACCGCGAGGAAGAAGGCCGAGAGCATCGCGTAGAGCAGGCAGGACACCGCAAGATTTTCGGCGTTGTAATGGCCGAAGGATCGGCGATAGCGCGGCAACAGGTCGGCGCCGCCATCGGCCGTGATGTCGCGATATTCCGCCAGCCGCTTCGCAGCCATCAGGAACGCGCCGCCCATCCAGTAGGACAGGAGCAGCGTGGTGGGCGCCCGAGTATAGGGCTCGACCATCGTCCACCCCAGCATCAGGCGGATGGGATTGTTGATGCTTTCGCTGACGACATCCAGATATACGCGGTCCTTCGTGCGCAATGGCGGCACATTATAGATCACGCCTGACAGGGCGAAGGCCAGCGCCGTCCAGGTGAAAAGCGCCCCCAGCCAGGTCGCGAGCCAGAGCCCGACTGCGAGCAGCATGAGATATTCGGCATAGACGATCGGCGCCGAGAGGCTGCGGTGGACCGCCGGGCGCGCCGACTTGTGCGGATGGAAGGCGTCGAAGTCCCGGTCGAGCCATTCGTTGATGACATAATTGGCCGACGCGATGGCTATGGCGCTCAACAGGCCGATCAGCACCGTCAGCGCTCGCGTCTCCACCATGGGATCGCGCAGCACATGCGCCAGGATTATTCCCGGCACGATGAAGACATGCTTGGTCATATGGTCCAGCCGGGCGATCGCGATATAGTCGCGCACGCGCCCAAGCGGACGAGGGATCGGTCCTGCCGTCATGACTTCATCGCTCATCAGTCTTCCCCGCTTCATTGTTCTGTACCTGCTGCCAGGGGCTCCGCGCTTCGATAGATGGCCCCGTCCGCCAGGCGCGCTACAAGGACCAGCTTCAACCGCTCGGCCAGTTCGCGCTCGCCCGCCATGTAAAAGCGCCAGGTGACGCCGTTGAGGAACACGACATAGGCGTTCCCTCGCGCCAGCGTCGCGCGCGCCTCGGCCAGTTGCGCCGCATAGGGCCGTGCCGCTTCGTCCCGCCCCGTGCGCAGCTCGATATGGGCCGGAACGCTACGCGCCGGCCGCCGCAGCACATAGCCGATCGCGTCGGCGCCGTTGCTGTAAAGGATAGCATCTTTGGGCAGGCGGGAGATTGCCGCCAATGTCGGCGATCGGGTCCAGCTGAGCGCGGCATAGCCGACGCCGTCGCGATAGGCCTGGCCCGTGCGCCAGCCGGTGCGTACCGCATGACCGACCAGCATCAGGCAGGCGATGCCGGCGAGGACCAGCCGCAGCCGCTGCGCAGGCGCTCGGGCGCCGTGCAAGCCGGCCACCGCGATGGTCACCGCCATGACGCTGGTGACATAGATCGGATAGGCATAGCGACTGTTCAGGTGCAGATTGGCCTCGATCGACGTCGCAAGCACCATGAAGCCAAGATAGGTGAAGAAGAAGAAGCCGAGCGGGATCGCCAGCAGCGACGGGGCGGCGCGTCCCCTCTTCGCCCGCTCCAGCGCCCTGCGCCCCTGACCCGCTATGGCGGCAAGGCCGGCGGCCAGCCCAATCAGGAACAGCGCGCCGCGGATCGGCGCGGGCACATTGTCAGGCACGAT
>DATEDR010000037.1:0-2624 GCA_035281605.1 Sphingobium sp.
TGGCGAGCGCATCGATGACCCCTCCTCCTGCCATGACCAGCGTCGGTCGTCCCTGCCTATGCCCTCGCGGCTCGCGGATCAATGCGACGAGCCCGCTGACATGCGCGGCGGCGTAGGAGGCGCCGTCGACCAGGGCCCATCCGCCGCCCGGCTCGGTTGCGGGAATGTCGTGGGCGGGTGCGGCGTAGACCGGGCGACGGCTGCCCGGCATGGGACTGGCGGCGACGGCTATCACGCCGGGATGGGATGCGGGAAAGCCGCCGTCGGGGCGATCGGAATCATAGGCGGCGACCACCGTCGCGCCGCGCGCCATGCCTGCGTCCAGCAGCATCGCCAGCAGCCGGTCGGGCGGCCCGCCGAGGCTCAGGTTGATGACCGCGGCGCGGCGGTCGATGGCGAGATGCAGCGCCTTTGCGAGGCTGAGGCTGTCGCAGATGGCGGCAGAAGCGTCCGCCGCGCGCTGCCAACAGGCCCGCAGGCCGAGCAGGCGGGCCTCGGGCGCGATGCCCGCGATGCCGATGCGGTTGTCGGCCCGCGCGGCGATGATGCCCGCCACCGCCGTGCCATGGCGTTCGGCGGCGAAGGGTTTGCCGGCGACAAGGTTCACATTGGCCCGCATCCGGCTGGTGAGGTCGGGATGCCGCGCGTCGATGCCGCTGTCGACCACGGCGACGGTGACGCCGCGCCCCGTCGCCAGCCGGTGCACCGCGTCCAGCCGCCACAGCGTCCGCGCCGGCTGGGCCGGGTAGAGCGGATCGTCATGGCCTGCTTTGGCACCAAGCGTCTCATAGTCATGCATGGGCTGCGACCATTGGACATGGCCGTCGCGCGATATGTCCGCCGCCATGGCCTCTGCCGATGCGCCGGGGGGCAGGCCCATCACGACGCAGTTGAGGTTGACGAGCGGCATCGGCCAGTCCGACAGGAGCGTCAGGCGATGCGCGCGGGCGATGCGCCGGGCCTCGCGCAGCATCTGGCTGCGCCCGATCCGGTCGCCATAGCCGCCGCCATAGCTGCCGCCCGATCGGAAATGAGGCTGGGGCAGGCGCAGCATGACGAGGATGCGCTCGCCTTCGGGTTCGGCGGAGCGGGCATCGGCTGGCATCGCCAAGGCCATCAGCGCCAGGAGGAAGAGGAGCGCGCGGATCATCGCGGCGGGCCGGGCGTGATCGGCTGGGCAAGCAGGATGCCGGGCTCGGCGCGGAGGATCCTTAGCGCGGTGGCCTGTCGCGCCGGATCGATGTCGGCGACATAGGCGCCGGCGGCCGTTGGGCCGTCGACGAGCCGCACACCAGCGCGCGCGAGGATGACGCGCCATTCTGCTTGGGTCACATCCGGCCGGAACAACAGAAGGATGTTGCCGCCGCTCCGCGCCGCCGGGGCGCCGAGCGTATGATAGTCGACAGGCGGCGCGGCGGGGCGCACCAACAGCAGGGCGAAGGCCAGCATCGCCATCTGAGCGCCACCCAGCGCCAGCGTGACGGGCCAGCTCACCATTTTCCAGGACGGTCCCTGGCGATGCCGCCGTTCGGGTGCCAGCCGGCGTTGCAATTTTTCCCAGCCCAGATCGGGACGAAGCGGCAAGCGGGCCATTTCCGTCTTCAGCCGCCGTTCGCGGTCGAGCATGGCGCGGCACTGGTCGCATCCCTCCAGATGCGCCGCCACCGCGACGGCGTCCTCAGGCTCTAGCCGGCCGCTCGCATACCAGGGCAGTAGCATTTCCATGCCCCGGTGCGGATCGTCGCAGAAGGCGATGATGTCGGCCACGGCTTCTCCTACTCAGATCCAGTCGCTCAATTCGCCCGCCAGCACGCGCCGCAAGTGGCGCCGGGCGTGGAACATCCGCGTTTTCACCGTGTCGACCGGGCAATCCATGATCTGCGCGATCTCGCGATAGCCGATCTCGTGGAAATAGGTGAGGTCGACCACCGCCCACTGTTCAGGCGACAGGCCGGCGAGCGCATCCAGCAGCGCCTGCCTGACCCGGTCGTCGCCTGCGGACTGTTCGGGCGACCGGTCGGTGCTGATCCGCGCATCCTCCCGATAATCCTCGATCGGGTCGTCCTGCTTGCGCAGCGCCTTCATCGCCTTGCGCCAAGCGATGGTGAACAGCCAGGTCGACAGCTTGCTGCGTCCCGCGAAGCTTTCGGGGCGGTCCCACAGCACCATCAGCGTGTCGTCCAGCACCTCCTCCACCAGATGCGGCCGGTGCAGGATCGTCATGAGAAACCGTCCGAGGCGCGGTTGATAGCTGCGATAGAGGGTTTCGAACGCCTTGAGGTCGCGGCGGCGGACGCGCGCGGCGAGGCGCAGATCCTCTTGCGCGCGCGGACATGTCCTGGCGGCTTGCGCGCCGCTTGCCGGCTCGACCCTCTCCAAAGAGCGACTCCTTCGCGACCGTCTCCATGAGTGTGCGCCCGTCTGGCGCGGGTTCAAAATATTTTCGCGGGAGCGTGAACCGAAGGCAGGCGTGCAGGCCACCCATGCGCATCCACCGCGATGGAGGAGGCTGGACATGTCCCGCTCGCGTCCGTTTACGGCGCTCTTCGCGCTGATCCTTGCTTCGTCTGCCGGAGCGCAGCCCGACAGCTGGAGCGGCGCGCGTCCGATGACGCTGCAATTGT
>DATEDR010000038.1:0-2660 GCA_035281605.1 Sphingobium sp.
AACCCAACTCACGGAAATTGCCCTTCACCAGTCCGGGCGCGGGGTCGGCGGGCGCCGTTACGCCTCGCGCGTCATTGCTGTGGAAGCCCTGCCCATAATTGGCGTAAATCGCCAGCCCATCCGCCAGCCGGTAATTGAGACCGATGCGGGGCGAAAAGATGCTGTCCTTGACAAGGCCGCTCCATGCGCCACCCGCCAGCGCCCTGGTGCGAAAGCGATAGAAGTCACCTCGGATGCCGCCAACCACCATCAGTCCTTCGACCGGTTTCCACTCCGCCTCGGCATAGAGCGCGCCGCTGGTCTCGTTCACGGCAAAGCGGCTGCGCGTGAAATCTACTTTGCCGGCTCTGCCATGATCCAGGCCCACTTGGCCGATATCATCGGCACGGCCTTCGGCCCCGATGCTGAGGTATAGGACAGGGGTCAGCTTCAAATCATTTTCGATTCGTCCGCCATAGCCCCACATGCTTTCATATTGGCGGAGCTGGTCGCCGTTAACGGGATCGTCCAGGAAGAAGGTGAAGTTGGAAAAGAGGCTCCAGTCATAATGCTGCGCCCAGACATTAGCTCTCCAGTTATCCTGTCCGTCCACTGAAAGGGTTAGGATTTGCCGCTCGGTTCTGCCTCGCAGGGTGGGATCGAGCGTATCATAGGCGTCCTTCAGCAGGGTTCCGATCGCCCGTTTTGGGATCTGCTCGGTGGGTTGCCAGCGGGCGCTGTAGATGTTGAGGCTGGCCCGCACCCGGCCAATGGTGCTATCGGCCGAATATTTGGCAAGGCCCCCATAGTTTCTGAGCTTCTCCGGTAGCGCCCAGGGCCCGTCATTGCGCTTGACCTGCGCCACCAGCAGCAGATCGCCCTTGGCCAAAGGAAAGGAACCGCCCGCCACAAGCCGCCGGTAGCCATAGCCGCCATACTCCGCCGTCAGGAAGGGCGCGATTTTGTCCGTCGTCGTGATCCGCGCCGATCCCACAAGGCCAAAATCGCCGTCATCAGCGCGATATGGGCCTTTGCGATAATTGACCCGTTCGACGGTTTCCGGGATCAGCCCACCTACGTCCAAATAGCCCTGCCCATGGCCATGGGTTCTGAAATTCACCGGAAAATCGTCGATCCGCAACGCAAAATCAGTGCCATGGTCCAGATTGAAGCCGCGCAGGAAATATTGATTGGCCTTGCCGGTGCCGGAGTGCTGCGTGACCGCTAGACCCGGCACCACTTCCACCAGCTCGCCCGGCCGCAGCAGGGGACGATCCTGGAACTCGGCGAAGTTCACCTGTCCTTCGCCCGCCGACGTCGCCATGCCGATCGTCTCCTGACGCAGACCCCAGACATAGACCTGCTCGGGCGCAAGACCGGCGAGAACGGCGGCAGGCGATGTTTCCGCACCGGCCGCTCGGCTGGCCGACAACGCAAGGACCGCAAACGGCCACAGCCGGACGGACGCGCGTGCAGCGCGCCGGCAGAAAGACGGGGTCATGAGGTTCAGCAGGTATGATGTTTATTAGCATTCATCATACTAGCCCCGCCTTGCGTGTCAACGAAACGCGCCATACGATAGGCCGATTGACATAGGACTATACATATAGTAACTAAGCCTACGAAAGGGATCCGTCCCACGGGCCGGGGCTCGGCGAGGAGAGCGATATCGAATGGAAAACCACAGTCCCCTGTGCAGACGTCTGGAAGACCGCATCGTCTCCGCGATCCCGACCGGCGCGCAGAAAGAAATTTCGGCGAACAAACTATTTGCAGAGACCGATCTCCGCGCACGATCGATCGCTTGCAAATGGGCACGGGCGTCGAGGCCTTCGATCCGGTCGAGGGCCATACCCCGAAAGAAATTCCGACGAGCAAACTATTGGAAACGGAAATTGTCCGGGATGACCAAGACCTTGCAGACATCGAAGCGCGCGCATCGCGCCCGCGCGGGCCACCGTGCGAAAGGTTGGACGCCCGAACGCCGCGCCCGTCAGGCCGAACGGATTCGCCTCTCGCAACCGTGGCTGCGCTCCACCGGCCCCAGAACCGAAGCGGGCAAGGCGCGCGTCGCCATGAACGCACTTCGCCACGGATGTCGAGGTCGTGCTTGGCGCGAACGCGCCCGGCGCATCCGCAACGCCATCCGCCTCTGCGCCAACACCGTGCTTCTGGCGCGCGCGCTCATGCGGCAAGCCGACCGTCCCGCCGTGGCATTACGGCTGCCGCCAACAACGTCTCACATCACGGATCCGAAAAGCGTCTCAGCGGTGAAGTTCGCCGAACACGCGCGCGAAGATCGTGTCGACCTCCTTGAAGTGGTACTCGAGGTCGAACAGCCCATCGAGCTCTGCCGGGCTGAGCCGGCGCGAAACTTCGGAATCGGCCTTGAGCAGGTCTTTCAGCCCGCCTTCGCCGCGCCACGCGCGCATCGCGTGCGACTGCACAAGGCGATAGGCGTCCTCGCGCGAGACGCCCTTCTGCGTCAGCGCGAGCAGCACGCGTCCGCTGTGCACGAGACCGCCGGCATGATCGAGATTGGCCCGCATCCGATCCGGATAGACGACGAGCTTCTCGATCAGGCCCGCTGCGCGCATCAAAGCGAAGTCGAGCGTGATCGTGGCATCGGGCGCGATGAAGCGTTCAACCGAGGAATGCGAGATGTCACGCTCATGCCAGAG
>DATEDR010000039.1:0-3569 GCA_035281605.1 Sphingobium sp.
GAAAGCGCCGCTGAAAGGCGACGACCGCCGCCTGCGGCTCGGCAATGTCATAACCGAAGCGTTCCAGCGCCAGCATGAAGCCGCCGTCGCTCCACAGCGGGTCCATCAGGTTTCGGGTCGGGCGCGGCAGGGCAAGCCGCAGCCGCGCCAGCTGGCCCCAGGGGAACAGCTCGCCCGGGTCCTGCTTGCGGGCGGGCGCGACGTCGCTATGGCCCACGATGTTGCCGCGCGTGATGCCGTGGCGCTGCACGATGTCGTGCATCAGCGGGATCAGCGCGCCCATCTGCGCATCCGGGAAGGGCCGGTATCCCCATTCATGTCCGGGATTGACGATCTCTATCCCGATGCTTGCCGAATTGATGTCGTCGATGCCGCGCCAGTGCGACCGGCCCGCGTGCCAGGCGCGCTTGCCTTCGTCGACCATGCGGACGATCTGGCCCTCTTCCGTCACGACATAATGCGCCGACACCTTCGATTCGGGGCTGGCCATCCAGTGTATGGCGCTCGGGGCGTCGGGCATGCCGGTATAATGCAGCACCAGCATCGAAACGGGCAGGCGGCGCTCGTCGAAATTCGGGGACGGCGTGTCGATCATCGGAAAATCGGTCATCGGGAAATGCCAGTCGCTACCCCATCTTCTTCACCGGCCGCCGCCACACTGCGATGCGAAACGGGCCAGCGCGACAATGGCGGAGAGTGGCGGGTCAATCAAGCTTGCGCCGCGCCCGACGATCAGCCCGTCCGGCGAACGGGGTCGGCCGCCTGCTGGGGGGCCGCCGGCTTGCGGCCATAGCCGCCGCGAAATTCGGGATGGGGTGCGAAATCGTCGCTGTGCCCGATCACCGTCTCGCCCGCGCCGAGCAGCAGCACGGAGCGTTCATGGCTGTGGCGGGCGAGCAGGCGAAACACGGCCTGCCGCCGCTCCTGCGTGAAATAGAGCAGCACGTTGCGGCACAGCAGCAGGTCATAGTCGCCCGAGGGAGCCTTGGGATCGAACAGATTGTCCGCGCGGAAGTCGATCATCCGCTTAAGTTCGGAACAGGCATGCCATTCCTCGCCCACCGATTCGAACCATTTGATGAGGTCGCCGACGGCAAGGCCGCGCTGCACGTCCATCTGCGAATAGACGCCCGACTGCGCCTGATCGATGGCGGCGGTCGATATGTCGGTCGCCAATATCTCGATCCGCCAGCCGCGCCAGCGCGCCATTTCGTTGCGCAGCTGGATGGCGAGCGAATAGACTTCCTGCCCGGTCGAACAGCCCGCGCTCCAGACGCGCAGCACCCGGTCCTTCCGCTCCGCATGGATGGCGGGCAGGATGTGGCGGTGGATCATGTCGAAGGTCTGGAGATCGCGGAAGAAGCTGCTCTCATTGTTCAGCAGCGCGTTGACGACATCCGCTTCCATGCGCGGATCGCGATGCGCCAGCAGCTTGCCCGCCAGTTCGTCCATGTCCGCCAGGCCATGTTTGCGCAGCACCGGCTTCAGCGCCGTTTCCATGCGCCAGGACCGGCTTTCGGACAGGATCTGTCCGGTGCGCGCTTCCAATAGCGCTGAAAATACACGAACGGCGCCGTGCGAAGATGATCCGGTCGAAGGAGTCACTATGATCAACCTTTGCTTTGCCCGCGCCGCGCGACGAAATCCATGATGGCATAGGGTTCCAGCAGCGCGCAGCTGAGCCCCCCTCCGGCGACCGATCCCGGCATGCCCCATACGACGCTGCTCGCTTCGTCCTGGGCGACGATCCAGCCGCCCGCGGCGACGATGTCGCGCCCGCCCGCCGTGCCGTCGCGGCCCATGCCCGTCAGCACGATGGCCGCCGCGCCCGCGCCATAGGCTTGCGCCATGGTGGAGAACATCGGATCGACCCCGGGCAGGTTGCCGGCCGGGGTGCGATCGGGGTTCAGCACGACCGTCACCCGCCCCTCCAGGCCGCGGCGGACCTGCAGATTGGCGTCGCCCGGCGCTACATAGATGATGTCGGGCGCCAGCATCTCGCCCTGCTCGGCCACCTTGACGCGCAGGATCGTCATGCGGCTCAGCTGCTGGACGAAATAGGATGTGAAGCTTACCGGCAGATGCTGCGTCAGCAGGATCGGCACGCCCAGCGGCGCCGCCATCCCCGCGAACAACTGCCCCAACGCATGGATGCCCCCGGTCGACGCGCCGATGCCGAGGCATGCGAGCGGCGCCCGCGCCTGAGCCGTTGCGACGGTGATGACCGGCGCGGCGGCCTCCGATCCATCCCGGAACAGGCGGGACAGCCGCTCGATCAGCGCCTGGGGAAATTGTTCGCCAAAACTGCCGCTGCCGGGCTTTGCCACGATGTCGCTCGCCCCCAGCGCCAGCGCCTCGACGGCGGCGGCGCTCCCTTCCTCGCAACTGCCCGACAGGATCACGACCTTGCCCTGCGGATTGGCGCGCAGGATAGCAGGCAATGCCGCCAGGCCGCTCTGCCCCGGCAGCTCGATGTCGAGCAGCACGAGGTCCACCACTTCCCGCCCCAGATAGTCCAGCGCCTGTTCGGCGCTGCTGGTCTTGTGAACGACGCTGAAGCCAGGATCGGCGTTCAGGATGCGCTCGATCACGGTCCGCACCACCACCGAATCGTCGACAACCATCGTCCGCACCGCGCGCGGTTCGTTCTGGTTGGCGGTCATCAGCAGGCTGAGGGTCATGACGAAGTCTTCTGGCGAGCGTTCAACAGGAATGGCGGAGAGAGCGGAAGCGGATCAGATGACGCCCACGATCGCCAGCTTGCTTTCCAGCGTTTCGCGATCGAACGGCTTCATCACATATTCGTCCGCGCCTGCGTCCACCGCCGCCTTTATGTGACTGATGCCGTTTTCGGTGGTGCAGAAGATGATCTTGGGCCGCGCCGTCACCTTGGCGGTGGACAGCGCCTGGAGGAATTCCATCCCGCTCATCACCGGCATGTTCCAGTCCAGCAGGACGACGTCGGGTGCCGACGCCTCGCATTGGGTCAGGGCGTCCTGCCCGTCGACGGCCTCGCTGACCGACAGGTCCAGCGATTCCAATATGTGCCGTGCAACTTTGCGGATGACCTTGGAGTCATCGACCACGAGGCAGTTTTTCATGAATCGTCCCTTGTTTGGCTTCCCGTCCGATCGGCTTAACCGGCAAAGCCGAGTAATTGGTAAACGCCGTCCCCCCGTCAGGCGGCGTGGGCGGGGGCGGCCGTCTCGATGAAGCTGGCGAGCGAGACGAGCAGGTAAGGCTGTCCGTCCTGCTCCACGATGGCCCGCGCATAGGGCGCCCATGCCCTGTCGAGCTGGCCGCGCAGCGGCAGTTCGCCGTCGGGCACCTGGCAAATGTCGTGGACGGCATCGACCAGCAGGCCGTAGCTGTGCCCGGCTATATCCGCGATGATCGCGAAGCTGCGCTCCCGCACGGGCGTGGGCCTGCCGCTGATCAGCGCCGGCACGTCGATGATGGTAAGGACCCGGCTGCGCAGGGCAGACAGGCCCGCGACATGAGCCGCCATGCCCGGCACGGGGGAGATGTCGGCCAGCTTCACCACCGCCTCCACTTCCCGCGTATCGACC
>DATEDR010000040.1:0-2917 GCA_035281605.1 Sphingobium sp.
CCGCAAGGGCGCGGGCGCATGGGTGCGGATATAATCGGCGCCATGACTGGCGGCCTGGAGTTCCGCCGCCAGGCTGGCCGCCCCCGCCTCAGCGGGCGGGCGGCCCACCAGTTTGCGCAGAAAGCCCTTGCGAGAGACCGAAACCAGCAGTGGCAAGCCATAGCGAGTTTTGAGTTCCGGCAAGCGGCGCAGGACGATCCAGGAGTTTTCCGGATCGCTGCCCAAAAATTGGCCCATACCGGGATCCAGGATCAGCCGGTCCGGCGCGATGCCCGCTTTTTCCAGGGCGATGATGCGGGCATCGAAGAAGGCGGTGACGCGGTCGAAAATCTCAGCCGAAGGCACATCGGTGCGGACCGCAACGCCACGCGGCTGCACCATGTGCATCACGATCAGCTTCACCTTCGATTTTGCGAGCTCGGGATAAAGCGCCGCGTCGGGAAAGCCGTGAATGTTGTTGAGATAGTCAACACCCTGCGCCAACGCCCAACGCTGTACTTCAATCGCAAAACTGTCCACGGAGAGCGCAAGCCCCCTTGCTTTCAGGGCTGGAACGACGGATGCCAAGCGCGCGATCTCCGTTTCGGCATCCACAGGCGCGGCATCGGGATTGGACGAGGCCGCGCCGATATCAAGAATATCCGCGCCGTCCGTCGCCAGCGCATCCGCATGCGCCAGCGCCGCATCCGGCGCCAGATACTTGCCGCCATCCGAAAAACTATCGGCGGTGATGTTGAGAATGCCGAGGATTTTCATGGGCGGGGAAAGGGCCATAGCTGCGCCAGGCGGGGGCAAGCCCGGCCATGGAGAGGTTTATGAACGATACTTTTGGCGCGAGGGATTTTGGCCATCCGAGCAGGAGGCCGCGCGGAGCGTACCCAGCGTACGTGAGCACGGCCGACGCACTCGGGGGCCAAAAGACCCGCGCCTATCGCGGCTGCGGTTCGGGAGAGATGATCGGACCGGGACTAGCCGGACGCGGCTTGCCGGCGGCGGGCACCGACGTGCCCTCGCCACGGGCCGGCAGCACCGGATCCTCGTAAGGGGTACGCACCGGGGGAATGCCCTTGAGGAGTGCGATGATCTCGTCACCGGTCAGGGTTTCATATTCCAAAAGACCGCGCGCCAGCACATTCAGGTCGGCATGACGGCTGGTGAGGATGTCCTTCGCCCGGTTGTAGCTCTCATCGATGATACGATGGATTTCGCTGTCGATCTTCTGCGCCGTGGCTTCGGAAATGTTCTGGGTACGCGACACGCTATGGCCCAGAAACACTTCTTCCTGATTTTCGGCATAGGCGATCGGGCCCAAACTGTCGGACATGCCGAAGCGGGTCACCATGGCGCGGGCCATGCGGGTGGCCTGCTCGATGTCGCTTTGCGCGCCGGTCGTGACCTTCTCATGGCCGAACACGATTTCCTCGGCCAGGCGTCCGCCAAAGGCCACCGCCAGATCGGCCAGCATCTTCTGGCGCGTCAGGGAAAGCTGGTCGCGTTCGGGCAGGCGCATCACCATGCCCAGCGCGCGGCCGCGCGGAATGATCGTGGCCTTATGGATCGGGTCGGAGCCTTCGACGCTGATGGCGACAATGGCATGACCGGCTTCATGGAAGGCGGTGAGCTTCTTTTCCTCGTCGCTCATCGCCATGGAGCGGCGCTCGGCGCCCATCATCACCTTGTCCTTGGCGTCTTCCAGCTCGCTCATGGTGACGACGCGCTTGCCGCGCCGCGCCGCCAGCAGCGCACCTTCATTGACCAGATTGGCCAGATCGGCGCCGGAGAAACCAGGCGTACCACGCGCAATGGTGCGCGGATCGACATCGGGCGCCAGCGGCACTTTGCGCAAATGCACGCGCAGAATCTTTTCGCGGCCCGCCAGGTCGGGATTGGGCACCACCACATGGCGGTCGAAGCGGCCGGGCCGCAGCAGCGCCGGATCCAGCACATCGGGCCGGTTGGTGGCGGCGATCAGGATCACGCTTTCATTGGCTTCAAAGCCGTCCATCTCCACCAGCAACTGGTTGAGGGTCTGTTCGCGCTCGTCATTGCCGCCACCCAGGCCGGCGCCGCGATGGCGGTCGACCGCGTCGATTTCATCGATGAACACGATGCAGGGCGAATTCTTTTTGGCCTGTTCGAACATGTCACGCACGCGGCTGGCGCCGACGCCCACGAACATTTCGACAAAGTCCGAACCCGAAATGGTGAAAAAGGGCACATTGGCTTCACCCGCAATGGCGCGCGCCAGCAGGGTCTTGCCGGTGCCGGGCGGGCCGACCAGCAGCACCCCCTTCGGAATGCGGCCGCCGAGCCGCTGGTACTTCTTGGCGTTCTTCAGGAAGTCGACGATCTCGACCAGCTCCGTCTTGGCCTCGTCGACGCCCGCCACGTCGGTGAACGTCGTCTTGAGCTCCTTGCGGTCGTAGATCTTGTGCTTGCTGCGACCGAACGACAGCGCCTGGGTGGGGCCCCCGCCCACCCGGCGCATGAGGAACATCCAGATGGCGACCATGATGCCGAGCGGGATCACCCAGCCGAACAGCAGGTCCTTCCAGAAGGTGGTCTCGATCCGGCCGGAGAACTCCACCTTGTGGGCCTCCAGCTCGGCCACGAGCCGCTGCTCGTCCACGCCGGGGATGCGGGTCACCGAGAACACGCGGACCTCGTCGTCGGAGCCCAGCATCTGGCGCAGGCGGTCGCAGGGCATCGCGGTCGGGGCCGGGAGCGCCCCCGGGCGGGCCAGCCCGCGGACCTCCTTGTCGGTCAGCGCGACCCGCTCGATCTTGTCGGCGCGGAGCAGCTCCAGGAACTTCGACATGGGGATCTCGATGGTCCGCGGGGCCAGCAGCCAGCTCTGCAGGAACGAGAGAAGGACGACCACGACGAGGGCATAGGCCAGGGAGAACTGGAGGCGTTG
>DATEDR010000041.1:0-24861 GCA_035281605.1 Sphingobium sp.
GCCGAGGAAATGGCCGACCGGGTGGGCGTGATCAACAAAGGGGAGTTGATCCTGGTCGAGGAAAAATCCGCGCTCATGAAGAAGCTCGGTCGAAAGACGCTGACCGTCTCGCTGATGGAACCGCTTCAAAGCGTGCCAGCCGAATTGGGGGAATGGGACCTGACACTGAAGGCCGAGGGGTGTGAGGTCGAATATGCGTTCGATCGGCAGGCCGAGCGGACCGGGGTTTCTTCCCTTTTACGGCGGATGGGGGACTTGGGCATCGGTTACAAGGATCTCAACACCCGCCAAAGCAGCCTTGAGGATATTTTCGTCAGCCTCGTCCACCAGGAGAGGGCGGCATGAACGTCTTCAACCATCGAGCGATCTGGGCGATCTACAAATTCGAACTGCACCGCTTCAGTCGTACGTTGCTGACCGGACTGCTGGTCCCGGTCATTACGACGTCGCTCTATTTCGTGGTGTTCGGCGGGGCGATCGGATCGCGTATGACGCAGATCGACGGCATCCCCTATGGCGCGTTCATCGTCCCTGGCCTCATCATGATGTCGATGTTCACCGAGAGCATCTTCAACGCGAGCTTCGGCATCTACATGCCCAAGTTCACGGGCACCATCTATGAACTGCTGTCAGCGCCTGTTTCCGCCATGGAAACGGTGATCGCGTACGTCGGCGCGGCCGCGACTAAATCCATGATCGTGGGCATCATCATCTTCGCGACGGCGCATCTGTTCGTCGACATCGATCTTGCGCATCCGATCGCGATGATCGGCTTCATGGCGCTGATCGCGGTCACATTCAGCCTGTTCGGCTTCATTCTGGGCGTCTGGGCCCAGAGCTTCGAGCAGTTGCAGGTCATCCCGTTGTTGCTGATCATGCCGCTGACCTTCCTGGGCGGCGCTTTCTATTCGATCCACATGCTGGCGGAGCCCTGGCGGACGCTCACGCTGTTCAACCCGATCGTCTATCTGATCTCCGGTTTCCGCTGGACCTTTTTCGGGAGGGGCGATGTGGGGATCGGGTTCAGCCTGCTGTTCGCGGGCATGATGCTGCTGGTCTGCCTAGGCGCGGTCGGTTGGGTCTTCCAGACGGGCTATCGACTGAAGAAATGACGAAGGCGGCGCATTGCCGCCGTTCTTCGATCGCTAGGCCGTCGCGCTTTCAGGCGCGATCGCGAATAGAGTGACGCCCTTATATTTGGCGTCATTCTCGTCATAAAGGCCGTGCATCGCTTCGAACGTCTCTTCGATCAGGCTGACGTCGTTAAGGCCGGCCACCTTGAACGTCCCGAGTTTCAGTTCGCGGGGCGGGCGGCCCTCGCGCTCGATCGTGACGGCGTCGATGAACATCTCGTCATGGCGGGTATAAAGAATGTGGGGGGCCAGCTTCACGACCATCTTGTTGTAGGTCGCTATGAGGCACTTCTGGAGCGCGATGGCTTCGAAAAAAGTCGTCGGAGGCACAGTCATGATGACAATGTCATTACTGATTCGGAGCGGGGGTTCAATTGCTTTGTGCATTGCACCATCGTCACTCGGCGCATCCGTGCGGCTTTGTCCGCGTGGGCGGGCGTCATTCTCGCTGGGAATGAGGCTTGGCCCGTCGCGCATCCGTCAGCGCAGGTCCCTATCCCGACGATAATGTCGGCGGTCATCGGCGGAGCAAGCGCGACAACGCGCCTGCCTGCACGTTCCATTGAAAAGCGGCCCGCATCGTCTCGTCTCGCGGCAGACATGTCGTCCCAAAATCTCAGTGTTTTTTGAACAGATGGAGAACCGCCACGATCACGCCTCCGACGATCAGCCCGACGATGCCCGCCCCCACGGCGTTGACGATCCACTCGATGATGGAGCTGAGTGCCGGCAAGGTATGCGCCGCCCCCTCCGCCACATGGTGGATTGCGCCGGGGATCATGTCCCAATGAAATTCATGCAGGCCGTGGACAATCAGTCCGCCCCCGACCCATAGCATCGCCGCCGTGCCGACCACTGAGAGGATGCTCATGACCACCGGCATGGCGTGGACCAGGCCGCTGCCGATCGCGCGCGTGGCCGCCGATCTGCGTTCGGCCAGGTGCAGGCCGATGTCGTCCATCTTCACGATGAAGCCGACGACGCCATAGACGCCGGCGGTTATGAGGATGGCGACCACCACCAGAATCAACGCTTGTTCCCATAGCGGTTCGGCAGCGACTGTGCCCAGCGCGATCGCCATGATCTCGCCGGAAAGGATGAAGTCGGTTCGGATGGCGCCAGCGACTTTTTGGTCTTCCAACTCCTGCGAACTGTGGGTGGTGATTGCATCTTGGGCGACGTCATGGCCGCCCTGGATCGCTTCGAGCAGCTTTTCTGCCGCCTCATAGCAGAGGAAGGCGCCGCCCAGCATTAGCAGCGGAGGCAGCAGCCAGGGCGCGAAGGCGCTGAGCCCCAAGGCGGCGGGCAAGAGGAAAAGCAACTTGTTGCGTAGTGAGCCGCGCGCGATCTTCCATATGATGGGGAGTTCGCGGTCGGGCGTCAGGCCCATCACATAGCGGGGCGTCACCGCAGTATCGTCGATGACCACTCCGGCGGCTTTCGATCCGGCCTTGCCGGCTGCGGCCGCAACATCGTCGAGCGATGTAGCAGTGAGCTTCACGATGCCCGCCACATCGTCGAGCAGCGCGATCAGACCCGAAGGCATTGAATTTATTCCCCTGTTCCAGAACCCTTGCGGGGGCCCGCTATGCTCCCCGTCTCATAGGGGCGGGACCGGGCGCGGGCAACAGCCGTACTGGTCAGGCGATCCCGCGATAATTGCCCGGCGGATCGCTGGCGGGGAAGGATTCGTCTAATTGTTCGTCGACCATGTCCCAATCGCTTGCGTCGATATGCTGTTCTTCGGGCCCCGCGTCGCGCACGATGCCTGAAGAGCCGACGGCCACGCGGTCGTCCGTCTCTTGCTCCGCCTGCCGGTTGCGCCAGTTCTTCCACGCCACCGTTCCGATACCGGTTAGGAATGCGAGTTTCAAAAGCCCCTTCATGACGATTTCTCCCGCGGATCGTGAATATGGACCCAATCGGCCCGGTTGCCGCCTACGCCGTTGGGGGACAAGTTAAACTCGCCTTCCTCGTCGGTGCCCGGCTGGGCTTCATCGCCTCCACTGGCGATAGCCACTTCCCAGCGTTCGCGCAGTGCGGCGTTGATCATCGCGCGCCAGTGACTTTCGTCGCCCGCTTCCTTCATGGCGGCGTCGGGGTCCTTCAAAATGGCTAGGATGCTGGCGGCGTCGGCAACATGGTCCTGCCAGTGGTCCGCTTGTCCGGCCGCGAGATGACGGGCCAGCCGTTCGATGAGGCTACGTTGCTCCATGAACGGGGAACGTCCGCCCCGGCGCTTCCGTTCCGCTTCATTCGTAACGGATGCGCAGCGGTATGAACAGGTTTGCTCTGCGCTCGTTGACAGGCCGCGGGCGGCGATAAGGAGATGAACCATGCCTCGCGGTGACAAGAGCAGCTACACAGACAAGCAGAAGCGCAAAGCCGAGCATATTGAGGAAGGTTACGAGGATCGCGGCGTTTCCCACGAGGAAGCCGAGCGACGCGCCTGGGCTACGGTCAACAAGGAGTCTGGTGGTGGCAACAAATCGGGGTCAGGGCGTGGCAAACCCGACACGCATGTCTCGTCCCGCAAGGGCGGACGCAAAGGCGGGGCGACTGCGTCACGGCGATCGGCGGCCGACAGGTCCGCAGCGGCGAAGAAGGGTTGGGAGACCCGGCGGAAGAAGGCGGGATGATCTCAGGAGCCAGACGGCTGACGATCAATTGGTCAGCTTGATCTCGAACAGCTTTGCCCAATTCTTGCCTGTGATGAACAGGCGATCGCGCCGGCTGTCATAGGCGATGCCGTTGGCGACTGCTTCGTCGTCGTTCGCGCCGCTCTTCTCCAGGAGGGGAGAGATGTCGACCCAGTCGATGACGTTGCCCGACCGCGGGTCGATGCGGGCGATGCGATTGTCATACCAGATGTTCGCCCAGATCTCGCCTTTTACATATTCCAACTCGTTCAGCTGTTCGACCGGGCGGCCGTTGGAGGTAACAGTGATGCGGCGCTTTTCGGTAAGCGCGTCGGGATCAAGGAAACGTAGCTGAGCAGAGCCGTCGCTCATGATGAGGCTGATGCCGTCTTGAGTCAGGCCCCATCCTTCGCCTTCGTATCGGAACTGCGTGACGGGAGAAAGATCGGCAAGCTTCCACACAAAGCCCTGGCGATGACGCCATGTCAGGCTGATCAGGCGGTCCTGCCAGTTCACGATGCCTTCGCCGAAATAAGGTTCGGGGATGATGCGGCGGTCAATTACCTTGCCGTTTTTCAAGTCGACCTTCCGGATTTCGGACCGGCCTTCCAGGCCGGTGCTCTCGTAAAGCGCCCCGTCAAGGTAGAAGAGCCCTTCGGTGAACGCCGCGGGATCATGGGGGTAAGTTTGGACCAACTTCCAGCGCGTTTCAGCCTGAGCGGGGGCGAAGAAGAGAAGCGCGAAGGCGGCGACCAGAAATGGGGTGAGTGATCCGGAAAAGCGTATCATTCAGCAGCTTGGCTTTGGATGGCCGACGCTAGCCAGGAGGGGAGGGCGGACAGGTCGATATCCTCGATTCGGCGCAACTCGATGGAGATGCCCAAATCGGGCAGCGCTGCCCGCTGACGCTTTTCATCGGCTTCGTTCAAAGGAACAGAAACGAGGCGCCGGCCTACCTTGTTGCGATAGTGCATGCGCGCGGTGTTTTCCTGACCGATATAGCAGCCCTTGTCGTAATCGACGCCGTTCAGTTCCTCGGCATTGGTTTCGAGCCAGAGAATCTGGTCCTGCCCCAGTTCGCCGATGCCTTCGAAAACGCCCAGTGACAGCCGGTGGCTGCGAAAGGCGGAGGAAGCGTCATTCGATTCGGACGGCGCAAGCCAGCGGTGACCCAGCGCGGAAAGGCGCGGGTCCAAGGGCTTGTCGGAAGCATCGGGCGACCAGTGAACCGCCAGAGCCGTCTCACGCGCAATCGTCACCTGGCGGCGGAGGCGATAGAGACTGAGTCGCTTCGCCAAAGCATCAGCCTGCGCGGCCTCGCAATCCAAAAGGAGGTCGTCGCCATCGGCCCAGACAAGAAAGTCGAACAGCGCCTTGCCTTGTGGCGTCAGCAGTGCGGTCCAGCGCGGTTCATCAGCTTGCAGTGTCAAAACATCGCGGGTCAGCAGGCCCTGCAGAAAGGGCTTAGCCTCTTCACCTGAAATTCTGAGCAGGGCGCGGTCGGTTAGGGTGGTGCCGGTCATCGGCTTTAGGTAGGACAAGCATCGAGCATATCCAAGCGGTGAGCAACCATGTCCGAGACTTTCGACCTGATCCTGAAAAACGGCACCGTTCATACACCCGGCGGTGCGGAAACTGTCGATGTCGGCGTACGGGCGGGGAAGATCGTCGCGATCGGTGGCTTGCTGGGGGATGCTGGCGAGGTGATCGACTGTTCGGGGCTGGACGTGCTGCCCGGCTGCATCGACAGTCAGGTCCATTTCCGCGAACCGGGGCTCGAACATAAGGAAGACCTCGAATCGGGAAGCCGGGCGGCGGTGCTGGGCGGCATCACAGCCGTGTTCGAAATGCCGAACACCAATCCCAATACCGATAGTGAAGAGCGGGTCCGCGACAAGCTGGCTCGGGCGCGTCACCGCATGTGGTGCGACCATGCCTTTTATGTCGGCGCGACCGCGGACAATGCGGAGCAGCTGAAGGAATTGGAACGCATCCCCGGCACAGCCGGCGTCAAGATATTCATGGGCGCCTCTACCGGCAGCCTGTTGGTGGACGATGATGCGGCGCTTTCCCGCGTGTTGGCGAGCGGATCGCGACGCGTCGCGATCCATGCCGAGGACGAGACGCGGATGAACGCCCGCAAGAATTTCCGGATAGAGGGCGATCCGTCCTCCCATCCCGTCTGGCGCGACGATGAGAGCGCTATGATCGCGACGAAACGGATCATAGGCCTCGCTCGGAAGGCGCGCAGGCGGATCCATATCCTGCACGTGACGACGCCCGCCGAACTAGAATATATCTCTGGCCACAAGGATATTGCGACGTGTGAGGTGACGCCTCAGCACCTGACGCTGGCTGCTGAAGAGGCCTATCCGAAGCTTGGCACCTACGCACAGATGAATCCCCCCATCCGCTCCGCCGCGCATCGGGACGGCCTTTGGCACTGGCTCGCGCAGGGAGTTCCCGACGTGCTGGGCAGCGATCATGCGCCGCACACGATCGAGGAAAAGAGCAAGAGCTATCCCGCCAGCCCGAGCGGCATGCCCGGAGTTCAGACACTGGTGCCGCTGCTGCTCAACCATGTAGCTGAAGGGCGCTTGTCGCTACGGCGCTTCATCGAACTGACCTCTTCCGGTCCGCAACGGGTATTCGGGCTGGTGGGCAAGGGACGGATAGCGCTTGGCTATGACGCCGACTTCACCGTGGTGGACCTGAAGAAGCGGTGGACGGTCGGCAGCGACTGGCTGGCCTCGCGCTGCAACTGGTCGCCCTTCGAAGGAATGGATCTGACCGGCAAGGCGGTCGGCACGATCGTGCGCGGGCACCGCGTGATGTGGGAGGATGCATTGGCCAACGAGGCCGTGGGCGAAGCGGTGCGTTTTGAAACGACCGAGTTCGATTAGGCAGCGACGTCATTGCGGCGGGCGGCAGCGATGCTGTCGGCCGCAAAGAGGATGAGGCCGGCCCAGATCAGGGCAAAGCTCAATATCTGGCCTTGGCTCAACACCTCTCCGTAGAGCAGAACGCCGCACAGGAAGAGCAGCGTCGGCGCGATATATTGCAGCAGCCCGAGCGTCGCCATCGGCAGTTTCTGCGCGGCCATGGCGAACAGCACGAGCGGGATGGTCGTCACGGCGCCGGCGGCGATGAGCAGAAGGGTGGTCACGCCATCCTTGCCGATGTTGAGGCCACCATGGTGGGCCAGCCATCCCATATACGCGACCGCGAACGGCAGGAGCAGGAGCGTCTCCGCGCCCAGGCCCACCATCGGCGCGACCGGGGTCAATTTCCGAATTAGACCGTAAAGGGCGAAGGTAAGCGCCAAGGCCACGCTGATCCACAATGTCGTGAGCGCAGTTCCGGCCATGATCATCACGCCTGTCGCCGCCGTGCCGATCGCAAGCAGTTGCGTCCGTCGCAGCCGCTCCTTGAGGATCAGGACGCCGAAGGCGACATTGATCAGCGGACCCAGGAAATAGGCGAAGCTGGCTGCGATCACATGGTTGTTATTGACGGTCCAGACATAGAGAAGCCAGTTGCTGCAGATCAGGATCGCCGACGCGGTCAGGGGCAGGGCAAGATGTGGCCTGCTCAGAACAGCGAGCAAAGCCGGTATGTTACCGCGCACCATCAAAATGGTCAGAATAAGGACCAGGGACCACAGGATGCGCTGCGAAACGATTTCCATTGGCGCTATCTCATGGAGCAGCTTGAAGTAGATCGGCAGCAGACCCCACAGGCCATAGGCGCCCAGCGCAGCAAACAGCCGCGCCTTCGGTTCAGCAATGGGCTGGGTCAGAAAATCCCCCCGCCGATGAAAAGTCGAAGCGCGCCGAAAGCAGCGACGAGAAGGCAGAAATTGCGACCGCTATTCCGGGTCGACAGCATGCCTATCAGGGCCCCGAACAGGGCGATCGGTACCAGAAGCCAATTCAATATCCCGACCAACGGCAGTATGGCTGGGATCATCAATATGAGCGCAAACAGGCCGATCAGCGCGGAAAGAACGTTCAACATGGTCGACAGATGGCCCTTGTTCGGCAACGGAACAAGGCGTGGCTGAATGCCAATGCTCGGCAAGTGGCATGGACCGATATTAAGCGATTCACCAAAAAACCTAACGGAAAATTAACTTCCACTCTTCATGCCTTGTTTACGAAGGAGCAAGCTATGGCGCGTTTTGGTTCTGTCTGTGCCACCGTCCTGCTGATCGCAGGGCCGCTGATGCTGGCGGGATGTGGCAAGGGCGATGAGGACGCCGATCTCAACGCGCTGGACGCCCAACTGACCAACAATATGGTCGATCCCGCGCTAAAGGGCGCGCTCGCCGGCCAGATCGTTGTCGACCCACAGCTGACGGGACAGTCAAACCGCAATGCCGTGCGTCCTGCCGAACGGCCCGCCGATGCTACTCTGCCCGTTCTGAAGGGAGCTGCCGCGAAGTCGCTGGCGGAATCGGTCAGGCTCGCGGGGGGCAAGCTGCTGGCGACACCCGCTCCTACGACGGGGGAATCCATGGAATCCACCGCGACCCTTGCGGCGCTTGCGCGCGAACAGGCGCAGCCCGGAGGCAATGTCTATTGCCGCAAGCAACTTGCCTACGGCATGCAGTGGGCTAGCCGGATGCCGGAACCCTTCACCGTCTATCCGGGCGCGCAGCTGATGGAAGCGGCGGGAGCAGACAAGGAAGGTTGTACTTTGCGGGGGGCGACCTTCGTGACGGGGGTGCCGTGGCAAAGCGTCATGGATTTCTATTATACGCAGGCGCGCCGTTCGGGGTTTGATGCCGAACACAGGATTCTAGGGGGCGACCACGTCCTGGGTGGCACGCGCAAGGACGATGGCAGCGCCTTTCTGCTGCTCTTCACCGACGCGCCTGGCGGCAGGACGAATGTGGACGTCATCGCAGACAAGGGGCGCTGACGCAGCCAATAGGCCGCGGCCCATTTCCTTTGCCGCATTTTGCCTCTAGGGCGGGCGGTATGAACAATATCCTCCTCGTCATGGGCGGCGGTGCCATGGGCTCGCTGGCGCGCTATGAGCTGGGACGGCTTGCTGGCCGTGCAATGCCGGGCGCGCTGTGGCCATGGGGCACATTCGCGGCGAACGTCCTGGGCGGCTTCGCGATGGGCCTGCTTGCGGGGTGGCTGGCCCGGTTTAGTGCCGGCTGGGGCGAGCCAGTGCGCCTGCTGGTGGCGGTCGGCGTCCTTGGGGGCTTCACGACCTTTTCCTCCTTCAGCCTGGAAGTGGTATTGATGATGGAGCGGGGGCAGTTCGGCCTTGCGCTCGCCTATGCGGCTTTATCCGTGATCGTTGCCGTCGCAGCGCTTGTCGGCGGCCTTAGCCTGATGCGGAGCCTCGCATGAAGGGACGTCCGCCCGGCAAAGCTGCGGGACCGTCGCGCGGTGCGCGCAAGCCCTCGAGCGGCGGCGCGCAAGGCCGCGCGCGCGGCGCGTCGAAGGCTGCACGGGTCCGCAAGGAGGAGGCGCCGAAGCCTGCTGCGAAACCCGCTGCGAAGGCTGCGCCGGCAAAAGCACCGTCGGCTAAGGGTGTTTCGCTAGATGTACGGCAGTTCCGCGTCGGTGCGGATGACGACGGCATTCGGTTGGACCGCTGGTTCCAGCGCAATTTGCCCGATGTCGGGTTCAACGCTGTGTCCCGCTGGGCTCGCACGGGCCAGCTTAGGCTCGACGGCGCGCGCGCGGCGCCAGGCGATCGGGTAGCGGCAGGGCAGACCATCCGCGTGCCCCCCGCGGAGCCGAAGGCGGCCGAAAGCCTCAAGCCCCAACGAGTTCGTCCGGAGTTGGGCGAAGACCAGACTGCTTTTGCACAGGGGCTGGTCATCCATCGCGACGCCCAGGCGATCGTGATCAACAAGCCGCCTGGCCTTGCGACGCAAGGGGGCACCAAGACGGACGATCATGTCGATGGCCTGCTCGATGCGCTGGTGTATGAGCTCGACCAGCGACCCAAGCTGGTCCACCGGCTGGACAAGGATACGTCCGGTGCGCTGCTGGTCGCGCGCACGGCCCGCTCGGCTGCCTTCTTTGCTAAGGCTTTTTCCAGCCGTACCGCTCGCAAGGTCTATTGGGCGATCGTCATAGGCGTGCCTTCGATTGACGACGGGATGATTGAACTGCCGATCGCCAAACAGCCCGGCACGGGCGGCGAGAAGATGCATGTCGACGAGGAAGAGGGCCTGCCCTCGCGCTCTCGCTATCGCGTGATCGAGCGGGCGGGCAACCGGGCCGCCTGGGTGGAACTGCAACCCCATACCAGGCGCACGCACCAGCTGCGTGTCCATATGGCGGCGATCGGCCACCCGATCGTCGGCGACGGCAAATATGGCGGCAAGGATGCGTTCCTGTCAGGCACGATCAGCCGGAAGATGCACCTTCATGCGCGGCGGATACGGGTCGATCACCCGGATGGCGGGCGCGTGGACGTGCGGGCAGAACTGCCCGAGCATTTCGCGGCAAGTCTCACTTCGCTGGGGTTCGATATTCAAGCCGGCGACCTCCCGCTGGACGAAGAAATAGCGCGCAAGCCCACGCGCGAGGACGAGAAGAAAGCCGCGCGAGCGCACGCCAAGCAAATTCGCAAGGGGCGAAAAGGCGAGCGGCGGTCGCGGGGAGAGAGCGGGCCCCGGAAGAAATGAGCAACCGGCTTGTCGTGTTCGATTGCGACGGAACGCTGGTGGACAGCCAGCACAGCATCTGCACCGCGATGACCCGCGCATTCGAGGGCGAGAAACTGGCGGCGCCCGACCGGTCGAGCATATTGTCGGTCGTAGGATTGTCCCTGCCGCTTGCGATCGCGCGG
Source organism: Sphingobium sp. (assembly GCA_035281605.1). GTDB lineage: Bacteria > Pseudomonadota > Alphaproteobacteria > Sphingomonadales > Sphingomonadaceae > Sphingobium. The sequence goes on from DATEDR010000041.1 coordinate 10,595, forward strand.
CTTCTGCCGGCGGCAGAGACGGATTTTCACGACCATCTGTCTGAAAGCTACAAGCGGGCTTTCCAGCAGCTGCGTCGGGACAACGCGGTGTCGGAACCGCTCTATCCGGGCATCGCCGACCTGGTCCGACAACTGGATGCGGACGGCTGGCTGCTGGGAGTGGCGACGGGCAAGTCGGATCGAGGGCTCAATCTTTGCCTCAACCATCATGACATCCACGCCCATTTCGTGACCCTGCAAACTGCCGACCGGCATCCGTCAAAACCACATCCTTCCATGTTGTTGACGGCCATGGCGGAGACCGGAGCGGAGGCCGACGCCACGATGATGATCGGCGACACGAGTTTCGACATCGACATGGCACACGCAGCTGGCGTTCGGGCGTTGGGCGTCGGCTGGGGCTATCATTCGCCGGCGGACCTGATCGCGGCGGGCGCTCATGCCGTGGCGATGGACAGCGAGGAGCTCCGTCGCCATATCGACCTGCGATGACCGACTTCCCGCCGCCTCCGCCCGTCGATCCGGACAAGATCGCCCGCCAACGCTTTTTCGCGCTGGGCCTGTTTCGGCTGTCCGGCGCGGTTATCGTGATGTTCGGTTTTTTGATCCTGATGCAGCGATTCAGCTGGGTTCAGGGTGGGAAGGCAAAGGCGATGGGCGCGATCTTCGTTGTCGTCGGCCTGTTCCAGTTTGTCATCGTACCGCGCCTGCTCCTGGCGCTGTTCAAAAAGCCGGTCTCGAACAAGGACGAGATGCCGCCCCAATGAAGCGTTTCTACAAGGATGTGGCGGTCGTTGCCGCCGATGAGTGTTTTGAAATTCGGCTGGATGGCCGACCCGTCCGCACACCGGCGCGGGCGGCCCTGGCCTTGCCCAACGCGCGGCTCGCCGAAGCCATCGCACAGGAGTGGCGAGGACAGGGCGATATGATCGATCCGCGGTCTATGCCGTTCACCGGGCTCGCCAATGGCGCGATCGATCAGATCGAACCCAATCGCGAGAGCTTTGCCGCTGGGATCGCGCATTATGGGGAAAGCGACCTGCTGTGTTACCGCGCCGAGGGGCCCGCTGCCCTTATAGAGCGCGAAGCGGCGGCTTGGGACCCGCTGCTCGCTTGGGCGGAGCAACGCTATGATGTTACCTTTCGAGTAACGCAGGGGATCATTCCAGTTGCGCAGCCTGCTGAGACGTTGGAACGGTTGAGCGCCATCGTGGCGTCTTATGATGCGTTCAGCCTCGCCGGGCTGTCGACGCTGGTCACCTTGTCCGGGTCGCTGATATGCGGGCTCGCCTTGATGGATGGCGGCCATGATCCGGAAACGATCTGGGCAGCGTCTGAGATCGACGAAGCGTGGGAAATGGAGCAGTGGGGGGAGGACGCCGAAGCTACGGCCCGCTCCGTACGGCGTGAGGAGGAATTCCTGACGGCGCACGATTTCTGCGAATTCGCGCGCAGTTAGGCTCGGTGCCCAAGATGCGGGGTCAGGCGCTGTCTCTCAGCTTGTTGGCGTAGACCATCCGACCCGGGCCCAAGAGGCCAAGCAATTGCGGTAGCATGTGACGCGCGACGGCGAAGCAACCTTCGCTGCGGCCGATCTTGCCCCAGGTGGCGATGTGATTCTCGTTCACATAGTCGGCACCATGGATGACGATGGCTCGAATTTCGGCGTTGTTGTTCTGCGGATCGAGCCCGGCGAGACGCATCGCGCGGCCGTGCTGGCCTTCATATATCTCGCCGGTTTTGTAGGCGCCTGCGCTGCTGGCGAGTGAGTTGGGTTCGTTGGAGAAGCTTTGGAGCCAGCCCGAATGTTCCGGATCCGATCCCCGGCCATGGGCGACCAGATAGGAACTGGAGTGCCCCCCCATCAGATCGACGATATGAAAGCGCAATTCACGCGAAGGCGCGTCGAAATCCGCCAGCGCCACCCGGTCGCGAAGCTCGAACCTATGGCTGTGATGATCCAGCGCCGCCTTCGCCCGGTCGAGCAGTTTGGCATAGGGTTGCGTCGCGAGCGGCCCCTTTGGAAGAGGCGAAGGTGCCGGCGGGACAAGGGGTGAGGGTTGCGGCGACGATGAGAGCGCAGCGCGTCCGGCGCTGTCGGCTAGAAAAGAAAAGGCGAGCCCGCTCAAAGCGAGCTTTGTAAAACTACGGCGATCCATCGGGGGAATATAGCAAAGCTGCGCCGTCGGTCCAAGGGGTTGAGCCGGAAAGCCAGCCGCCATTCGTCCGAAGGCGGCCAGCCTTGGCCTTATTCGCTCGCGTTCGCCGCTTCGCTCGAGCCAGCGCTGTCGAGGCGGGCCGTCATACCGGTCGCTTCGGCATCGTCCTGAATCTGCTGCCGTTCCGAAATAGTCGGCGGCGGCGCAGGTTGGGGCGCGGACGCATTGTTGCTGGGCAGCGGCGCTTCCGGTTCTTCGATGATGACGTTTTCGACCGGCGGCTCGACCAGATTGTTGACCACGGGCGCCTCTTCCTCCTTCTTGCCGCAGGCGGAAAGGGCGAGCGCGCCGGCGAGGGCGGCAAAGGCTAATCTGCGCATGGGGTGTCAGTCCTTCGATGCGATGGTGGATGGAGCCGCCGTGGGATCAAGCCGGCGGCTGGAGGCTTCGATTTTCTGCGCGAGCAACTTGTCCCACCCATAGGGGTCCGAACGGAAGTTCATCGTGCCATTGGCGCTCGCGAAAGCGGTCCAGTAGAGCAAATAGACGGCCACCTCTTTGGGTAGCGCGACCCGCTGGGTCTTGCCGGTGTCGATCATCGTCTGAACCTGCCCGGCCAGGGTCGGGTTGCTCGCCAGCATGAGTTCCGCCAGCGGCACCGGTTTTTCAAGGCGGATGCAGCCGTGGCTGGCGAGGCGGTCGTAGCTCGAAAACTTCCCGCGCGAAGGCGTGTCATGCAGATAGACGGCAAAGGGATTGCTGAAGTCGAATTTCAGCCGGCCGAGCGCGCTGTTGGGCCCCGCCGGCTGGACGATCCGCTCTCCGGTCTCGGGGGTGCCGACGATTTTGTAGCCCTGTCGCTTCAGCGCCGCGCGGCCCTTGGGCCACAATTCCTTCTTGGCGATGGAGGCGGGGACGTTCCAGGGCGGATTGACGACGATCGAATGGATGCTGGACGACAGCATCGGCGTCGCATTGTCCGGCGCGCCTGTGACGGCGCGCATGGAGGTGACTGGCTGATCCCCTTCGAACACAGTGAGGACTGCGGCGGCGATGTTCACCTGAACCCGGTTGACCGGCAACTGGCGCGGCATCCAGCGCCACCGCTCCATGTTCGCCATGATCGCGGCGATGCGATCTTCGACGGGGACGTTCAGTTCCTTGAGCGTACGCGCATCCAGCAGGCCGGTGGGATTGAGGCCGTAGCGGCGCTGGGCGCGCTGGAGGACGTCGGTCAGCTTTTCGCCGGGCTGAACGCTCTTGTCCTCGATGGCGAGGCGCCTGCGCACGGCATCGGGCGAAGATTGCGCCGTCAGCGCCGGCCACCCCCCCGTGTCACGGATCCGTTCATAGGTGGAAAGACCCTTGCGTAGCCCATCATAGCCCGAATAGGGCGGGGTCAGGGTTGCGGCCCATTGCGGCAGGCGGTCGTCGGCGATTGCCCGGGCAAGGCCAGGCCGTGGATCGAATGTGCCGGGGCGCAGCGCCCATATATTGAGGAAGTCGGCCGTGTCTACGCGGCCTGTGCTGAGCGCTTTTGCCCGGTCGAGTACCGCGGAAATCAGCGCATCGCCGCTTAAACCGTCGGTCGCCTTGCTGCGCGCCATCAGGCCCTGTTCCGCGCCGCCCTTCAGCCAATTGTTAAGCCAGGCGGTCTGAGAGGACGAGGGGACGGGGATCGGCACCGGCGGCGGAGTGATGATTGGGGGTGGCGTGATCACTGGCGGAGCCGGCGAGGGCAGGGTGGGGACGACCGCAGGGGGTTGCGTCAAGGCCGGAGCAGCGCTCAGGCCGATGAGCGATGCGACGGATAAATGGATCAAATCGGGACGGTTCATGCTGGACCAGATAGCGCAAAGCCCCCATCGTTCAAACTCGGGATCGGAAAAAGATGATGCTGCATGTCGTTCACCATCCTGCCTATGTCTCTCCGGCCACAGCGGATAGCCGCTTTCGCTTCGACAAATATGGGTTGGTGATGGATCGATTGCGGGCGAGCGGGACGGACTTCACCGTCCACGAGCCGCAGCCCATGCCCCGCCATTGGATCGAAGCTGTCCACGATCCTGCCTATGTGGCGGCGGTCGCGAATGTCGATGTACCTGCTGAAAAGGAACGGCGCATAGGCTTTCCGGTGACGGAGCGGGTTATGCGGCGCTCGATGCTCTCGCCAGGGGGCACGTGGATGGCTGCGAAGCTGGCCATGAGCCACGGCTATGCCGCCAATGCGGCGGGGGGTAGCCATCATGCACTACGTGAGAGCGGCGCGGGCTATTGCGTGTTCAACGACTTGGCCATCGCCGCGAATCGATTGATCGCGGAAGGAGACGCGCGGCGCGTCCTCATCCTGGATCTGGACGTGCATCAGGGAGACGGGACCGCAGAGTTGATGACGGGACGAGAGGATGTGTTCACCCTATCCATCCATGCGGAGAAGAATTTTCCGGTCCACAAAGCGCGCTCATCGCTGGACATAGCGCTGGCGGATGGGGTTGGGGACCAGAAGTATCTGGCGGTGGTGATGGGGGTGTTGCCGGGAGTGCTGGAGGATTTCGCGCCCGATCTCATACTCTATCAGGCGGGCGTAGATGTGCATCAGGAGGACCGGTTGGGACGGCTTGCCCTGACCGACAGGGGTCTGGACGCGCGCGACCGCGCCGTAATGCGGGAGGCGCGTCGGCGGGGCATCCCGATCGCCAGCACCATGGGTGGTGGCTATGGCGAAGATTGCCTGGCCATCGCAGAGCGGCATGCGCGCTGCATGATCGTCCTGGCTGAGGAGGCTAATGCAAGGTAGCGGCGTCAGACATAGTGTCGACGCTCCGGCCCATGAGCTTGGCAGCGACCAGGCCGGCAACGGCAAGCGCGAGGAAGTCGCTGAAGGCCAGATAAAGAATGTAGCCCCAGGGCGCATGATTGAACACGGCTTGGCCGACATGCAGCCACAGCGCCGCCGCGAGTGAAAAGAGGATCGCTACGCGGCTCCTGGCACCGAAATCAGAAGCCGCGAAGCGGAGCGCGAGGGCGAACACCACGCCTACGACGAGGGCCAATATCAAGCCGCCGATCAACGCGGCACTGTCGGTGACGGGAAAGCCGCTGCTGTTGTAATAGATCATCGCCACCGGGCCCTTGCCGTAGAGGATGGTGCCCTGTGCCGTGGCAGGATCTGGCACGACATAAACGCCGGCGCCGGTTGGGGTCAGCGTCTGAGCCATCGCGGTCTGGAGATTGGCGCCCGCCTGTTCGCTCGTGCGGTTGAAGGCGATGGCGCTCAGGGGCGTTCCCCAGAAGAGAAAGCCGATCAGATACATAGCGAAGCCGCCCAGCAGCCCGCCCACGATTGTCCGAACCATATGCCCTCCTGTTGCTGTTTCCCGCGAAGCTGATGCGGAAACGCGGGGCCGGCAATATCTTTCCGGGGAGGGTGCGTCAGTCGCGCGGGCGCGCCGCCTTTTCAGCGATGCCGGACACGCCCTCGCGGCGGTCGAGTTCGTCCAGCACGGCATCCAGCGGAATGTCGAGATCGGCGAGCAGGACAAGCAGGTGGAAGAGCAGATCCGCGCTTTCGCCGATCAGCCCGTCGCGGTCGGAGGCCATGGCGGCGATCACCGCTTCGACCGCTTCTTCGCCGACCTTCTGCGCAATCTTGGCGCGGCCGCGCGCTGTGAGCTTTGCCACATAGGATTGGCCCGGATCGGCTGACCGCCGCTGCCGGATAGTCTTTTCAAGGTTGGAAAGGGTGGAGCGCATGCTGCTCATCAAGCCTCCGACGCTCGGGCCGTCAATGGGAAACCTGCCGAACCGGCACGCCGGCGGCAGCCAGCGCCTGATGCGCCTCTGCCACCGTATGCTGGCCGAAATGAAATATGGAGGCGGCGAGGACGGCGCTGGCATGACCTTCGATCACCCCTTCGACCAGATGCTGGAGCGTGCCGACGCCACCGCTGGCGATGACCGGAACCGTCACGGCGTCTGCGATCGTGCGGGTGAGCGCCAGGTCATAGCCCCGCTTCGTGCCGTCGCCGTCCATTGAGGTTACGAGCAATTCGCCAGCGCCCAGTTCCGCCAGGCGCACAGCATGTTCGACGGCGTCGATGCCGGTCGGCTTTCGGCCACCATGCGTGAAGATTTCCCAGCGATCGTCCGCCACGCGGCGCGCATCGACCGATCCGACGACGCACTGGCTGCCGAAGCGATCCGCAATGTCGGCAACGACTTCGGGTCGAGCGACCGCGGCGCTGTTGATCCCGACCTTGTCCGCGCCCGCGAGCAGGAGCGCGCGCGCGTCTTCCGCACTGCGGACGCCGCCACCCACGGTGACCGGCATGAAGCAAACCTCGGCGGTGCGACGGACGACGTCCAGGATGGTTCCGCGCGCCTCATGCGTGGCGGTGATGTCCAGGAAGCAAAGCTCGTCGGCACCCGCTGCGTCATAGACCCGCGCCTGTTCGACCGGGTCGCCCGCGTCACGCAGGTCGACGAAGTTCACGCCCTTGACCACCCGGCCATTGGCGACATCGAGGCAAGGGATGACGCGCGTGCGGACGGTCATGCGGCTATGCTCCAAGCTCGAACCGGACGGAGGCGGGAAGAGGATTCACGCCGCTGCCTTCGCGATCGCCAGCGCGGCCTTGAGATCCAGGCGGCCGTCATAGAGCGCACGCCCCGTAATAACGCCTTCTATGCCTTCATCAGCATGCAGGCTGAGGATGCGAATATCCGCGATTCCTGCCACCCCGCCGCTGGCGATCACCGGTATGTCGGTCGCTCGGGAGAGATTGACGGTCGCGTCGATATTGCAGCCCTTGAGCAGCCCGTCGCGCCCGACGTCGGTGAACAGCAGGCTGGCGACTCCGGCATCTTCGAAGCGGCGAGCGAGATCCACTACGGGCACGTCCGATTTTTCCGCCCAGCCATCGGTCGCGACGAAGCCGTCGCGCGCGTCCACGGCTACGACGATGCCTCCCGGAAAGTCACGCGCCGCGGCCTTCACGAAGGCAGGATCCTTCAGTGCGGCGGTGCCGATGACGATCCGCGAGACGCCAAGGTCGAACCAGCGCTCCACCGCTTCGCGGTTGCGGATGCCACCGCCCAACTGGACATGACCGGGGAAGGATTCGACGATGCGCTCCACCGCGTCAGAGTTAACGGCATGGCCAGCGAAGCTGCCGTCGAGGTCGACCACGTGCAGATGCTCGGCGCCCGCCTGCGCGAAAATCAGCGCTTGTGCCGCGGGATCGTCGCCATAGACGGTGGTACGGTCCATGTCGCCCTCGGCAAGGCGGACGACCTGGCCGCCCTTGAGGTCGATGGCGGGGAAAACGATGAGGCTCAAGGACGCCACTCCAGGAATCGGGACAGGAAGGAAAGGCCATAATTCTGGCTCTTTTCCGGGTGGAACTGACAGCCGATGATCGTGTCGCGTGCGACGGCGGCCACCAGCGGGCCGCCATGATTGGTCACGGCGGCGACATGCGCCGGATCTGCGGCTTCGAAATGATAGCTGTGCAGGAAATAGGCTTCGCCGGCTTCCAGCAGCGGCGGAGCGCCTTGCAGGATGACGTCGTTCCAGCCCATGTGCGGGATCTTGACGGCGGCATCGCCAGGCTCGATCAGGCGCACGACCCCTGGGATCCAGCCAAGCCCTTCGTGACGGCCGAATTCCTCGCCGGCGTCAGCAAGCAGCTGCATGCCGACGCAGACGCCAAGGAAAGGCGCGCCCCGCTGTCCTACCGCGTCGTTCATCGCCTCCACCATACCGGGGATAGCGACCAACGCGTCGCGGCAGGCACGAAAGGCGCCGACGCCGGGCAGGACGATACGATCCGCCGCCGCCACGACCTGCGGGTCGGCCGTTATGGTGACGTCGTTCGCGCCCGCCTTGCGCAGGGCGTTGTAGACCGAATGAAGATTGCCGGCGCCATAGTCGATAAGGGCAAGCGCGGTCACAACATCCCCTTGGTGGAAGGGATCGCATCCGCCTTGCGCGGGTCAATCTCCACCGCCTGCCGAAGCGCGCGGGCCAGGCCCTTGAAGCAGCTTTCGACGATATGGTGATTGTTGCTGCCGTAGAGATTTTCGACGTGCAGCGTGATCCCGGCCGCCTGCGCGAAGCTGTGGAACCAGTGTTCGATCATCTCCGTGTCCCACTCGCCAAGGCGCTGGACTGTGAAGTCCGCCTTGAACACCAGCCAGGGACGGCCCGAAATGTCGAGCGAGACGCGGCTCAGCGTCTCGTCCATCGGCGAATAAACGCTGCCATAGCGGGTGATGCCGCGCTTGTCGCCCAGCGCCTTTGCCACCGCCTCGCCGATCGCGATCGCCGTGTCCTCGGTCGTGTGGTGCTGGTCCACATGCAGGTCGCCCACCGTCTGCACGTCCATGTCGATCAGCGAATGGCGCGACAGCTGTTCGATCATATGATCGAGGAAGCCGATACCGGTTGAAACCGTATAGACGCCCGTGCCGTCGAGATTGACGGTCACGTCGATCTGCGTTTCCGCAGTGTTGCGGTGAATTTCGGCCTTGCGCATGGCTGCGCCCTATACCGAAAGGGGGCCGCCATGCAATGTGCCCCGCGCACTTGACCCGCCGCGCGGCCTCGTTAGGACATTCACCCATGAGCGAAGACCTGCCCGATAGCCTGATTCCCTATGACGAAATCGTGCAGGAGGCGCTGCGTGCCGTGGTCGGACGCGTCCTGCGCGAAGTGGAGCGGTCAGGTGGCCTGCCGGGCAGCCATCATTTCTATATCACCTTCAAGACTCAGGCCGCGGGCGTGGATATCCCCCGCAATCTGGTCGAACGCTTTCCCGACGAGATGACGATCGTCCTGCAGAATAAATTCTGGGACCTGAAGGTCGGTGACGATGCGTTCGGGGTTAGCCTGACCTTCAATCAGGTGGCGGCGAACCTCTACATTCCTTTTGCCGCGATCACGGCTTTCGTCGATCCGGCAGTCAATTTCGCGCTCCAGTTTCAGGTGCAAGGCGACGAGTCGCCGGAGCCGCACGAAGAAGCCGAGAATGACGCGCCGCAGGTGAAGAGCGAGGATGGCTCCAACGTGGTCACTGTGGATTTCGGCAAGAAGAAATAAGGGCTGGCGGACAGACGGTCCGCTTCCCAGATTGGCGGCGCCCCATGTGAAGGGAATTCACCTTGGTTGCCACTCGTACCGAAACCGACAGCATCGGCGCCATCAAGGTGCCGGCTAGCGCCTATTGGGGCGCGCAGACCCAGCGCAGCATCGAGAATTTTCCGTTCGGCCCAGAGGAGCGCATGCCGATCGGCATCGTCCACGCGCTCGCCATCGTGAAGCAGGCGGCGGCGCGCGTTAACCGCAGTCACGGCCTTGATCCGAAGCTGGCCGACGCGATCGAGGCCGCGGCGGCGGACGTAGTGGCGGGGCGCCATGACGATCAGTTCCCCCTCGTCATCTGGCAGACAGGCAGCGGCACCCAATCGAACATGAACGTCAATGAGGTGATCGCCGGAATCGCCAATGAAGCGCTGGCCGGTAAGCGGGGCGGCAAGGCACCGGTTCACCCGAACGACCATGTGAATATGGGACAATCGTCGAACGACAGTTTCCCGACGGCGTTGCACATCGCCACAGCGCGCGCGGTGGTGGAGGGACTTTTCCCGGCGCTGGATCGCCTGCATCTTGCTCTGGAAGGGAAAGCGAAGGCCTGGGCGGACATCGTCAAGATCGGGCGCACCCATCTTCAGGATGCGACGCCGCTGACGCTGGGGCAGGAATTTTCGGGCTATGCGCATCAGCTCTACCGTTGCCGCAAGCGGATCGAACCAGCGGCGATGCACGGGATGATGGCCTTGGCGCAGGGCGGTACGGCGGTGGGCACAGGGCTGAACGCGCCCGATGGCTTCGATACTGCGGTGGCGGCAGAGATAGCGGCCATCACCGGACTGCCCTTCCGGACCGCCGAGAACAAGTTCGAGGCGCTGGCATCCAATGATCCGCTCGTCCACCTTTCCTCCACGCTGGCGACGCTCGCGGTAGCGCTGACCAAGATCGCGAACGATATCCGGCTGCTAGGAAGTGGACCGCGGTCGGGACTGGGGGAGTTGGAACTCCCCGCCAATGAGCCGGGCAGTTCGATCATGCCTGGCAAGGTCAACCCGACCCAGTGCGAGATGCTGACCATGGTGGCGGCGCAGGTCGTGGGCAATCATCAGGCGGTGAGCATCGGCGGCCTGCAAGGACATCTGGAACTCAATGTTTTCAAGCCCATGATCGGCGCGGCGGTGGTGCGGTCGATCCATCTGCTCAGTGTCGGCATGGACAGCTTCGCGGAACGTTGCATCGAAGGGCTCGTCGCCAATGAAAAGCGGATTGCCGAACTGGTGGAACGTTCGCTGATGCTGGTGACGGCGCTGACGCCCGAGATCGGCTATGACAATGCCGCCAGGATCGCCAAGCATGCGCATGCCGAGGGTCTGACGCTAAGGGAAGCGGGCCTTGCGCTCGGTTTGGTCGACGAAGCGACCTTCGATCGGCTGGTCCGACCGGAAAATATGGTCTGATCCTGGTGGAACCGGCCTCCGCGCGATACATTGAGGGCATCATGAAGAAGAAAGCTCCCACTCAGCCTCTCGTCACCGTCCGTCCGCCTACCCGCGCGGGTCTGTTGCGAAAATCGGCGCGGGTCGGAGCCGCGGTGGTCGCGGCGCGGGTAGCTGCGGCGACCGGCAAGAAAGGCGTGGTAGGGCTGGTCGCCGGGATGGGTGCCAAGCGGCTTATCATGCGCTATCCGCTGGGCGCGCTGTTCGTCACGGGCGCTTATCTGGTGGGCAAAGCCTATGAGGCCAAGCGCGAGGTGGGACGGAAACGCGCGATAAAGGCGCTGCCGGACAAGAGCGGCGAGCCGATATTGATAGCGGAAGCGAGGAAAGCGAGGGGGACGAAGACCTCCTAAAGCGCCGACTGCCAGATTTTCACGGCTTCGATCGGCCAAACCAGCATCAGGACGTTCAGCGTCAGATTGTCGCGAATGACATAGAGCGCAATAAGCTCCAGCGCGACGCCGGTGATGAGCGTGACCGCCACAGGCGCGCGCCCGGCGAAGAAAAAGCCCAAGCTCATCATCCCGATATCGCTCATCGAATTGAGGATCGAGTCCCCGCTATATCCCAGCGCGATGGTGGCGGTGCGATAGCGGTCAATGATGATCGGCGAGTTTTCCAGGATTTCCCATAGTGATTCGATTGCGACGGCTACGGTCAGGCGCACGCCCACCGGTTCTCGACGCATCACCGCCCAACTGCCGGCATAGAAAAGGAAGCCATGAATGACATGGCTGAGGCTGTACCAGTCAGCAATATGCTGGCTGTTGCCGCTATCGAGCGACCCGTGCCATAATTCGATGGTTCCGCAGGTGCAAAGCGGAGGACGCGCCATGAGGAACAGGAGCGCGCAGGTCGCCAGCGCGATGAGGCCGGCGGCGATGAATCCCCGGCGATTGCGGATCCGCTTGCGTCGTAACAACCCCGTTCCCCCCTTCGCCCCTCTTGCCAAATGTCGCCCACGGCGTCACTAGCGGCCATGGCCGACAGCATCCCCACCGAGACGCCCGATTTCAAGCGCCGTGGCGTACTTTTCGTCCTTTCTTCTCCTTCCGGCGCTGGCAAGTCCACGATCGCGCGCAAGCTGCTCGCGGCCGAGCCGGACCTTGCCATGTCCGTATCCGCGACGACGCGACCGATGCGGCCGGGCGAAGTCGAAGGGAAAGACTATCATTTTGTCGACCTGGAAGAGTTCCGCCGGATGACGGCGGAGCATGAGTTCCTGGAATGGGCGCATGTGTTCGGCAACCGTTATGGCACGCCGCGTGCCCCGGTCGAAGCGATGCTGAAAAGTGGCCGCGACGTGCTGTTCGACATCGACTGGCAGGGCGCGCAGCAGTTGCACCAGATCGCCGGCGGAGACGTTGTGCGCGTTTTCATCCTGCCCCCGTCGATGGAGGAACTGGAGCGTCGGCTGCGGGCGCGCGCGACCGACAGCGAAGAGGTTATCGAAGGCCGCATGTCCCGCGCCGCAAACGAGATCGCCCACTGGGATGGCTATGATTATGTTCTCTGCAATGTCGATGCGGAGGATTGTTTCCAGCGGGTACAAACGATCCTGCATGCCGAGCGCATGAAGCGCAGCCGGCAGACGGGACTGATCGGCTTCATCCGCCGACTCAGTCGCTATCATCAGGAAGACTGATTTTTAATCCTCTGGCTGGTCATCGCCCTTCGAAGCCTGCCGGATCGGCCCAATCAGGATGAACCCAGGCCATCGCCTTGAACAACGTGCCCATGGCGTCATCGGCGGTCAGACGATGACGGGCGCGGTTCACATCCTCCGCGCGAGCCGGCGACGTTCGGGCCAACTGCTCCGCACGAGCATCGATTCCCAGATGGCGCAGGAAGCCGCCTTGCGCGACCGGGCCCAGCACGCGAAGCCCCGCCTGCCGCGCCATATTGCCGATCGTCGTGAAATCGACATGGGTGGTGAGATCGCTTTCCCCCGGCTCCAGAAAAGGATCAGCGAATTTGTGCCCGCGCACGGCCTGTAGCGTGTCCCCGACTGCCGGTCCTTCATAGCCATAATCTACGATGATGGCGGCGCCGCCCTGCCGCATGATCCGATGCGCCAGTTCCAGTGCGATCGCTGCTCCCGCCAGCGGCATCTCCAGGATGGAGCCGTCGGGGGCATCTGCGGCCACCGGGGGAATGCCGGCTTCCACGCGACGGTAGCCGGGCATGGCGAGAAAGCGCTCGGGCTCGGCCTCCTCCGGCCGGATGACGACCCGCTCGCGCCATTCGTTGCCGGTGCGGACGATCTGCCGCACCGGCAGCGCGTCGAAAAACTCGTTGGCAACGACCAGCAGCGGACCATCGCCGGGCAGATCGGCTACAGTGTCATAATGAAGAACATGGGGGAGGAGGGCATGCTGTCGTTCCCGCAGCGTCGGACTCGTCTCGATGAAATGTACCTGGGGGGAGAGGCCAGCGCTTGCCATGGCCCGCAGCGCGTCCGAAGCCAGCGTGCCGCGACCGGGTCCCAGTTCGACGTAGCGGGCATTGGGTCGGCTCCCCGACCGCATCCACAGATCGGCGAGGCAAAGACCGATCAATTCGCCGAACATCTGGCTGATTTCGGGCGCGGTGGTGAAGTCACCCGCCGCGCCCAGCGGATCGCGCGTACCGTAATAGTGCTGATTCGCCTCGGCCATATAATGGGCGACCGAGATCGGGCCGCCCGCGTCGATCTGACGGGCGAGGCGCTCTGCCAGCGTCAGTTCAGCTGACACTCGCGCTGCCTGCGATCGGTTCCACCCGCACGCGCCGTCCCTTGGCGGTCATGACAAGGTAGAGGCCACCCAGGATCATAGGAACGCAGAGCCACTGGCCCATATGAAGGCCGGTGCGCGCCGCGAACTCCATCAACTGGGCATCGGCTTCCCGAAAATATTCGATGCCGAAGCGGAAAATGCCATAGCATAGGAGGAACAGGCCGACGAGCAGCCCAGGCTTGTAGCGCGCGCGCGTCTTCCAGAATGCGAAGGCAAGGATCAGGAAAAGCACGATGCCTTCGAAAAAGGCTTCGTAAAGCTGGCTGGGATGGCGAGCGAAAGGACCTCCGGTCGGGAAAATCATCGCCCAGGGAACGTCCGTTTCCTTGCCCCATAATTCCCCGTTCACAAAATTGGCAAGCCGCCCGAAGAACAGGCCGAAAGGGACGCAGCAAGCGACATAATCGTGGATTTGCAGCCAGCTCAGCTTTTCCTTCCTGGCCATGTAGAGGATGCCGAGCGAGACGCCGACAGCGCCGCCGTGAAAGGACATGCCGCCGTTCCACAGCTTGAAGATGTCCAGGGGATGGGCAAGGATTTCGGGCTGGTAGAAGAAAACATAGGCGAGGCGCCCGCCGATGATGATGCCGAGCGTCGCGTAGAAGATCATGTCGTCGGCATGGCGCCGCCCCATGGGGGAGCCAGGTTGGGCCACCAGCTTCAGCAGATACCAGTAACCGATGAGGATCCCTGCCAGATAGGCGAGGCTGTACCATTTCAGCGTGAAAAAGCCGAGGTCGAGCGC